>NZ_JAQGIZ010000239.1 GCF_028290885.1 Phenylobacterium sp.
ATCAGCTTCGTCACCAACACCAACTGGCAGTCCTATGTGCCGGAGCAGACGGTCTCGACCTTCTCGCAGATGGCGGGGCTGACGTCGCACAACTTCCTGTCGGCTGCGGCCGGCATCGCGCTCGCCGCCGCCGTCGCCCGCGCCTTCGCCGCCAACCGCGGCGAGGGGCTCGGCAATTTCTGGGTCGATCTGACCCGCATCAGCCTCTACATCCTGCTGCCGATCGCCTTTGTCATCGCCCTGGTCTTCGTGGCGCTGGGCGAGCCGCAGACGCTCTCGGCGCACGCCAACGCCGTTGGCATCGAGGGCGGCAAGCAAGTCATCGCGCTCTTCCCCACCGCCAGCCAGGAGGCGATCAAGCAGCTCGGCACCAACGGCGGCGGCCTCTTCAACGCCAACTCCGCCCACCCGTTCGAGAACCCGAATGCGATCACCAACCTCATCGAAGAGGTGATCATGAATGCGCTGGGCTACGCTTGCGTGGTGGCCTTCGGGATCATCGCCCTGGCGCGCCGCGAAGCCCGCGCCTTGGTGGCCGTGATGGCGACCTTCATCCTGGCGGCGTCGTCCGTCGTCTACTGGTCGGAAACCCAGCCCGCGCCGGCCATGCACGCCGTGCACGCCGCGACCGCCGTCAACATGGAGGGCAAGGAGGTCCGCTTCGGCGCGCCGTCCACGTCCGTGTGGACCGCCTTCACCACCGGCGCCTCCGACGGCGGCGTCAACGCCATGCACGACAGCTACATGCCGCTCGGCGGCGGGGTGGCGATGTTCATGATCCAGCTCGGCGAGATGCTGCCGGGCGGCGTCGGCTCCGGCCTCTACGGCATGGTGGTCATGGCGCTGATCGCGGTCTTCGTGGCCGGCCTGATGGTCGGACGAACGCCGGAGTACCTGGGCAAGAAGATCGAGGCCCGCGAGGTGAAGTTCGCCATGCTGGCGGTGCTGATCCTGCCGCTGGCGATCCTCGGCTTCTCCGCGGCCGCGGCGGTGATCCCCGTGGCCCTGAAGGCGCTGGAGAATTCGGGGCCGCACGGGCTGTCGGAAATCCTCTACGCCTACTCCTCGGCGACCGGGAACAACGGCTCGGCCTTCGCCGGCCTTTCCGCCAACGTTCCTTATTGGAACTCGACCCTGGGCATCGCCATGCTGCTCGGCCGCTTCGCCTACGTCATCCCGGTCCTGGCCATGGCCGGATCGCTGGCGGCCAAGCCGAAGCTCGAGCCCTCCGCCGGCACCCTGCCGACCCACGGCCCGCTGTTCATCAGCCTGCTCATCGGCGTGATCCTGATCATGGGCGGGCTGCAGTTCTTCCCCGCTCAAGCCCTCGGCTCGATCGTCGAGCACTTCCAAGTGCTCGCCGCCGTCGCCGGCCACTGACCTCTCGGAGCCAAGATTCCCATGACCGTCGCTACCGTCCATCTCGGCGAGAAGCGCCGCTCCGCGGTCGCCGCGACCACCCTGTCGTCCAGCGTGCTCTCCCGCGCGATCCGAGATTCCTTCGTGAAGCTCGATCCGCGCAAGCTCGCCCGCAATCCGGTGATCCTGGCCACCGAGGTCGTCGCCGCCCTGGCGACCGTCTCGACGATCTACGACTTCACCACGGGGACGGCTCCGTGGTGGGCGTTCCAGATCGCGCTGTGGCTGTGGTTCACCGTGCTCTTCGCCAACTTCGCCGAGAGCATCGCCGAGGGCCGCGGCAAGGCGGCGGCCGACGCCCTGCGCGCTCAGCGCGTCGACGTGAAGGCCAAGCTGATCACCGATCCCGAGCGCGGCACGATCGCGCCCACGCCGGCCTACAAGCTGAGCGCCGGGAGCATCGTCCTGGTGGAGGCCGGCGACATCGTCCCCTCCGACGGCGAGATCATCGAAGGCGTGGCCTCGGTCAACGAGGCGGCGATCACCGGGGAATCCGCGCCGGTGATCCGCGAGTCCGGCGGCGACCGCTCGGCCGTCACCGGCGGCACCACCGTGGTCTCCGACTGGATCAAGGTGCGCATCACCGCCGAGCCGGGCAACACCTTCCTCGACCGCATGATCGCCATGGTCGAGGGCGCCGAGCGCCGCAAGACGCCCAATGAGCTGGCGCTGACCGTGCTCTTGGCCGGCCTCACCCTGATCTTCCTGATCGCGGTGGCCACCCTGCTGGGGCTCGGCCAGTACTCGGGCGTGAAGCTCGACCCGCTGGTGCTGGGCGCCCTCTTCATCTGCCTGATCCCCACCACCATCGGCGGCCTGCTCTCGGCGATCGGCATCGCCGGCATGGACCGGCTGCTGAAGGTCAATGTGCTGGCCACCTCCGGCCGCGCCGTCGAGGCCTCGGGCGACGTGGACACCCTGCTGCTCGACAAGACCGGCACCATCACCCACGGCAACCGCATGGCGACCGAAGTGATCGCCGCGCCTGGCGTGCGGGCGGAGGCGGCGCTCCACGCGGCCCTGATGGCCTCGCTCGCCGACGAGACGCCGGAGGGCCGCTCGATCGTGGATCTCGCGCTCGAGAAGGGCCTGACGGGCACGCCGCCAAAGGATTCGACGCCGGTGCCGTTCAGCGCCACCACGCGCATCTCCGGTCTCGACGCGGGCAAGGACAGCTGGCGCAAGGGCGCGGTGGACGCGATCCTGCGGACTGTCGGCCTGACTCCCGGCCAGGCGCCTACCGAACTCAACGCGGCCATCGACCGGATCGCGCGCTCCGGCGGCACGCCGCTGGCGATCAGCGAGAACGGCGTGCTGGTGGGCGTCATCCACCTGAAGGACGTGGTCAAGGCCGGGGTCAAGGAACGCTTCGCCGACCTGCGCCGCATGGGCCTGCGGACGGTGATGATCACCGGCGACAATCCGGTCACGGCCGCGGCCATCGCCTCCGAAGCCGGTGTCGACGATTTCCTCGCCGAGGCGACGCCGGAGGACAAGCTGCGGCTGATCCGCGAGGAGCAGGGCAAGGGCCGGCTGGTGGCCATGTGCGGCGACGGCTCCAACGACGCCCCGGCGCTCGCCCAGGCCGATGTCGGTGTGGCCATGCAGACCGGCACCCAGGCCGCCCGCGAGGCCGGCAACATGGTCGACCTGGATAGCGACCCCACCAAGGTCATCGAGATCGTCGAGGTCGGCAAACAGATGCTGATCACCCGCGGCGCGCTGACCACCTTCTCCATCGCCAACGACGTGGCCAAGTACTTCGCCATCATCCCGGCGATCTTCGTGGTCGCGCTGCCGGCTCTGGGCGCGCTCAACGTCATGCATCTGGGCAACCCGCACAGCGCCATCCTGTCGGCGGTGATCTTCAACGCCCTGATCATCATCGCGCTCGTGCCGCTCGCGCTGAAAGGCGTGAAGTACCGCCCGATCGGCGCCTCCAGGCTCCTGCAGCGCAACCTGCTGATCTACGGCCTGGGCGGGGTCATCGCGCCGTTCATCGGGATCAAGATCGTCGATCTGATCGTCACCACCATCGGTCTGGCCTAAGAAAAGGCGTCAAGGACATGCTCTCCGATATCCGTCCCGCCATCGTCTCAACGGTGCTGTTCACGGCCCTGCTGGGCCTCGGCTATCCCCTGGCGATCACCGGCATCGCCAAGGTCGCCTTCCCCTACCAGGCCGAAGGCAGCCTAGTCCGCGACGGCTCCGGCAAGATCGTCGGCTCGGCGCTCATCGCCCAGCCGTTCGCCAAGGACGAGTACCTGCATCCGCGTCCGTCCGCGGCCGGCAGCAACGGCTATGACGCCAGCGGCTCCAGCGGATCGAACTACGGGCCGCTGAACCCCGACCTCGCCAAGCGGATCAAGGGCGACGCCGCGAACCTGCGGGCTTCGACCGGCCATGAGGAGATCCCGGACGACGCGATCACGACGTCCGCATCGGGCCTCGATCCGGACATCTCGCCCGCCTATGCGCTGCTGCAGGCCGACCGCATCGCCAAGGCGCGCGGCGTTTCGCCCGAGCAGGTCCGCAAGATCATCAGCGACCACGTCGGCGCCCCGACCCTCGGGTTCCTGGGCCAGCCGCACGTGAACGTGCTGATGACCAACAGGGCGCTGGACACCGCCGCTCCGAAGAGTACGCCGAAAGCCTCATGAAGCCGGACGAGCCGCGCCGCCCCGATCCCGACGCCCTTCTGGTGGAAGCGGCCAAGGCCGGGCGCGGCCGGCTCAAGGTCTTCCTCGGCATGGCGCCGGGGGTCGGCAAGACCTACGAGATGCTGGCGCAGGCCGCCCGCCGCAGGGCCGATGGCGGCGAGGTGCTGGTCGGCGTCGTGGAGACCCACGGCCGGCGGGAAACCGAGGCCCTGCTGCAGGACCTGGAGGTCCTTTCCCGCAAGCCGATCGAGTACAAGGGCCGAACCCTCCTCGAATTCGACATCGACACGGCCCTGGCGCGCAAGCCGGCGCTGCTGCTGGTCGACGAATACGCCCACTCCAACGCGCCCGGGTCGCGCCATCCCAAGCGCTGGCAGGACGTGGAGGAGCTGCTCTCGGCGGGGGTCAACGTCTGGACGACGCTGAACGTCCAGCATCTCGAAAGCTTGGTGGACCTGGTCTGGAAGATCACCGGGGTCCGGCAGCGCGAGACGGTGCCGGATTCGGCGCTGTCGCGGGCCGACGACATCGAGCTGGTGGACATCACGCCCGACGAGCTCCGCCAACGGCTGAGCGAGGGCAAGGTCTACCTGCCCGAGACCGCCCGCACGGCGGCGACCCATTTCTTCAAGGCCGAGAACCTGACCGCCCTGCGCGAGCTGGCGCTGCGCCGGGTGGCGCAGACCGTCGACGACCAGCTCCTCGCCGCCATGCGCCAGCGCGGCGTCGAGGGCCCCTGGGCGGCCGGAGAACGGATCCTGGTGCTGGTCGCGCCCGACGCCATGGCGCAAAGCCTGGTGCGCGCCGGGCGCCGGCTCTCGGACATGATGATGAATGCGCCGTGGACTGTCGCCTACGTCGAACGCCCCAACCGGCCGTCTCCCGACGCGACGGGCGCCGCCAAGATCAACGTGGCGCTCAAGCTCGCCGAGCAGCTGGGCGGCGCCAATATCGTGCTCACCGGCGACGACCTGATCGGAACGCTGCTGGACTACGCGCGCCAGAACAACGTCACCCAGATCGTGGTCGGCAAGTCGAGCCGCTCGCGCTGGCGCGCGCTGTTCGGTCGGGCGCTGATCCCCGCACTCGCCCAGGAAGTGGCCGGGGCCGCCCTGCACATCATCACCGCGCAGGCCCAGCCGGAGCCGGAGCCGCAGGTCAAGCCGGCGGCACGGCCGCCGCTTGCCGCCTGGCGCGGGCACCTGGCGTCGATCGGCCTGGTGGCCGTCGCGGGCGTGTTCGCCGGCCTGGTGGACCAGTTCTCCCACGGCGCCAACCTGGCCATGATCTTCCTGGTCAGCGTGCTGGTGAGCGGGCTGGCGTTCGGGCTCTGGCCGGCGGTGACCGGCGCAGCCGTCGCCGCCTTCGTCTACAACTTCTTCTTCCTCGAGCCGCGGCTGTCCATCACGATTGGCCATCCAAGCGACCTCTTCACCTTCGTCGTGTTCTTCGGAGTCGCGATGACCACCGGCTGGCTGACCGGCCGCATCCGCGATCAGGCCATGGCGACGTCGCGGCGCGCCACGGCCATCACCGCCCTGCTGGCGGCCAGCCGGCGCCTGTCGGCCGCCGCCTCCCGCGAAGAGGCCGCCCAGGCGCTCGCTGAGCAACTCGCGGCGGCCACCGGCGGGGAGGCGGTCGTCCTGCTTCCGGGCGGAGAGGACGTTGTGCCGGTCGCGGGGGCGCCGAAGATGAAGCCGCTGGGGACCGCCGACGTGGTCGCGGCGCGTTGGGCCTGGGAGCACGGCGAGCCGGCGGGGGCGGACACCGGCACCCTGCCCAACGCCGACTGGACTTACCGGCCGCTACAGGGCGTTCGGGCCCGGTCCGGGGTGGCGGGCTTCGAGGCCAAGGCGGTGCAGGGCGGGGACGGCGAACGGTTCGTCTCGGCGCTGCTCGATCAGGGCGCGGTGGCGCTGGAGCGCGCCGAGTTCGCCGCCGACGCCGCCGATGCGGAGGCGCTGCGCCGGGCGGACAAGCTCCGCTCCGCCCTGCTCAACTCGGTGAGCCATGACCTGCGGACGCCGCTCGCCACCGTGCTCGGATCGGCGACGACGCTCCTGGAGTATCAGGACTCCCTGGACAAGGCCGTGCAACTGGACCTGCTCACGAGCATCCGCGAGGAAGCCGAGCGGCTGAACCGCTATGTCGGAAACCTGCTCGACATGACTAGGCTCGAGGGCGGCGGCCTCAACATCCGCAGCGACTGGGTCGACGTGCGCGACGTGCTGGGCGCGGCCCTGGAGCGGGTTTCGCGCCGGCTCGCGCAGCGCGAGGTCACGCGGGACTTCCCAGCCGAACTGCCGCTGGTGAAGGTGGACTCCGCGCTTCTGGAGCAGGCGCTGGTGAACATCCTGGAGAACGCCATCGCCTACAGTCCTGACGATTCCACGATCGAACTGGCGGCCTACGAGGACCGCAACAATGTGGTGCTGAGCATCGAGGACGAGGGCCGCGGCATTCCCACGGCCGAGCTGGAGCGGGTGTTCGAGCGGTTCCGCCGCATGGAAGAATCCACCGACCGGGGCAAGGGCGCGGGCCTCGGGTTGGCCATCTCGAAAGGCTTCGTCGAGGCCATGGGCGGACGCATCGCCGCCGCCAGTCCGATCCATGAGGGCCGCGGAACCCGCATGCTGATCAGCCTCAAGAAGGAAGCCGTCGGCTCAAGCCAGGTCCCGGCCCATGCATAAGCTTCGGATTCTCGTCGTCGACGACGAGCCGCAGATGCATCGTTTCCTCGGGCCCGCGCTGAACGCGGCCGGCTATGAGCCGATCCGGGCGGAGACCGGCCGGCAGGCGCTGGCCGAGATCGCGCGGCGCCCGCCCGACGCCGTGGTGCTGGACCTGGGGCTCCCCGACATCGACGGGCAGGAGGTGCTGCTGAAGGCCCGCGCCTTCTACGAGGGCCCGATCATCATCCTCTCGGCCCGCGACCGGGAAATGGAGAAGATCGAAGCCCTCGACGCCGGAGCCGACGACTACGTCGAAAAGCCGTTCCGGGTGGGCGAATTGCTGGCCCGCCTGCGGGTCACCATGCGCCGCCAGCTCAGGCAGGCGGACGCGCCGCCGCCCATCGTGCACGCCGGGGACCTGACCATCGATATCCCCCGCCGGCTGGTCACCCGGGCAGGGGAGCCTGTCCACCTGTCGCCGAAGGAATACGAGCTGCTCGTCAAGCTCGCCGGGGCTGACGGCAAGGTGCTGACCCACAAGGATCTGCTCATCTCCCTGTGGGGGCCGGCGCACGTCGAGGACATGCAGTACCTGCGGGTGTTCATCGGCCAGCTTCGCCAGAAGATCGAGCCGGATCCCTCCGCGCCCAGGCTGATCCTCACCCAACCGGGGATCGGCTACCGTTTCATGGCGGACGAGGCGATCCGGCCCGCCGTCCCGTAGGCGGGCGGGCCCTTTCCGGTTCAGGTGCAATCACCTGAACCGGACAAGAAGGGTCTATCTTCAAGAGTTTAGAGCGTGTCGGACGGCGAAAGTGCACACACTTTCAACTGACGCGCTCTGGCCGCCGAGGTCTCAGGACGCGGCTGCGCCCGCAGCCTTTCCCGAGCCGCCAAACGCCGTCGCCAGATAGGCGCCGACGATCTCGACGAAGCGCTCCGGCGCGGCGGGCCGCCCGCGACCCGACCGGGTGAAGTCCACGCCGATCACGCAGCTGAAGGCCTTCGGCGTGGCGACCGGCCAGAAGTCGAACTGCGACCGGTCGAAGGGGTAGGTCTCGGCGCGGACGGGCAGGCGGGTCTCCAGCGCCCCGTTCGCGGCTTCCTCCTCGGCGCTGGTGATCTTGGGGCCGCCGGCGCTCGCCACGGGACGGAGCGCGCCCGCCTCTCCCATGAAGATCACCGACGGCGCCTGGAAAATGCGGTTGAGGGCGCTCGCGGCGGCTTCGAGGATTTCGGACTGCGGCCGCGCCTGGATGACCACGTGCGCCAGGGTCTGCAGCGCCTGCGCCTGCTCTGCGGCCTCGCGCGCCTCAAGGGCGCGGCGGCGGGATTCGGCGGCAAGCGTGCTGACCGCGGCGGCGATCACCAACAGTAGGCCGGCGGCCCAAAGGTCCGATGGGCTCGCGATCCGGAATGAATTGAAGGGCTTGGTGAAGAAGAAGTCGAAAGCAAGGACCCCTGCGACGACCGCGGCGAGCGATGGACCCCAACCGAAAAACGTCGCCGCGGCCACGACCGGAAGGACGAAGATGAGGGTCAGGTTCGGCGCGGAGATCAGGTGCTCGACGATGAATGCAAGCCCTGTGGCCAGGACCACGAACAGCAGAGACGCCCCATACCGCGCCGCAAGCGGCAGTTGCCGGGACAACTCGCTTCGGTCTTCCTGCGGCCCGCTTGCCCGGTCCGGCTCCGGAAAAGCCGCGCGTCCTTGAACTATTGAGTCCGACATCGCCGACTCCAACTTTCCGTGGCCGATGCGTAGCCGGCCGCAACCTACGGCTAGGCGGCATAAAGGATCGATGTGGATTTCCGGCGCCCAATTCACCGCTCTAATCCACGCGCTAGCACGGCGGGCCTCAGCTCATCCGATCTAACCACCTAATTTTCTTGAAGAATTTGGTGGGTGCAGTAGGATTCGAACCTACGACCCGCTGATTAAGAGTCAGCTGCTCTACCAACTGAGCTATGCACCCGCCGTCGCGCCGGGCCAATATCGGGCCCGGCGGCGAGGGCGCGGAAAATACGCGAAAACGCGGCCTTGGCAAGGCAGGCGCCGAAAGGGATTTCAGTGACGGCTAAGGGGCGCATGGGCGCGGTGGATTTCGGCTACCTGGAGAGCTTCACGGCGGGCGACCGCCAGGTGATCTCAGAGGTGCTGGCGCTGTTTCGGCAGCAGGCCGAAGCCTGGGCCGGATCGCTGGACGCCGCCGACGCCGGCTGGCGCGACGTGGTGCATACGATCAAGGGCGCCGCGCGCGGCGTCGGGGCCAACGCGCTGGGCGACGCCTGCGCGGAAGCCGAAGCCGTGGGTCCCTCGGGCTTGCCGGCCGTGCGGGCCGCGCTGGAGGCGGCGGTGGCCGATATCGCGGCCTATCAGGCGCGGACCTAGGCCTTCTCGCGCAGCGTGTCCCAGACGCCGAACTCGTGGGCGATGCAGCGCTCGATCAGCGTCCGCCAGACCGGCTCGGCGATCTCCTCGGAAAGACCGGCCTCCCGGGCCGCGGCCCTGACCTTGGCCACCACGTCCTCGATGCGGGCGTTGTCGCGCACGGCGGCGCGGTCCGGCTTGATCCGCGCGGCGGCGTCCATGTAGCGTTGGCGCTCGGCCAGCACGCTCACCAGCAGGCGGTCGAGGGCGTCCACGCCCTGCCGGACCTCGGTCATCGTCATGCAGTCGGCGGGGGCGGGCCGCGGGTCGGTGGTGAAGCTCATGGACCGTAACTCGTCTAGATGCCGGCGCCGTTGTCGATGGCCAGCAGCGCCTGCTCGTGGGCCTTGGCCTGGGCCTCGATCCAGCTGACGAAGGCCTTCACCTGCGGCAGCCGGCCCTTGGCCTTGGGGTGCACGAGGTAATAGGCGAAGTCGACGGCGGTGGCGATCTGCAGCGGCGCGACCAGCCGGCCGGCCTCTAGGTCGGCCTGGGCCAGCGTCCGTTTGGCCAGCGCCACGCCGCGGCCGTTGACCGCGGCCTCGATCACCAGGCTGGACTGGTTGAACCGCGGGCCGCGCATGGCGTCGATGTTCTTCAGACCCCGCGCCGCCAGCCACATCGACCAGTCGGGGCAGCTGTCGTCGAGGTCCGGCGAGCCGTCGTGCAGCAGGATGTGGTTGGCGAGGTCCGAAGGCGTGCTCAGCGGATGTTCGGCCAGGTGGTCGGGGCTCGCCACCGGGATCACCGTCTCGGAGAACAGGCGGTGCACCTCCAGCGCCGGATAGCGCCCGGCGCCGTAGCGGATCGCCACGTCGACCTCGCCGGCGGCCAGGTCGACCAGTTCGATCGCCGCCGAGAGCCAGACATCGACCTGCGGATGGGCCTGTTCGAACGCGCCCAGCCTCGGCACCAGCCACTTGGCGGCGAAGGAAGGCGGGGCGGTGAGCGTCAGCCGCCGGCCGTCGACGGCGGCGGTGAGCAGGGAGGCCGCCTCCGCCAGCCGGTCGAAGGCTTCGCGCAACGCCGGCAGGGCGGTCTGCGCCGCGTCGGTCAGCAACAGGCCCTTGGGCGTGCGCTTGAACAGCGCCGCGCCCACGTAGTCCTCGAGATTCTGGATCTGCTGGCTGACGGCGCCCGGTGTCACCGAGAGCTCGTCGGCGGCGCGGCTGAAGTTGAGATGGCGGGCGGCGGCCTCGAAGGCGCGCAGGGCGTTCAACGGCGGCAGGCGTCTTCGTTCCGTTGGTCTTTCCATAGAAATCCTGACAGCCGGGGCAGAAGTCCTTGGCTTGCGAATTGGGCGCCCCGCCACCTATTTGCAAGCGTCCGGCGGTGTATCGGCCCTTTTCACCTGTGGACACCGGCGGGACGGGCGCGAGTCCGTCCCGTTCCGCTTTCGGACAGTGAGGCTTTAGAGAAGCTAATCATGGCGCAGCGGCGGACGAGGTCAAGGCGCGCGGGCGGCCTGGTGGTTTTGGGTGGCGGCGAACGCGCCCACGGCAAGACGGCCGGCGCGGTCTGGCTGGTCGGCGCCGGCCCCGGCGACCCCGAACTCATGACCCTCAAGGCGCTGAAAATCCTGCAGAAGGCCGACGTGGTGGTTCACGACGGCCTGGTCACGGACGAGATCCTCGACCTCGCGCCGGCCTCGGCGCGGCGCATCTCAGTCGCCAAGCGCAAGTCGCGCCATTCCTACAGCCAGGACGAGATCAACCGCATGCTCACGGCCTTCGCCCTGGAGGGCCTGGAGGTGGTGCGGCTGAAGGGCGGCGACCCGTTCATCTTCGGCCGCGGCGGCGAGGAGCTGGAGGCCTGCCGCGCGGCCGGCGTCGACTGCCACGTCATCCCCGGCGTCACCGCGGCGCTGGCCGCAGGCGCCGCAGCGGGCGCGCCTTTGACCCATCGCGGCTCCGCCCAGGCCGTGACCTTCGTCACCGGCCATGCCTCCAGCGGCGGCGAGCCGGACCTGGACTGGGAGAGCCTGGCCCGCCCCAACCAGACCGTGGTGATCTACATGGGCCTCTCCATGGCCGCCCCCATCGCCGTGCGCCTGATGGCCGCCGGGCGGGCAGGCTCGACGCCGGCGCTCATCGTCGAGAACGCCAGCCGCGCGGATGAACGCCGCGTCGTGACCACGCTCACGGGCCTGGCCGAGGCCGCCGCCGCGCTGCACGGCCCGGCGCTGCTGATCGTCGGCGAAGCCATGGCGCTGGCCCAGGCCGGTGAGCCCGCGGAACTGGGCGCTATCGTTCGCGAGGCCCGCGCATGAAGGCGCTCACCGCCAACCGGCTGGTCGACGGCGAGGTCGTGTTCTGGCGCAAGGGCCAGTGGGTCGAGCGCTTCGCCGACGCCGACCTGTTCGCCGACGACGATCCCGCCGCCGAGGCCGCCGAGGCGCACGGCAAGAACCAGCCGACTGTGGTCGTGGAACCCTACCTGATAGACCTGACGCAATCCGAGGGCCTGTGGGCGCCGGTGAGCTACCGCGAGCGCATCCGGGCGCTTGGCCCCACCAACCTCAACCACGGCAAGCAGGCCGAGGGCGGCGCGGCCATCGAGGCGCTGCTGCACGCCCATGGCGCGGCCCGCTCCACCGGCCGCATCGACCTGATCAGGCGCAAGTAGAGGGCGCGATGTACCAGTACGACAGCATCGACAAGGACTTCCTGGCCGACCGTAGCGCCGAGTTCCGCGGCCAGGTGACGCGCCGGCTTTCCGGCGAGCTCTCGGAGGACCAGTTCAAGCCGCTCAGGCTGCGCAACGGTCTCTACCTGCAGCTCCACGCCTACATGCTGCGGGTCGCCATCCCCTACGGCTCGCTGAACCCGACTCAGCTGCGCAAGCTCGCCTGGATCGGCCGCACCTATGACAAGGGCTACGGCCACTTCACCACCCGCACCAACCTGCAGTTCCACTGGATCAAGCTGGCCGACGCGCCGGACATCATGGACCACCTGGCGAGCGTCGACATGCACGCCATCCAGACCAGCGGCAACTGCATCCGCAACGTCACCGCCGACCCCTATGCCGGGGCCACGGCCGAGGAGATCGACGACCCGCGGGTCTGGGCCGAGGCGATCCGCCAGTGGTCGACGGTGCACCCGGAATTCTCCTGGCTGCCGCGCAAGTTCAAGATCGCGGTCACGGCGGCGGCCAAGGACCGCACGGCGGCCAAGACCCACGACATCGGCCTGAACCTGAAGCGCGCCCGCGACGGCGTGCTGGGCTTCGAGGTGATGGTCGGCGGCGGCCTGGGGCGCATGCCCTACATCGCCCCCACCATCCGCCAGTTCCTGCCGGCCACGCGCCTCTTCTCGTATCTGGAGGCGATCCTGCGGGTCTACAATCGCCACGGCCGGCGCGACAACATCCACAAGGCGCGGATCAAGGTGCTGGTGGCCACGCTCGGCCGCGATGAGTTCGCAAGCCAGGTCGAGGCCGAGTGGGAGAAGATCGGGGCCGAACCCGACCTGCCCGACACCGAACTCGCCCGCATCCGCGGCGCCTTCGCGCCCAAGACCTTCGAGACCCTGCCGGCGGTGTCGGAAGCCCTCGAGGCGGCGAAGGGCTCGACGCCGGCCTTCGCGCGGTTCGTGCGCAACAATCTGAAACCTCACAAGGTGGCGGGCTACGGCATCGTCGAGGTGTCCCTGAAGGCCATCGGCGAGACGCCCGGCGACGCGAACGCCGACCAGATGGTGGTCATCGCCGACCTCGCGGAACGCTATGGCCAGGGCGTCATCCGCGTCACCCACGAGCAGAACCTGATCCTGCCGCACGTGAAGCTGGACGACGCCCCGACGGTCTGGGCGGCGCTGGCCGAGGCCCGTCTCGCCACGCCGAACATGAACCTGGTCAGCGACATCATCGCCTGCCCGGGGCTTGACTACTGTGCGCTGGCCAACGCGCGGGCTATTTCGGTCGCCCAGCACATCGCCGAGAAGTTCGCCGACCAGGACCGCGCCGAGCGGGTGGGCGAGCTGAAGGTGAAGATCTCGGGCTGCATCAACGCCTGCGGCCACCACCACGTGGGCCACATCGGCATCCTGGGCGTCGATAAGAAGGGCGAGGAGTTCTACCAGCTCACGCTCGGCGGCTCCGGGGCGGAGGACGCCGCGGTCGGCCAGGCCCTGGGCCCGGCGCTGCCCTACGACCGCGTGGCCGACGCCGTGGACACCATCGTCGAGACCTACCTGCGCGAGCGCCAGGACGGCGAGCGCTTCCTCGACACCTTCCGGCGCACCGGCGTCGCCCCCTTCAAGGAGGCGGTCTATGCCGATGCTGATTAAGTCTTCCGGCGGACGGTTCGACCTCATCGAGGATCCGTTCACCCACGTCGGCGACGAGCAGAGCGTGCCGCCCGGCGACGTGATCATCTCGCTGACCCGTTTCCAGTCGGAAGGCGAGGCCCTGCTCTCGGAAAGCCGCGCGGTCGGCGTGCGCCTAGAGAGCCACGAGGAGGTCGAGGCGCTGGCCTACGACCTGCCGCAGCTCTCGGTGGTGGCGCTAGCCTTCCCGAAGTTCGGCGACGGGCGCGCCTATAGCTACGCGCGGCTGTTGCGCGAGCGGTTCGGATTCAAGGGCGAGGTGCGCGCCGTGGGCGACGTGCTTCGCGAGCAGGCGGGCTTCATGGTCCGCTGCGGTTTCGACGCCTTCGAGCCGGCGGACGGCTCGACCGTGGAAGACTGGGAACGGGCCGCCCGGCGCTTCCGTCACGTCTATCAACGCTCGACCGACGGCCGGCCTCCGGCCTTCGTGGAGCGGGGAGGATGAGCTTGGCCTACGACACCACAGACCGCTTCCTGACGCTGGCCGCCAGGCTCGACGCCGAGCTGCGGCACGCGCACCCCCGCACGGTGCTGGAGGCGGCCGTCGAGACCTTCGGCGACAAGCTGGCGCTGGTCTCCTCGTTCGGCGCGGAGTCGGCGGTGCTGCTGCACCTGGCCTCCAAGGTGAAGCCGGATATCCCGGTGCTCTTCCTCGACACCGGCATGCTGTTCGGCCAGACGCTCGACTACCGTCGGCAACTCGCAGCGAAGCTCGGCCTGACCGACGTGCGTGACCTTCGCCCGGCCTACCAGGACCTGGCGACCGCCGATCCGCAGGCCAAGCTCTGGCAGACCGACACCGACGCCTGCTGCCATGTGCGCAAGGTGCTGCCGCTCGATCGGGCGCTGGCCGAGTTCGACGGCTGGGTGACGGGACGCAAGCGCTTCCACGGCGGATCGCGGCTGGCGCTGCCGGTGGTCGAGCAGGCCGACCGTCAGGTGAAGTTCAATCCGTTGGCCAACTGGACCAAGGAAGACCTCGACGCCTATGCGGCGGAGTACGACCTGCCGGCCCATCCGCTGGTGGCGCAGGGCTTCCCGTCGATCGGCTGCTGGCCCTGCACCAATCCCGTCGAGGAGGGCGAGGACGTCCGCGCGGGCCGCTGGGCGGGTTCGGAGAAGACCGAGTGCGGCATCCATGTCGCCCGCGCGCCGGGCGCGATCGAAAACGTTGGCGGCGACATTTGATCCGCGCCCGGCAAGGACCATCTGTCTTTGCGAAGAATTCCAAGGTTGGGCTATTTCCGATGAAAATGGTCCGGAAGAGAGCGTAGACACCTCGATGAATGATCTTTCCATCGCACCAGCGCCCGTGAAGGCGGGCGGCGCCTTCTTCGTCGAGACGGTGACCTGGGTCCAGCACTGGACCGAGAGCCTGTTCTCGTTCCGCACCACGCGCGATCCGGCGCTGCGGTTTTCCAGCGGCCAGTTCGTGATGGTCGGCCTGACCAAGGAAGATGGCAAGCCGCTGGTGCGGGCCTACTCCATCGCCTCGCCGGCCTGGCACGAGGAGCTGGAGTTCTACTCGATCAAGGTCGCCGACGGCCCCCTGACCTCGCGCCTGCAGAAGATCAAGGTCGGCGACGAGGTGCTGGTCGGGCGCAAGCCGACGGGGACACTGGTGCTGGACGGCCTGAAGCCTGGCAAGCGGCTCTACATGCTGGGCACGGGCACCGGCCTCGCCCCCTGGCTGTCGCTGGCCCGCGACCCGGAGGTCTATGAGCGGTTCGACCAGGTGATCGTCACCCACACGGTGCGCAATGTCGCCGACCTCAATTACCGCGAGCTGCTGTCGGGCGCGCTCGCCGAGGACGAGATCCTGGGCGAACTGATCGCGCCGAAGCTGCGCTACTATCCGACCGTCACCCGCGAGCCTTTCCAGACCCAAGGGCGGATCACCGACCTGATCGCCTCGGGCCAGCTGTTCCGCGACCTGGGCAATCCGCCGTTCGACAAGGCGGTCGACCGGGTGATGCTGTGCGGCGGCCCGTCGGTGCTGACCGATCTGAAGCAGCAGTTGCTCGACCTCGGCTACGAGGAAGGCTCCATCTCCAGCCCGGGCGACTTCGTGCTCGAACGGGCTTTCGTCGAAACCTGACCGGCCCCTTGCGCGCTGGCATGTCGGCAGGTTCTCCTTCCAGACGTCCTAGACAGGCGCGCCGATGCGCTGAGAGGGGGAACAACGCATGCTCTACGCCTTCCTGGCCTACCATGAGGAAGAGGTTGTCCAGTCCTGGAGCGACGCGGAAGACGCGGCCCTCATGGGCGAGCTCAACGGGGTGCACCAGCGCCTGACCGAGGAAGGCCGATTAGGGCCCGCCGCTCGCCTGGGCGCGACCGCAACCGCCTTCACCGTGCGGGGCGGGGGCCTGGTCATCGACGGCCCCTTCGCGGAAACCAAAGAACAGCTCCTGGGCTTGTACGTCCTCGATTGCGAAGGCCGTGAACAGGCCGTCGAGGCGGCGCTGGCCCTGAAGACCGCGAACCCCGGCGCGGTCTACGAGGTGCGGCCGATCGTGCTCTATCTGCCCGGCACGGATATCCCGTTCACCGATGCCGGCCTCGAGGCGGTGAGGCCGGTGCGCGCCTGAGGCTCGGCGTCAGGCCGCCTTCCGCGCGCTGATCCAGTCGGCGCCGACCTGGTCCAGGATGTCGAGCGGCACCCGTCCGCAGCTCAGGATCGCGTCGTGGAAGTCCTTGAGGTCGAACTTCGCGCCCAGCGCGGCCTTGGCGCGGGTGCGCAGGTTCACGATGGTGGTGTGACCGAGCTTGTAGCTGCAGGCCTGGCCGGGGGTGGCGCAGTAGCGGTCGACCTCGCGGGTGGCGAAGCCGGGCGCCTCGCCCTCGTTGTCCACGAAGCGGGCGATGGCCTGCTCGCGCGTCCAGCGCATGTGGTGCAGTCCGGTGTCGACCACGCAGCGGTTGGCGCGGAACAGCTGGAACTTCAGATAGCCGATGCGGCCCAGCGGATCGTCGTCGTACATGCCGATCTCGTCGGCCAGTTGCTCGGCATAGAGCGCCCAGCCTTCGCCGTAGCCTGAGAAGCTGGTGTTCTTGCGGATCAGCGGTAGGTCGCGGTTGGAGAGCGCCAGGCCGCCCTCCAACTGGTGGCCCGGCAGGCCCTCGTGGAAGATCGTCGTCGAGAGGCAGAACTTCGGCCACTCGGCGCTGTCGTGCAGGTTGAAGTAGACGATCCCCGGCCGCGAGCCGTCGAGGGCCGCGCCCTGGCTGAAGGCCGACGCCGCGCCGGCCTCGGTCTGCGGCGGCACGCGGCGGACCTCGAACTTGTAAGGCGGCAGGCGGTTGAAGACGGCGGGCAGGCGCGGCCGGATCTCGTCCAGGCGGTGGTTGCAGTAGGCGATGGCCTCCACCTTGCCGGCGTCGGTGTTGGGGAAGAGCTGCTTGGGGTCGGCGTAGAGGTGCTTGATCCGCTCGGCCAGGCTGCCCTGCGTCAGGCCCTGCGCCTTCAGCAGGCGGTCCAGCCGCGCGGAGATCTCGCGCCCCTGGTCGAGGCCGATCTTGTGCACCTCCTCGGGTGACAGGCGCGTGGTCGTGGTGGAGTGCAGGGCCGCCTCGTAAAAGGCCGCGCCGTCCTTGAACCGCCACACCCCGGCGTCGTGGACGGCCTTGGCCCGCAGCTTGCGGGTTTCGGCGAACTGCCGGTCGAGGGCGGGGAGGACCTTCTCGTTGTAGATTCTCGCGGCGTCCTTGCCGTAGCGGTCGCCAAGGCCCTTTTCGGCGGCGCGGCGGCCGATGGAGGTGACCACCAGCGCCTGGTCGGCCGGAACCCGCGTCTTGGTCATCTGCTCGAGGGTGGCGTCCAGCAGGAAGTCGGGCGGGGCCACGCCCAGGCCCGCGTCGTGCAGCATGCGGTCGGTGTCGGCGTTGAGCTGGTCGCCGAAGGCGCTCAGGCGCGAGAGATAGGCGTCGGCGTCCTCGGCCGTGGCGATGGTGTGCTTGGTGTCGAGGAAGTCCGGGACCGACTGGTAGACGCCGGTCAGCTGGCTGACCACGTAGGCCGAGGGGCCAAAGCCCGTGCCGCCGAAGTCGAACCGCGCCAGGTCGGCCTGGGATTTCCGCGTGTAGAGGATGGTGTCGTAGTTCAGCCGGTCGGAGCCGGTGAGCTTCGTGCGGTCGACGGCCAGCAGGCGGCGGAGCTGGTCGGCAGTCTGCGCCTTGGCCGCCGCGCGGCCGGCGGTCGAGCCGTCGCCCAGCCTGGCCTTCAGGGCGGCGTTGGCGCCCTTGTCGAGGCCGAGCTGGGTCGCCGTCTCGGGACGCTGGTTCAGGCCTTCCTGGAAGAACTGGTCGAACAGGGCGGCCAGCGCCGGATCGCCGGCGGCCAGAGCCCGCGGCGTCAAGCCAACCGCGACCGCCGCAGCGCCGGAGGACAGGAGCATGGCGCGGCGGTTCAGCATCGTTTGGTCTTCCAATGACGAGGGAGGCCGGACCCTAGGGCGGACTCAGGTTCGGCGGCAAGGCGTGCTCAAGCACGAAGGCGGCGCGGGCGGCGACGTCGCCCTTCGGGACCACGAGCGGCGCATAGCCGAGGCCCTGGAGCATGCGGATGATCGTCTCGAAGGTCCGCTCGGCCTCGGGCCAGTCCTGCCTGCGCTCCGCGTCGGTTTCATAGATCTCCCGCCACGGCGGAAAGACGAAGACGAGGCGATTGTAGCGGCGGGTCCGCAGCGCCTCGACGATCTCAGGCCAGGGCTCGACCCCGTCGCCGCCGTGGCTGTCCATGATCCCTCGGTCGAAGAAGACTCGACGGGTCTCCTGCGCCATCCGCTCGAAGATGGCGATGTCGCGCCGGGCCGTCAGGCGGGCGTAGGCCCCGCGGTCAATCCAAGGCACGGCGGAGCCGCCGGCGGCGACCTGCTCGCGGATCACCGCGCGGTGCGTCTCCTCGACGACGATCTCGCCCAGGGCCTGCAGATGGCGCAGGAGGGTGGTCTTGCCGACGCCCGGGCCGCCGGTGAAGACGAAGAAATTCGGTTTTTCGATCAAGCTGCTCTCCAGACAAGCAGAGGCGCGCCCGAAGGATTCGGGGGCCGAAGGCAGTCCGGGGAAATTGGTGGCGCGGGCCGAAGCTAGTTCGGCGGGCAGCCCTTGAACTCGCCGACCTTCACCGCGGTGAGGCTCGCGAGGTTCAGCGCCCTGGCGGGACCCATGGAGCGCGCCCCCGAGCCGGTGAACAGGTCGATGCGCGGGCCCTTGATCGCGCCGCCGACGTCAGAGGCGTACCAGTAGCCGTCGTGCGCCGAGCCGTCGGGCATGGTCATGCCGACGGTTTCCTTGATGAACAGCACGCTGCGCCTGGGGATCAGGGTCTTGTCGACGGCGACCGTGCGCATGGCGACGACCTTGCAGCCCAGGGCGTCCAGCGCCCCCACGCCCTTGGCGCCGGCGTGGTAGAGCGTGGCCTTCAGGTTCCAGCCCGGGCCCGAGGGCAGGGCGCCCGTCACGACCGACATGATCAGGTCGCCCACGGGATCGCTGGACGCGGCCTGTGCGTTGGAGCCTAGGAAAAGCAGGGGAACGGTAGCCAGGGCGGCGAGGCGGCGTCGCATGGACGGCGTCTCCTTCGTCGTTGAACTGGTGTGGCCCGAAACCTAGCCGGAGTCCGCCGAGGCGCCAACCCCGCATGGGGTGCGACCCTTGGGCCTGTCAGCATATCTAACAGGTTCCCGTAGACGACTTCGCTTGCGCCCCAAGGCGGATCGCCCTCTATCGCGGCCAGGGTTCATAGGAGGGCAGCATGAAAATCTATGGGGATTCCATCTCCGGAAACTGCCTGAAGGTGAAGTGGGTCGCCGATTCGCTGGGGTTTTCCTACGATTGGATCGAGACCGACATCATGGTCGGCGGGAGCCGCACGGCGCAGTTCCTGGCGATGAATCCGGCCGGCCAGGTGCCGGCTGTGATCCTCGACGACGGCCGCCCGCTGGCGCAATCCAACGCCATCATCCTGTACCTGGCCGAGGGCTCGGCGCTGATCCCGGCGGACGACTATGACCGCGCGAGGATGCTCGAATGGATGTTCTGGGAGCAGTACAGCCACGAGCCCTATGTCGCCGTCGCCCGCTTCCAGGTGCGCTACCAGGGCAAGCCCGTCGCCGACCTTGAGCCGCGGATCGTGGAGCGCGGCCAGGCGGCGCTGCAGCGGTTGGAGGACGGGTTGGCGGACCGCGCCTTCCTGGTGGGCGATAGTCCGAGCCTCGCCGACGTGGCCCTGGTCGCCTACACGCGGGTGGCGGGGGAGGGCGGCTTCGAGCTCGATGACTACCCGCGGGTCAAGGCCTGGGTCGGCCGGGTCGAGCAGGCCCTGAACATCGCCGCCTGACCCCTTGCCTTCCGGCGGGCGAGCCGCCAGAGGGGGGCGATGAAACGCCTTGTGCAGCTTGCCCTCGCCACCGCCCTGATCGCCGCCGTTCCAGGCCTCGCGCTCGCCTGGGGCGCCACCGGCCACCGGATGATCGGCGAGGCCGCCATGCACGCGCTGCCGCCGGAACTACCCGCCTTTCTGCATACCCGGCAGGCGGCGCTCGACGTCGGCGAGCTGTCGCGTGAGCCGGACCGCTCAAAGGGGGCCGGCCGCGCGCGGGACAGCGACTTCGACCCAGGCCACTTCCTCGACCTCGGCGACGACGGGACGGTGTTCGGCGGACCGAAAGTCTCGGCCCTGCCGCCGACGCGGGCGGAGTACGAAGCCGCCCTGCGCGTCGTGGGCCAGGACAGCTGGAAGGCCGGTTACCTGCCTTATTCGATCGTCGAGAGCTGGCAGCAGCTCGTCCTCGACTTCGCCTATTGGCGCGTGCTGACTGCAGCGGAGGCCAACCCCGCATGGGCTGCGCACCGCGACTGGTTCACCGCCGACCGCCGCCGCCGCGAGGCCCACATCCTCGAGACGATCGGCCAACTCTCGCACTACGTCGGCGACGGTAGCCAGCCGCTGCATGTCAGTGTCCACTTCAACGGCTGGGGCGACTTCCCCAATCCCCAGGGCTTCACCGCCGCCAAGATCCACGGACCGTTCGAAGGCGAACTTGTGCACAGCTCGGTCACGCCGGCGGCGCTCGCGGCCCACATGGCGCCGCCGCGCAGCTGCGACTGCTCCATCGAGCAGCGCACGGCCGACCTGCTCGCGGCCACTGCCCGGCAGGTGGTCCCGCTCTACGCGCTGGAGAAGGCCGGCGGCCTGGCGCCCGGCGATCCGCGCGGGCCGGCGTTCGCGACCCTGCAGCTGGCCGTCGGAGCCTCCGAGCTGCGCGACGATATCGCCGAGGCGTGGCGGGTGAGCGCAAGCCGCATGGTGGGCTGGAAGCCGGTCTCCGTGGCCGACGTGGTGGCCGGCAAGACCGATCCCTATCCAGCGCTCTACGCGATAGACTGAGGCTGCTGCTCAGGCGTCTTGCGCGCCGGCGCCTTGGTGCGCCGCGTCGCCTGCTTGCGGGCGGTGCGGACCTCGCTTTTCACGGCCCGGTCGGCGGTGGCCTCGGCGCGCCTCAGCATGTGCGGCCGATGGCGCTCGCACTGCTTGAGGATCTCCTCCAGTTCCTGGTCGGAAAGATGCTCGATGCCGATGAACTCGTTCTTGGCCTTGGACGCCCGGATCAGCTCGTCGAGCTTGGCCTGAACGGCGGCGTTGTCGCGGTTCTGGGTGTTCTGGATCAGGAACACCATCAGGAAGGTGACGATGGTGGTCGAGGTGTTGATCACCAGCTGCCAGGTGTCGGAGTAGTGAAAGATCGGCCCGGTCGTGGCCCAGATCGCCACCAGCAGGCAGCACAGCAGGAAGGCCGATGGGCGGCCGGTCCATGTGGAGACCGCACTCGCAACCCTCGTGAAAGCCTGTCCGAAATTCATCCTGAAGCCCCAGGCGTTTGCGCAGCGAGGCCTGAACGGCTAGTCGGGGCGCCAGTTCCAGGAGACCCCATGGCCGACGCCCCAGCCAAGCTCATCGACGGGAAGGTCTACGCCGAGCGCCTGCGGGCGCAGGTGGCAGCCGAGGTGGCTGAGCTGCGCGCCAACCACGGCCTGCAGCCGGGGCTGGCGGTGGTGCTGGTGGGCGACGACCCGGCGAGCGAGATCTACGTCCGCTCGAAGGGCGAGCACTCGCTGGCGGTGGGCATGCACTCGGTCACCCACCGGCTTCCGGCCGACACCGCCCAGCACGACCTGCTGCGGCTAGTGGGCGAGCTGAACGTCGACCCCCTGATCCACGGCATACTAGTGCAGCTGCCCTTGCCGAAGCACCTCGACGAGAAGGCGGTGCTGGCGGCGATCAATCCGGACAAGGACGTCGACGGCCTGCACGTGGTCAACGCCGGACGGCTGGCCAGCGGGCAGGCGGCGCTGACCCCGTGCACGCCGCTCGGCTGCATGATCCTGCTGCGCGAGACGGTCGGCGACCTTGCGGGCCTGCGCGCCGTGGTGGTCGGCCGCTCGGTGCTGGTGGGCCGGCCGATCGCCCAGCTGCTGCTGCAGGCCGACTGCACGGTGACGATCGCCCACTCGCGCACCCGCGACCTGCCCGCCGTCTGCCGCGAGGCCGATATCCTGGTGGCCGCCGTGGGCCGGCCGCGGATGATCCGCGGCGACTGGATCAAGCCCGGCGCGGCGGTGATCGACGTGGGCATCAATCGCGTGCCCTTCGACGACCCGGTCAAGGCCGCCGCCGGCCGCACCAAGGTGGTGGGCGACGTCAACTTCAAGGAAGCCAGCCAGGTCGCCGGCTGGATCACGCCGGTCCCGGGCGGCGTCGGTCTGATGACCGTGGCCGTGCTGCTGCAGAACACCGTCACCGCCGCCCGGCGGCAGGCGGGGCTCGAACCTGCCTAGGTCGCTGCGGTCTCGGTCCAGGTCACCAGCTTGCCGACCACGTCAGCGACCGCCTTGTTGTAGGCGGCCACGATCTCGCCGACCCGATTGTCGGTGGCGGGAACACGGGCTTCGAAGTCCTCCTCGCCGACGCTGCTCTGGTCGCTCCTGGTGAGCGCCGCATGCAGGCGGACGACGATCGTGGGGGCGGCGTTCGCTCCCTGATCGTAACGCACCTCGAAGCTGCGCACGTCGGTCCGCAGCGCGTAGGCGAACTTGCCCTGCTGGCCGCGCGCGATCAGCCGGACCGGGCTGGCGTCGAAGGCGTTCGCCACCGCCTCGTTGAAGAGGATCTCCGCCGGCGCCACCCAGCGGCTTTGGGCGATATAGGCCGCCCTGCCGCCCGTGACGGTCAGGATGCGGTCGTCCGCCGACTCGCCCTGGAAGCTGCCGTTGGTGCGGAACACCGCGACGGCGTTGGGCCTCGCCGCGGTGGGCGCCGCAGCCGGCGCCGCCCCGAACCGGTAGAGCTGGGCGGGCTTGCTCTTCGGGAGCAGCGAGATACAGCCGCTCAGGGCCAGGGCGCAGGCCCCGATCGCGGCCAGACGGAGAAGGGGACGGATCATGGCTTCACCTTCACTTCCTCGGCGGCGGGCTTGCCGAGGGCGCCCGTGGGGCTTCGCTGGATCTCGTTGACGAGCCGCTGGAGGGACTGCGCCGCCGATTGCAGTTCGACGATGGCGGCCGTGATCTGGGGCAGGCCGTTGTTGGCGAAATCGGCGGTCGGGCCCTGCAGCTTGTCGACCATCGAGCGCAGGTCCTTGGCGGCGCCCTTGGCCTCGTCGGCGGCGTCGGCGATGTTCTTGACGCCGCGGCGGCCGTCGGTGTCGACGATGTTCTGCGTGGACTGCAGCACCCCGTCGGCGTGCTGGGTGGCGGTGTCGAGGTCCTGGATCAGCTTCTGGGCGTCGGCGATCACCGCCTTGCGCTCACGGAATTCGCCGGTCACGGCCTGCGCGTCGGAGAGCGCCGCGCCGAAGGTCTTGATGTTCTGGTCGGAGAGCACGCGGTTGACCCGGTCCAGGGCCTCGATGGTGCGCGTCAGCACCGTGCCGCCGCCCTCCAGCAGGTCGGAGAGCGCGCTTCGCTGGCTCCTGAGGATCGGGATGCAGGGGCTGACGCCGCGGGCCTCGCACCTGGCCTTCTCGACCACCTTCAGCAGGGGCTTGGACGGCGTGCCGGCGGTGATCTGCACATAGTTCACCCCGGTGATGCCTTGTGGCTCCAGGGTCGCGTAGGAATCGATGCGGATCGGCACGTCGGAGGTCACCCGCGCACGCGCGATCACCCGGCTGGGGTTGGTCCGGTCGAGCGCGATCTTGGTGACCTCGCCGACCTTGATGCCGTTGAAGTGCACCTCGCCGCCCTGGTTCAGGCCGCGGACCGGACCGTCGAAGACGATGTCGTAGAGGTCGTACTCCTGAGAGAAGGAAATCCTCGCCAGCCAGACCACGAAGATCACCAGGCCGACGAACAGGATCAGCGAGGAAAGGCCCACCAGGGCGTAGTTGGCGTTCTTTTCCATCAAGCCTCCGTCTTCGTCTTCGCCTTGGCCGCGGCTCTGCCGCGCGGACCCAGGAAATACTCGCGGATCCAGGGATGGTCCGCATGCTCGAGCTCTCGCACCGGCGCGATGGCGACCACCTTCTTGTCGGCGATGACCGCAACCCGGTCGGTGATCTCATAGAGGGTGTCGAGGTCGTGGGTGATCATGAAAACCGTCAGGTCGAGGCTGTCGTGCAGGTCCTTGATCAGCTCGTCGAAGGCCGCCGCGCTGATCGGGTCCAGGCCTGCCGTGGGCTCGTCGAGGAACAGCAGTTCGGGGTCGAGCGCCAGGGCGCGGGCGAGGCCGGCGCGCTTGCGCATGCCGCCGGAGAGCTCGGAGGGCTTCAGGTCGCCGGTCTCCGGGCCAAGGCCCACCAGGGCGATCTTCAGGTCCGAGAGCTCGTAGATCTCCTGGCGCGGGAGCTGGGTGTGCTCGAACATCGGCGCCGCCACGTTCTCGCGAACCGTGAGGTTCGAGAACAGCGCCCCTTGCTGGAACAACACCCCCCAGCGCCGCTCGATGGCCGACCACTTCCGGCGAGAGGCGTGCTCGATGTCCTGGCCGAACACCTTGACCACGCCCGCCTGCGGCGTGCGCAGGCCGATGATGGTGTTGAGCAGCACCGACTTGCCGGCGCCCGATCCGCCCACCACGCCCAGCACCTCGCCGCGCTCGCAGGTGAGGTCGAGGCCGTCGTGCACGACATTGTCGCCGAACACCGAGCGCAGGCCGCGCACCTCCACCACCGGGCCCTCTGAGTCGAGCAGTTCGTCGTCGGACAGTTGGGTCTCGTCCACGGTCTCGGTCATATGTTCAGCTTCATGAACATCAGCGCGAAGGCCGCGTCGATCATGATGATCGCGAAGATGGCGTGCACCACCGCCGCGGTCACCCGCCGGCCCAGCGATTCCACGTCGCCGCCGACCTCCAGGCCCTGGCGGCAGCCGATGCCGGCGATGACCATGGCCATGACCGGGGCCTTCGACATGCCGACCCAGAAATGGACGGCGCCCACGTTGTCGACGATCCGCTGAAGGAAGAAGGTGGGGCCGAGGCTGAGCGCCGTCCAGACCACCACCAGGCCGCCGAACAGGCCGGCCAGGGTCGCCACGAAGGTCAGGAGCGGGATGGTCAGCAGCAGCGCCAGGAAGCGCGGCAGCACCAGCGCCTCGAACGGGTCGACGCCCATCACCTGCATGGCGTCGATCTCCTGGTTCATCTTCATCGAGCCGAGTTCGGCGGCGAAGCTGGACGCCGAACGGCCGGCCAGCAGCACGGCGGTGATGATGATGTTGAACTCGCGCAGCACCGCGATGCCGATCAACTCGACGGCGAACACCTCGGCCCCGAACTGGCGCAGCATGTTGGCGCCCAGGAGGCCCACCACGGCGCCGATGAAGAACGAGGTCACCGCCACGATCGGGATGGCGTCGAGGCCGGCGCGCTCGGCGAGCGAGAAGATGGCCGCCCAGCGGATCCGCTTGGGATTGGTGAACAGGTAAACCGCGGTGCGCGCCACCACCACCAGCAGGTGACCGAGGAAGGCCAGGGTGTCGACCCACTCGTAGCCGACGTTCATCACCCCCTTGCCGATGCGCACGGTGAGCTCGTGGAAGCCGCGGGGCGGCTGGACCTTCACCGTCTGCGCATGGACGGCGTGGCCCACCAGCTCGAGCAGCCGTTCGCTTTCCGGCCGCGCCAGCACCGTCTTCAGGTCGAAGTCGTGGCCCAGGGCGCGGACCAGGCCGTAGGCGCCGGCGGTGTCGAGCCGGCGGACCTTGCGGATGTCGGCCACGACATCGCCGTGCCCCGTCAGCGCCTCGGCGAGCCGCGCCGGCGCGTCACCCAGGTTGTTGGCCGTCCAGTCGCCGGAAAGCACGACGGTTGGCCGCTCGCCTGCGGCTTGGACGCTGAACTCGGCCGGCTTCTCCACAGTCTTCGCGGGCTCCGATGTCGGGGCGACCGACTTTCGAGTCGCGCTCCCCGGGGGAATATGACCCTAACAGAGGCGGCGCAGGGCCCGAACGTCTTACGGCGCAGGCTGTTCCGCTTGCGGCCAACTTGCGGCCTATATGAGGCCATCCTGAGAAGAAAGGTCGCCATGGCCAAGCTAGGTCTATTTTTGGTCAAGCCTGGGGCACAGCATGAGTCGCGGCCCGGCGGAGGGGCCGAAGATCGCGTCGCCCTGGGGTGGAGAGTTTCGTTGACCCGACAATATGAGCTCGCCGGCAAATCCGGCGCCCGTTACCGCTACACACCTCTGGAGGAGGCGCGCTTCCTGCCGCCGGCGGGGGCCAATTTCGTGATCGCCAAGATGAGCAAGGAGGGTCCGACGGTGGTCTACGCCGGCGAGACCGACAACCTGGCCAACCAGACCTGGCGCGAGGCGCTGGACAAGGCTCGCGAGGCCTATGGGGAGGCCGCGATCCTCACCCGGCTCAACGTCACCCGCGCGGTCCGCGAGGCCGAGCGAACCGATCTCATCGAGCAGCACCAGCCGCCGATGAACGCCGGGGCCTGAGCCCCTAGTGTGCTTTCTTGGATTTGAAGTTCGCCTCATTCACGGGCCACGCGCCGAGCGAACTTCAAATCCAAGAAGCACACTAGAAACATATA
>NZ_JAQGIZ010000153.1 GCF_028290885.1 Phenylobacterium sp.
CGTTCGTGGACCTGGGCGGCATCGACGGCCTGCTGCACGTCACCGACATGAGCTGGAAGCGCGTCAACCACCCGAGCCAGGTGCTGGCGGTGGGCGACACGGTCAAGGTGCAGATCGTCAAGATCAATCCCGACACCCAGCGCATCTCGCTTGGCATGAAGCAGCTGCAGTCCGACCCGTGGGACGGCGTGGAGGCCAAGTACCCGGTGGGCGCGAAGTTCACCGGCCGCATCACCAACATCACCGATTACGGCGCCTTCGTGGAGCTGGAGGCCGGCGTCGAAGGCCTGGTGCACGTCTCCGAGATGAGCTGGACCAAGAAGAACGTCCATCCGGGCAAGATCGTCTCCACCAGCCAAGAGGTGGAAGTGGTCGTGATTGACGTCGATCCGTCCAAGCGCCGCGTGTCGCTCGGCCTCAAGCAGGCCATGGCCAATCCGTGGGACGCCTTCGTGGCCGCCCACCCGGTCGGCTCGACCGTCGAGGGCGAGGTCAAGAACGCCACCGAGTTCGGCCTGTTCATCGGCCTGGAGAACGACATCGACGGCATGGTGCACCTATCGGATCTCGACTGGGCCGTGCCCGGCGAGGAGGCGATCGCCAAGTACACCAAGGGCGAGATGGTCAAGGCCAAGGTGCTCGACGTCGACATCGAGAAAGAACGCATCTCGCTGGGCATCAAGCAGCTGGCCGGCGACCCGATGCAGGGCGACACCTACCGCAAGGGCCAGACCGTCACCGTCACCGTCACCGAGATCACCTCGGGCGGCATCGAGGTGAAGTTCGGTGAGGATGAAGCCCCGATGACGGCCTTCATCCGCAAGTCGGATCTTTCCCGCGACCGAGCGGACCAGCGGCCGGAGCGGTTCGCCGTCGGCGACCGCCTGGACGCCCAGATCGCCAACGTCGACAAGGCCGCGCGCCGCGTGTCCCTGTCGGTGAAGGCCCTGGAAATGGCCGAGGAAAAGGAAGCCATCGAGAAGTTCGGCGCCTCCGACTCGGGCGCTTCGCTCGGCGACATCCTGGGCGCGGCGCTCCGCGAGAAGGCCCAGAAGGACTAAGCTTCTAAAGGGCCCCCGGGCCTTCAAGGAAACGACGGCGGACCGGGCGACCGGTCCGCCGTTTTCTTTTTACGCTTCCGTCCTATCGTGGGGGTGACCGCCGCGTGGGCGTCCCGGGAGCGTCTTCTTGTCGTTACGTCTGCTTGCCTGTTCCGTCCTGGCCGTCCTGGCTTGCGCGCTCCCTGCTCTCGCCGCCGACAAGCCCGCCTACGGCCCGCCGCCGGCCTGGGTGGATGTCGCGCCCATTCCGCCGCCGCCGTCTGACGAGGGGGCGCCGGCCACCCAGGTGTTGCTCGACGACCACCAGGCGCGCCTCGATCCGTCCGGCGACACCTTCTACAACCGCCGCGTCATCAGGATCCTGAAGCCCGAGGGCCTCACGGGCGTGAAGTCGATCAGCGTGGTCTGGAATCCCGACACGGAGAGCGTGACCTTCCACACCGTGAAGATCCTCCGGGACGGCAAGGCCATCGACCTCCTGGCAGACCCCAAGGCGATGCTGGTCCTGCGGCGCGAAGCCAACCTCGAGCAGGCGAGCCTCGACGGGCGGATCACCGCCTCCCGCCAGATCGACGGTCTGCAGACCGGCGACATCCTCGACTTCGCCATCACCCGCACCCATGCCGATCCGGTGCTCCAGGGCCACTCCTTCGCCGGCGAGCGGCTCGATTTCGCAGGCGTCGTCGGCCGCTACCGCGCCGTCGTCTCCTGGCCGAAGAGCGAGACGCTGCAGTGGAAGACCACGCCGGGCTTCGGCGATCCGACTGTCAGCGCCAAGGACGGCCGCACGGTCCTTGCGCTCGACCAGGCGAATGCGCTCGCGCCCAAGGCGCCTGTGGGCGCGCCGCTGCGGTTCCGCCGGGTCGGGCAGTTCCAGGCCACCAGCTTCCAGAGCTGGAACGAGGTCTCCAAGCTGATGGCGCCGCTCTACGCGAAGGCTTCGCAGGTTTCAGCGACGTCGCCGATCAAGGCCGAGGCCGACGCCATCGCCGCGCGCACCAAGGATCCCAAGGAACGCGCCTTCGCCGCCCTGCAACTCGTCGAGGACAAGACTCGCTACTTCTTCCTCGGCATGGGCGAGGGCGGCTATGTGCCGGCCAACGCCGACGACACCTGGACCCGGCGGTTCGGCGACTGCAAGGCCAAGACGGCGCTTCTGCTGGCGCTGCTGAAGAACCTTGGCCTCGACGCCGAGCCGGTGCTGGTGAACCTGGGCGGCGGTGACGGGCTCGACGAGCTGCCGCCGTCGCTGACGGCCTTCAACCACGTGATCGTGCGGGTGAAGGTCAAGGACCAGTCCTACTGGCTCGACGGCACCCGCACCGGTGACCGCAATCCTCAGGCCATGCTGCCGCCGCAGCACAAGTGGGGCTTGCCGGTGCGCGCGCAGGGCGCCGCTCTGGAGCCCATCGTCGAGCCGCGGATCAATGTGCCTACGGTCGACACGCTGCTGCGCCTGGACGCCTCGAAGGGGCTCGACGCCAAGGCCGCGGCCCAGGTCACCGTCACGTTCAGCGGCATGCTCGCCAATGCGGCGCGCGCGACGCTGGCCAGGACGCCGAAGGCCGACTTCGAGCGCACCTTCCGCCAGCAGTTCTCCAACGTCGCCGGCGGGTTGGACATCGACCAGGTCAGCTGGCGCGACGACCCGGCCAGGGACCTCTTCACCATCGAGCTTACCGGGACCAACGACATGTATTGGCGCAAGAACCAGGACCTGGGGATGCTGGAGTACAAGGTGGGAACCGGCGCTGCGCCGCGGCCCCTCCCCAAGCGCGAGCCGGGTCCCAACCGCGACGCGCCGTTCGCCGTGCCCTATCCGGCCTTCACCCGTTCCCGCACGGAGATCGTGCTGCCGAACGGCGGCGCGGGCTACACCGTCCGCGGGCCGGTCGGCACGGTGCGTGTGGCAGGCTACGAAATCGTCTCGGGGTCGGCGATCGAGGCCGGCGTCGCGAAGTTCATGGTCGACATGCATTCGATGACGCCGGAAATCAGCGCCGCTGAGGCGGAGGCGGCCAACGCCCAGATCCGCAAGTTGCGTAACGTGGACGCCCTGGTGCGCGCGCCGGCCTAATCCGACGACGGATGCGCCGACGCGCAGCTTCTCGCCAGGGTTGCAAAGCGGCGTCGATGAACAAGCGCGGCTGTCGAACCGCGTAAACCCTATTTACGCCTTGAATACAAAGGTGGACTCGCCCATGGTCACGCCGGTTCGAGGGGCCCGCATGATCAAATCGGAACTGATCGCCAAACTCGCCGAAGAGAACCCGCACCTGACCCAGCGCGACATCGAGCGCGTGGTCGGCGTGGTTCTGGAGCGGATGATCCAGGCGCTGGAAACCGGCGGCCGGGTGGAGCTTCGCGGCTTCGGGGCGCTGTCGGTCCGCTCGCGCGACGCCCGCGCCGGACGCAACCCGCGTACGGGCGAGCCGGTGGACGTTCGCGCCAAGCACGTGCCCTTCTTCAAGAGCGGCAAGGAACTGCGCGAGCGGTTGAACCTCTCCGAAGAATAGGCCAGCCATGAGCGACGCCTTGAAAGTCCGCCTCGGAATCCTCGGCGAGTTCCGGGAGTTCATCGCCCGTGGCAATGTCATCGACTTGGCGGTCGGCGTGATCGTCGGCGCGGCCTTCAACGACATCGTGAAAAGCCTGGTCGACAATGTGGTGATGCCGCCGATCGGCCTGCTGCTGTCCGGCATCGACTTCGCCCACCTGCAATGGGTGCTCCGGCCGGACGATCCCCTCACGAAGGCTAACGAGCTGGTCGCCATCCAGTACGGCCTGTTCATCAACACCTTGATCAAGTTCCTGATCGTGGCCTGGGTGGTCTTCCTGCTGGTCAAGGGCGTGAACGCCATCCGCCGGAGGGACGCTGCGACCCCGCCGGCGGAGAAGCCGCCGCCGCCGCCGCAGGAGGCGCTGCTGATGGAAATCCGCGACCTCTTGAAGGCTCGGCAGCCCTAGCGCCCCTTGCGGCGGCGCCGCGGAGCGCCCTAATCCCGGCCCATGGGCGTCCAGACCAAGATCTGCGGGATCAGCACCCCCGAGGCGGTCACGGCCGCCCTGGACGGCGGCGCGGTGTTCCTGGGGTTCATGTTCTTCGACAAGAGCCCGCGCAACATCGCGCCCGACGCGGCTTGGCGCCTGGCGCAGCCCGTGCGCGGCAAGGCCAAGGTCGTGGCGGTGCTGGTCGATCCCAGCGACGCCGAGGTCGACCGCATCGCGCAGGTCCTGCAGCCCGACTTCATCCAGTTGCATGGCGCGGAGACGCCGGCCCGCGCCCGCGCGGTCGGCCAACGCGCCCGGGCGGGGATCATCAAGGTCCTGCCGGTATCGGAGGCCGCCGACCTCGCCTCAGCCGCCGACTACGAGACCGTGGCCGACCATCTGATGTTCGACACCAAGCCCGCGAAGGACGCAGACCGGCCGGGCGGTGCGGGGCGCGCCTTCGACTGGACCCTGCTCGCCGGACGCCGGTTCCAGCGGCCCTGGTTCCTGGCCGGCGGGCTCGACCCCTGGAATCTCGCCGAGGCCGTGCAGCAATCGGGCGCGCCCCTCGCGGACGTTTCCTCTGGCGTGGAGCGCGGACCCGGACTAAAGGACCCCGCCTTGATCGCCGCGTTCCTCAACGCCGCCAAACGCGCCTAGAGCTTCAAGCCTGACCCCCGTGAACGCGCCATCATCAACTCCAGTGGGCCGTCCTAACGATTACACGGCCTATCCCGACGGCGAGGGCCGGTTCGGCGACTATGGCGGCCGCTATGTGCCGGAAACCCTGATGCCGCTGGTCCACGAGCTGGACGCGGCCTACCGGGCGGCCAAGGCGGACGAGGGCTTCCAAGCCGAGCTCTCCGGGTTCCTGAAGCACTATGTGGGCCGTCCGAGCCCGCTCTATTTCGCCGAGCGCCTGACGGCCCACTATGGCGGCGCGAAGATCTACCTGAAGCGCGAGGAGCTCAATCACACCGGCGCGCACAAGATCAACAACTGCATGGGCCAGATCCTGCTGGCCATGCGGATGGGCAAGACCCGGATCATCGCCGAGACCGGCGCCGGCCAGCACGGCGTGGCCACCGCCACGGTCTGCGCCCGCTTCGGCCTGCCTTGCGTAGTCTACATGGGCTCGGTCGACGTGGAGCGGCAGAAGCCCAACGTCTTCCGCATGAACCTGCTGGGCGCGGAAGTGCGGCCGGTGACGTCTGGCTCCGCCACGCTCAAGGACGCCATGAACGAGGCGCTGCGGGACTGGGTGACCAACGTCGAGGACACCTACTACCTGATCGGCTCGGCCGCCGGCCCGCACCCCTATCCGGAGATGGTCCGCGACTTCCAGGCGGTGATCGGCGTCGAGAGCCGCCGCCAGATCCTGGAGATGGAAGGGCGTCTTCCCGACGCCGTCGTGGCCTGTGTTGGCGGCGGCTCCAACGCCATCGGCCTGTTCCACCCGTTCCTCAACGACGAAAGCGTGAAAATCATCGGCGTCGAGGCCTCCGGCCACGGCATGGGGACCGACAAGCACGCCGCGGCCATCAACGGCGGGCGTCCCGGCGTGCTGCACGGCAACAAGACCTACCTGATCCAGGACCCGGAAGGCCAGATCACCGAGGCTCACTCGATCTCCGCTGGCCTCGACTATCCGGGCATCGGGCCGGAGCACAGCTGGCTGCACGACGTGGGCCGGGCGACCTACCTCACGGCGACCGACCAGGAGGCCCTGGACGCCTTCCAGCTCTGCTCGCGGCTCGAAGGCATCATTCCAGCGCTCGAGAGCAGCCATGCGCTCGCCCGCCTGCCGGAGATCACCAAGGACCTGGGCAAGGACGGGATCATCGTGCTGAACCTGTCGGGCCGTGGCGACAAGGACGTCGCAACCGTCGCCGCCCATCTGGGGCGCGAGGCTTGAGCAAGGCCCGCATCGACCAGCGGTTCGCCGACCTCCGCAAAGAGGGCCGCGCGGCCTTCGTCGGCTATGTGATGGCCGGCGATCCGGACGCGGCCACAGCGCTTTCGATCCTGAAGGGCCTGCCCGCCGCCGGCGCGGACCTGATCGAGCTGGGTTTCCCCTTCTCCGACCCCATGGCCGAGGGCCCGCCGATCCAGCGCGCGGCGCAGCGGGCGCTGGCGGGCGGCATGACGCTCAAGGGCACGCTCGACCTGGTCCGCGGCTTCCGCGTGGTCGACCAGACCACGCCGCTGATCCTGATGGGCTACATGAACCCCCTGGTCACCTGGGGCGTCGAGGCCTTCGCCCGCGACGCGGCGGACGCCGGGGTCGACGGCCTGATCGTCGTCGACTGCCCGCCGGAAGAGGCCGGCCCCCTGGCCGACGCTCTGGACGGGGCGGGGGTCTCGCTGATCCGGCTTGCCACCCCCACCACCGACGACGCGCGCCTGAAGGTGGTAGTACGCCGCACCTCCGGCTTCGTCTACTACGTCTCGGTGGCCGGGGTGACGGGGGTCAAGGAAGCCGACGCCGCCGTGGTTGCGCCGCACGTCGAGCGGGTCCGCAAGGCCTCAGGCCTGCCGGTCGCCGTGGGCTTCGGGATCAAGACTCCAGAAAGGGCGTCAGCTATAGCCCGGGTCGCCGACGCCGTGGTGGTGGGCTCGGCCCTCGTGGACGAAGTCGCCGAGGCGCTGCAGATGAACGAAGACGTGACCGCGCGGGTTCTTTTCAAAGTTAATTCGTTGTCTAAGGCTGTCCGCTCCGCGCGAGTCGGCCAAACGACGGTCTAGAACCATGGCGATGGCTGAACAGAGAAACGACAAACCTGGGCGCCCTGCAGCCGCCCCCCGAGAACGCACCGGCTGGCTGTCGCGGATCGCGCCTGGCGTGCGCAACGCGTTCTCCAAGCGCGAGACGCCCGAGAACCTGTGGGTGAAGTGCCCCGACACCGGGGAGATGATCTATCGCCCCGACCTCGAGGCCGCGCTCTGGGTGACGCCCTCCGGCCACCACATGCGCATCGGCGCCCAGGCCCGGCTCCGCTACACCTTCGACGACGGCAAGTTCGAGCGCATCGCCTCGCCCGCGGTCGCCGACGACCCGCTCAAGTTCCCGGACATCAAGCCCTATCCCGAGCGCCTGAAGGCCGCGCGCAAGGCGAGCGGCGAGCAGGACGCGCTGGCGGTCGCCTACGGCCACATCATGGGCCAGCCTGCCGTGGTGGCGGTGCAGGACTTCGCCTTCATGGGCGGCTCGCTGAGCATGGCCGTGGGCGAGGCCTTCATCACCGCGGCCAAGGAGGCCGTGAAGCGCGAAGTGCCCTTCGTGATCTTCACCGCCAGCGGCGGCGCGCGGATGCAGGAAGGCACGCTCTCGCTGATGCAGCTCGCCCGCACGACGTTGGCGGTCAACGAGGTCAAGGCCGCCGGCCTGCCCTATGTCGTCGTCCTGACCGATCCCACCACCGGCGGCGTGATGGCCTCCTACGCCATGCTGGGCGACGTGCACCTGGCCGAACCCAACGCCCTGATCGGCTTCGCCGGCCGCCGGGTGATCGAGCAGACCATCCGCGAAACCCTGCCGCCGGGCTTCCAGCGCGCGGAGTTCCAGGTGGAGCGCGGCATGGTCGACCGCGTGGTCAACCGCGCCGAGCTGCGCGCCGTGCTAAGCTCGATCCTGAAGACCTTGATGATGGGGCGGAACCGCCTTTCCGCCGCCTGACCTGACTCCCCCAAATCCAGGAAGTGGGCAGGACCACGACCCCATCCGCGCCTCGGACGCGGTGATCCAGCGCCTGCGCGCCAGTCATCCGAGCCTTATCGACCTCACCACCGGCCGGGTGGAGCGCCTGCTGGCCACCCTCGGCCACCCGGAGCGGCGCCTGCCGCCGGTGATCCACGTGGCCGGCACCAACGGCAAGGGCTCGACCATCGCCTACCTGCGCGCCATCGCCGAGGCGCAGGGGCGGCGCGTCCATGCCCTCACCTCGCCGCACCTGGTGCGCTTCGCCGAACGCATCCGCATCGCCGGAGAGCTGATCAGCGACGACAAGCTCAATGAGCTCACCGACCGGCTGGAGGCGGCCAACGCCGGCGAGCCGATCAGCTTCTTCGAGATCACCACGGTTCTCGCCATCGAGG
>NZ_JAQGIZ010000191.1 GCF_028290885.1 Phenylobacterium sp.
GGCAGCGGCAGCATCGTCAACATCTCCTCGACCTACGGGCACGAGGGCGCAGCCGGCGCTTCGGTCTACGTCGGCAGCAAGCACGCGGTCGAAGGCATCACCAAGTCGGTGGCGCTCGAGCTCGCCGAGTCCGGAATCCGTGTCAACGGCGTCGCGCCCGGCCCCACCGACACCGGCATGCTGACGCGCTTCACGCGCACGCCGGAGAACAAGGCGGATCTGGTCACGGAAGTTCCTATGGCCCGACTCGGCCTCTCGGAGGAGCTCGCCAACGCGATCGTCTTCATCGCATCCGACGAAGCCTCGTACATCACCGGCCACATCCTCAACGTCGACGGCGGCCACAGCGCCAACTGATCCTGTGTCCGGGCGCGGAGGTTTGACGCCGCGCCCGGGCGCCCACCCCATTTGTTGCAGACAGGGCCCGGCTCTTGGACGCCGAGGCGCCATTCCCACATCACAAGGATGCCGATCATGACCGACAAGCCGATCAAGGTTCCGGGTCCCGATCACCCGATTACGATCGAAGCCAATCCGTCTCGCGTCGTGGTCACGGTCGGCGGGAAGATCATCGCCGACACCCGCGATGCGGTGACCCTTCGCGAGGCGTCCTATCCCGCCGTCCAGTACATCCCGCGTCGGGATGTCGACATGGCCGCGCTCACGCGCAGCGAACACACGACCTATTGTCCCTACAAGGGCGACGCTTCGTACTTCAGCATTCCGGCCGGCGGAGAGCGTTCGCTCAATGCGGTTTGGACTTACGAGACCCCATTTGATGCGATGGCGCAGATCAAGGACTACGTGGCCTTCTACCCGGACCGTGTCGACGAGATCAGCTGACCGACGGAGCGCTTAATGGACAGACTCGCGGCCCTGGAGATTTTCGTGCGGGTCGTCGATGCCGGCTCGTTTTCGGCGGTGGCGCGGCGTCAAGGTGTCGGGCAGCCGGCCGTCTCGAAGGCTGTTGTCCAGCTCGAGGAATGGCTGGGCGTGAGCCTGCTGCTGCGTTCGACGCGCAGCGTGGTCCCGACCGAGGCCGGCCGGGCCTTCTATGAGCGCGCGAAGCGGACGATCGAGGAAGCCGACGAGGCGGTGATGGCGGCGCAAGGGGTCGCGAACGGCCTCTCAGGGAAGCTGCGCGTGTCGACATCGATCTGTTTTGGACGGCTCCATGTCATTCCGAGCTTGTCGGCGTTCTTGGCCGAAAACCCTGACCTCGAGCTGGAGCTTGTCCTCGACGACCGCTTGGTGGATCTGGTCAACGAAGGCGTTGATGTTGCGCTACGAACGGGAGCAATGCCGAATTCGAACATGACCGCCCGCCGGATCGCGGAGGGCCGCTCCATGGTCGTGGCCACGCCCGCGTACCTGCAGCGCCATGGAATCCCGACTTCGCCCGACGACCTGGTCAGCCATCAGGCCATCATCCTTACGCGGGGCGGAGGGCGTGATTCCTTTACGTTTCGAAAGGCTGACGCCGAGGTGTCGGTGTCTCTCCAGGGGCGCTTGAAAGTGACCCAAGCGGAGGGCCTGCGGGAGGCGGTGACCTGCGACCTTGGGTTGGCGGTGTCATCGGAGTGGCTTTTCTCGCCCGAGCTGAAATCCGGAGAGGTCGTGCCGATCTTGGAGGACTGGAGCTTGCCGCCAACCAGCCTGTCCGCCGTTTACCCGACGGGCCGGCTCGCCGGCGCCAAGGCTCGCGCATTCGTTTCATTCGTCGAGCGGTGCATGGCGGCCTGAACTCGGTTTCGCCGCAGCGCAAGCGCGTTTGCGGACGGCGGCGGGTGTGGAAGCGGGCGCGGATGAGATGAAGGGCGGCGCCTGTCCGCGGAACGACGTTCTACCAGAGATCCGTCCAGGGAGCGTCTGAGTGTCTGCAAGTAGAGCATCAGGCCTGTCGCCGGAACAACCATCCGACCCGTCCGTTGAGCCCGGGCTTAACGAAAGGACGATCGAATGAAAAACTTCAACAAGACCTTGGCTGCCGGCGCACTGATGGCGGCGGTAGCTGGGGGCGCCATAGCGCTGTCCGCCACGTCAGCCTCCGCCGACGTGGCCTGCAACCGTTACGGCGAGTGCTGGCGCGTGGCGCAGCGTTACACGACCTACCCCAGCAATCTGGGCGTGACCTTCCACGACGACGCCTGGCGGGAGCAAAACCGTAAGGGACATTACCATTGGCGCAAGGATCGCCAGGACGATCACGGCTATTATTCGCAGGGACACTGGCGCCCCTTCGACAGGTGATACCGCTGGGAGGTCCGCTCCAGGCGAACCTCCCGACCCCAAGGAGAGCGCAACCGGAGTGGGGCTCGACGCCCCACCCCGGAGCGTCGGGCGGTCCTGGATTTTGCGGCCGACGCGGCGCAACCTTCGCTTTGGGGATTACGTTACGCGCCCATCCATGGATCAATGCCGGCATGTCGACGCGAAAGAGCATCAGACTTTTGGGCTACGCCTCGCTCGGTCCCATCACCGGGCCGCTGGTCGCGGGGGTAATCCGCAACATGACCAAGCGCCAGCCCGTCCTGGCGTCGCTCTACGCGCTCACCATCGCCGTCGTCTGGCTCGACATCTGGATCCTGGGGCGCTGGTCGCTGCCGGCGATCGGGCGCTTTCTCCAGTAGGTCGGCGCGGTCCTGCCGACCAGGGCTCCCGCATTTCTCACGCACCTTCCAGGAAAACTTCGGGTGCGGCCGTCGCCGGAGGCCCTACCTGAGTGCGAACCTTCACCCAGGGACTTAGTGCATGACCTCGCTGTTCGACCCGATCCAGATCGGCGCGCTGAAGCTCAAGAACCGCATCGTCATGGCGCCGCTCACGCGGTCGCGGTCCGGCGTCGAGCGCACCCCCGGTCCGCTGGTGGCGCAGTACTACGCACAGCGCGCCTCGGCCGGCCTGATCGTCAGCGAGGCGACCTCGGTCACCCCGCTGGGCGTCGGCTATGCCGATACGCCGGGCATCTGGTCGGACGAGCAGGTGGAGGGCTGGAAGCTCACCACCGAGGCGGTGCACAAGGCCGGCGGCCTGATCCTGCTGCAGCTCTGGCACGTGGGCCGCATCTCCGACCCGAGCTTCCACGGCGGCGCGGCGCCGGTGGCGCCCAGCGCCATCGCGGCCAACGGCAACGTCAGCCTGCTGCGGCCGCAGCGGCCCTATCCGGTGCCGCGAGAGCTTTCGATCGATGAGATCAAGGGCGTGGTCGAGGCCTACCGGCAGGGCGCGGAGAACGCCCGGCGCGCCGGCTTCGACGGCGTCGAGCTGCACGGCGCCAACGGCTACCTGCTCGACCAGTTCCTGCAGGACAAGTCCAACCGCCGGACCGACCAGTACGGCGGCGCAATCGAGAACCGCGCCCGGCTGATGCTGGAGGCGGTGGACGCGGCGATCTCGGTGTTCGGCGCCGACCGGGTCGGCCTGCACCTCGCTCCGCGCGGCGACGTGCACGACATGGGCGACAGCGACCTTTCCGCCACCTTCGACTACGTGGCCCGCGCTATGCGCGAGCGGGGCCTGGCCTTCCTGATGGCGCGCGAGCGCCGGGCGGACGACAGCCTCGGCCCGCAGCTGAAGGCGGCGTTCGGCGGCCCCTACATCGTCAACGAAGGCTTCGACCTGGAAAGCGCCCGGGCCGCGGTGGCCTCGGGCGAGGCCGACGCGGTGGCCTTCGGCAAGCTGTTCATCTCCAACCCCGACCTGCCCGAGCGCCTGAAGAGCGGCGCGCCGCTCAATCCGTGGATCGCCGAGACCTTCTATTCGGCGGGTCCGGAGGGTTACGTGGACTACCCGGCGCTGCAGCTCAGCGAGGCGTGACGCGCTAGGGGCGCCGGCGCATGGAGCTGTCGCCCCGGCGCGACTGGGCGTTGAGCAGCGCCGCCATGTGCCGGGCGTCGTCCTCGGAAAGCCCGGTCTGCGGGACTCCGGCGACGGCGGCGGGATTGCCCGACCAGAGCTCGTAGACCGTCCAGCCGGGGCCGTCGGCCCGTAAGGCGTAGCGGTCTTTCTTGCGTTCGTCAGGCATCGTCGGGCGAGCCTTGCCTGATCCGCGGCTTCTGTCCAATCCGGCGGCGCCTTCTCGCGCTAGGCCGCCTAGGCGGAGGCCAGAACCGGCTGGGTCCGGCGCCGACGGATCATGCCGCCGATGCTGCTCCGGCCGGCGCCTGGCGCTGGCGGCGAATCCGGCAGACATGGCGCCGAGGGTGGCCCCGGCGCCGCGGCGCCAGGGCCTGCTCAACCGGTCTGAAGGCTTGGAGCCCTCAGACCGCTCCGAGGCCGGAATGATCCTCTCGGGCGAAGGTTCCGGCCTACAGGCGCACCGCCGGCGACACGATGGAACTGATGTCGAGAATGAACAGCGTCAGTCCTTCCGCATTGGTGACGGTCATGCGGAACAGGCCGTCACGCCAGAACTCGTCGGGTTTCTCGTTGATCAGTTGACCGATCGCCTTGACCGCCTCCACGCGGGCGGCGGCGACGTCGGCCAGCTCAAGCCCGTCCTGGTCCGGGTGGTGACGACCATCCTCCGTATGGAAATGATATCGCGCCATCGCCGCCTAACCGGCGGAGCGACCGACGGTTTCAGCGTGGCTTTAGAAAACGGGCGGGGAAGCGTGACGATGCGGGAGTAACCTGACGCTCGCCGACCGGCGTTCTTGCGGGAAGGGCCGTATATCGCGCAAGGTGAAGGGCGCCTGCCACCGGAGGGGGGCCAGTTGGAGCTTTTCCTCGCACTCATCCTCGGAGCCGTGGCCATCGCGCTGGCGATGCACGCCCTGCGCCGCGGCGCGCCTCCCGAAACCCCTCTCGATCTGCCGGACGACCCGCCCGTGCGCCTGCAGGGCCGGCGCTGGTGCGACTTCGAGATCGCCGGCGAGAGCCACTACCAGGCCGCGCTGGAAGCGATCGCGGGCCACGAGCCCCAGGGGGTCAACCTGCATTGCGCGGCCCTGTTGGTCCCGGAGCCGGACAACCACTCCGACCCCAACGCCGTGGCGGTGGTGATCGAGGGCAGGCGGGTCGGCTACCTTCGGCGGGAGGACGCGGCCGGCTACGGCGCGCGGCTGGCGGCGCTGGGCGTCGAGGGCCGGCCGGCCGCCTGCCCGGCCTACGTCTGCGGGGGGTTCATCACCGAGGACGGCGACCTGATCCCCTATGGGGTGACGCTCGGCCTGGCCTGGCCCGCCGAGCTCGAAGCGAAGGTCACGGCGCCGCCGATGTCGCCCGTGGTCCGCGCGCGCCTCGGCGGCGCGCCGCTGAGCGAGGAAGAGGCCTGGCATACCCCGCCCGTGCCGCCGGCGGACGCCATGGAGTTCAAGCGGCTGCTGTCCGGCGGCTTCGAGCAGCACGCCGTCTGCTTCGCCGGCTGGTCCGAGGCGCGCATGGACTACCTGGCCGCCGTGGCCCGGTCGGTCGGCCTGGGCGTGCGCGGCACGGTGACCGAGGACCTGACGCTGATGTGCGTGGGGCCAGCGCCCCCCGACGAGGACGTCGAACGCGCCAGGTCGCAAGGCGTCACCCTGATCAGCGGCGACCAGCTGCAGGAACTGGTGGCGCGGATCGCGTCGGAGACGGCGTGAGCGGTGGGCCCCCATCCATGACATCGGTTTTTGGGGGCTTTCCGTCTGAGCGATGATCTGGCTCTGCAGTTGGAACAAAAGCACCGCAGCCAAGCTTTGCCCACAAACCGCCGTCTTCGGCCCCGATGGATTGCGCTGTTGGGGGTTTACGGCGGTTCGAACGGACAGCAACGGAGGGACTTCGATGATCCAGCGTGCGGTGATTGCAGGGGCGATGGTGTTGGGTGTGGCGGGCCTGGGCGGCTGCGCTACCGAGAAATACGTCAACGAGCATGTGGCCGCGGTCGATACGCGGGTCAGCGACGTGTCCGGCCGTGTCGCGGACCACGACACCAAGATCGCGACGCTCGACCAGACGTCGCGCGATGCGCTGCAGCGGGCGACGGCCGCCGGCAAGCTGGCCGAGGGCAAGTTCCTCTATTCCGAGGTGCTGACCGACGACAGCATGAAGTTCGGGGTCTCCAAGGCGGCGCTGTCGCCCGAGGCGCAGGCCAGGCTCGACGCGTTCGTCGACAAGCTGAAGACCGACAACCGCAACGTCTACGTCGAGGTGCAGGGCCACACCGACGCCACCGGCTCGAAGGACTACAACTACAGGCTGGGCGAAGAGCGGGCCGAGGCGGTGCGCCGCTACCTCAACGAACACGGCGTGGCGCTGAACCGGATCAGCACCATCTCCTACGGCGCCGACGTGCCCGCGCAGCCCAACAACAACCGGGCCGGCCGGCAGGCCAATCGCCGGGTGGTGCTGATCGTCCTGGCGTAGCGGCGGCCTACATTCAGCCCGATCGGAGGCGTCTCCTCCTCCGTGGCCGTGTCGGCCGGAGCGAATGAATGTCGATTCAGCCTAGGCGGCGGTCGGGGAGGCGGCGTGGGTTGCTCACGACGACCCTGAGCGTCGCCGGCCACGCGCTGGTGATCTTCGTGCTGGTTTCGGCGCACCGGGATGCGCCGAAGGTCGCGCCGCCGGAGCTCCCGCCGATGCCGGTCATGCTGGTCGAGGCGCGGCCGCCGGCCAAGGTGGAGACACCGCCCGCCGCAGCCCCGCCGGCGCCGGTGCAGCCGCCTCCGCCGCCGCGGAACATCGCCCGGCGGACGCCGGCGCGCCCGGACATTGTGCCCCTGCCGGCCAGCGAGGGCCCGTCGTCGGAAGGCGTCGCCGAGCTGAGCGACGCCCAGGTCGCCTCGGCGGCGACCGCGGGCTCCGGCCCCTCCGGGCGCCCCTGCGACATGGTCAGGCGGCTGCAGGCGGCGCTGCGCAAGGATCCGCAGGTGCAGGCCGCCGTCGCCGACGCGCACGCGGCGGGCTCAGGCGGCAAGGCGCTCCTGGTCTGGAACGGCGACTGGATCCGCAGCCACGGCCAGGACGGCGCAGGCCTCGCCGCCGTCCGCGAGGCGATCATGTGGGAGGTCGGGTTCGCGCCGGAGGCCTGCCGCGCCGAGCCGGTGCATGGCCTCGTGCTGATTTCCCTGAACGACGGCCCCGGCGCCCCTCGGCTGGTGGTCGGCTCGGGCTATTGGCGCTGGTCGGACCTGCTGCGCCCCCGCCCGGGCGGGGCCGCGGGGTAGGCCGCTACCCGTGCGCGCGGCGGCGCGAGGGTTCGGCGACGAAGGTGCGGGGGGCGGCGGCCATGGATTGGCGCAGGCGGGCCTCCATCTGGTCGGCGGGCATCGGGCGGTCGAACCAGTAGCCCTGCATCCGCTCGCAGCCGGCGGCGCGCAGCAGGATCGCCTGGGCCTCGTCCTCGACGCCCTCGGCGACGATGCCGACGCCCAGCGCGCGGGCGGCGTGCAGCATGGAGCCCACCAGCTTGCCGACCCGGGCGTCCTTGGCGACGTCGCAGATCAGCGAGCGGTCGAGCTTCACCGTCTGGATCGGCAGGTGCATCAGGGCGCGCAGGTTGGAATAGCCGGTGCCGAAGTCGTCCAGCGCGATGCGGACGCCCTTGGCGGAGAGCCGCTCGATGTGGCGGCGCGA
>NZ_JAQGIZ010000195.1 GCF_028290885.1 Phenylobacterium sp.
CCGCACCTTCGATGAGCTGGAGCAGACCTTCCGCGAGGTGCGGGCGGCGGCCGACCGCGAGCTACACGTCTCCTGCGTCGGCACCCTGGCCATGAAGTGGCTGATCCCGCGCCTCTCTGGCTTCCACGCCCGGCATCCGGAACTGTCGATCCGCGTGACCGAGGCCTATGGCCCGGTCGACTTCACCCGCGAGCCCTTCGACGCCGCCATCCGGCTCACCGAAAGCGTCGCGGGCGAGGGCCTTACCGCCACGCCCTTCCTGGACAACTTCCATGGCCCGGTGGTCGCGCCCGCCCTGACGCGCGGCGGCCTCGACCTCGCCCGCACGCCGCGCCTGCATACCCGGCCCCACCGCCAGGCCTGGACAGAGTGGTCCGAGCACGCCGGGGTGCCGGCGCCCGAGGCCCCGGAGAACCGCGAATACGAGCACCTGTTCTACATGCTGGAAGCGGCGATCGCCGGACTGGGCGTCGGCCTGTCGCCGTGGATCTATGTCGCCAACGACATCGCCGCCGGCCGGCTCGCCGCGCCCTTCGGCTTCACCCCCACGCCGGCCCGCTTCCATCTGATCCTCCCCGGCTCGCCCCCGAAGCGCGGCCTGAAGGCCTTCCGCGAATGGCTGATCGAGGAGGCCGCCACGGCGCCCGCGCCGCCGATGCTGGCCGAAGCCGGCTGAACCTCGCCCCTTGACGATTGCGCTGCGGGGTTGATCGTGGCGGAACGGTGTTTTCTGGGGAGCCGAGCAATGCGCGGATCGGTCTGGGTTATCGCCTCGGTGCTGGTTGTCGCCGCCGCGGGATGTTCGCGGCAGCCGAAGACCGCGGCTGCGCCGCCTGTTGCGGCGGCTCCCGCCCCGGCGCCCACGTCCGCGGCCATGCCGGCCAGCCTGACGGCCGAAGCAGCCCCGGCCACGCCGGCTGCAGCGCCCCTGCCGCCACCGCCGCCCCCACCCAGGGAGGAGGCCGTCCGCTACTCACGCGCCGACTACGGCGCGCGCGAACGCCGGCTGGCGGCGCTGATCGCCAACGCCGAGACCCGCGACACCTCCGGCGAGACGCAGGACCGGGCCCGCGAAGGCCGCGCCCAGCGCGAGCGCTGCGCCACGCGCGCCTGCGTCGAACGTTCCTACGCCGCCGAGGAGCTGTGGCTGCGGCGCTGGGAAGGCTCCAGCGACATCAGATAGTGGCTTGAGCCATAGCGGTCCGGCAGTCCGGCCGTGGCCCGCTTCCCGCTGGTCGCTCAGGTGATGACGCCGGCGGCCCAGGGGGCTCGGCGTAGACGAAGTCGCTTGCGCCCGTCCCGCCGGTGACGGTGTCGCCGCTGGTCGCCGAAGCTTGACTGTTTGCGTTGCGCAGCCGGGCATATCGAGGTTCATTGCGCCATCTGGGGGGAAAGCCGATGTCGAGCGGAAGGCGCCGTGATGACGTGTCTCGGCGGGCTGTCATGGCGGGGACCGCAGCGGGCCTGGCTTCGACGAAGGTTTGGGCGGCTGCGCCTCCACCGGCCCCTGAATCCTATTTGAGCCTCCGGGCCGTCGCCCGCCGCATCGCGGCGCGCGAAGTCTCCCCGATCGACCTGACGCGACGCATGCTTGCCCGGATCGCCATGGTCGATCCTGTGCTGAAGAGCTACGCCACAGTCATGGGGGACCAGGCGATCGCCGACGCCGAGAAGGCCGCCTCGGAGATCGCCGCCGGCCGGTACCGCGGGCCGTTGCACGGCGTGCCGATCGGGATCAAGGACCTCTGCTACACCAAAGGCGTTCGCACCATGGGCGGCCTTGCGGTACGCCGTGATTTCGTGCCGAGCGAGGACGCTACGGTCGTAACTCGGCTGCGGACCGCCGGCGCCGTGGTGCTGGGCAAGACGAACCTCTCTGAGGGCGCGGCGGCCGGCTACAACCCGGCCATGGACGTGCCGCTGAACCCTTGGAACCATGATCGCTGGCCCGGAATGTCGTCGAGCGGCTCCGGCGTGGCGCTCGCGGCGGGCCTCTGCTTCGGCGCAGTCGGCACCGACACCGGCGGCTCGATCCGCAACCCGTCGTCCGCCAATGGCGTGGTGGGGCTGAAGCCCACCTACGGCCGAGTCAGTCGGTTCGGCGTGATGCCGATGGCGCCTTCACTAGACCACGTGGGCCCGATGGCGCGCGAAGTGGCCGATGTCGCCATCCTGTTCGACGCCATGGCGGGGCGCGATCCGGCTGACCCAACCTCCCTCGATGCGCCGCCCGCTGAGGCGGTGAAGGCGCTTGGCGGCGGCGTCCGGGGTCTACGGATCGGGGTGGACCGCGCCTACGCGCTCGTTCACACCGACGCAGGACAGGCTCGGGCGATTGAGGCGGCGCTGAAAGTGCTGGAACGCCAGGGCGCCGTGATCACGCCCGTGCGCATGCCCGACCTATCGGACCTCGTGCCAACCTGGGCGGCGATCTGCGGCGCGGAAATCGCGGCGGCCCATGCCGCGACCTACCCGTCCCGCGCGGCTGAGTACGGACCATATCTCCGCGAGTTCCTGGAAACGGGCGCCTCGGTCACCCCCCAGGAGTTGGCCGCAGCACGCCGGCGTCGCGCCCAGCTCACGGCCCAGATGGACGCGCTGCTTGATACGGTAGATGCGATGGCCGGACCTGCGGGCGGCGACCCGGCCTGGCCGATCACACACGCGCTTCAGACCGGTCCGCTGCCGGCCTACCATCGGGCGTGGGGCGCGGCCCAGCCGCGCAGCGCCGAGTTCACCATGCCGATGGACCTCGCCGGCGCGCCCGCCATCTGCCTGCCGTGCGGAGTTTCGGCGGACGGTCTACCCTACAGCATCCAGTTCACGGGCCGCCGCCTCAGTGAGGCCCTGCTGTGTCGGGTGGCCTTCGCTTACGAACAGGCGACGGACTGGCACAATCGTCATCCGCAGGTGCAGGCCTAGACCCTCCCGCGACCTTCCGAACGTCTGCTAGCGGGCAGGGTCGCGTCGCTCTTCCCCGAGCCCTGAGGACAGTCTCGGGCGGGCGCCAAGCGTCGGATTCAATCCACTGGGCCGCCGCTGGCGGCTTTCGGCCATGTGTTGATTTCGCCAGATTGGCCTTGAGGGCGCAGGGCCCGATGTTCCGGGCCGCAACGGAGCACCCCTTATGTCCTTCATCGTTTCCGGCCTTCCCGTCGAGCCCTTCCGCCCGCTGTTCGGCCTCTCGGACGCCGCGCTCGCCGAGCGTGGGGTGATCCGCCGCCGGGTCGACGCCAACCCCGGCTTCCCCTGCCGCATCACGCTGGAGGACGCCCAGCCCGGCGAGACCGTCCTGCTGCTCAACTACGAGCACCAGCCGGCCGACACCCCCTATCGCGCCCGCCACGCCATCTACGTCAGCGAACAGGCCCGCGAGACCCGGCGTGCGGTCGACGAAATCCCCGGCGCGCTTCGCGTCCGCAAGGCCATCTCGCTGCGCGCCTTCGACGAGGCCGGCATGATGCTGGAGGCCGACGTCGCGCCCGGCGCCGAGCTGGAGCCGGCCATCGAACGCCTGCTGGCCGTCCCCGGCGTCGCCTACCTGCACGCCCACAACGCCGGCATGGGCTGTTACGCCGCCCGCATCGACCGGACCTAACCGGCCGGCGCCGCCAAATCGTTCAGCCAGGGCCAGAAAGCGTCGCCATTGGTCTTGAGCCGCGACGTGGCGACGACAGTGGCGCTAGAAAGGCGCTCCACCTCCGGAGCTCCGCCTTGATCCTTCGCATCTGCCTGGCCGCCGCCCTGCTGGCCGCGACCGCCGTTCCCGCCCTCGCCCAGACCAAGGCCGAGCGCGCCCTTCACGAGAGCCTGATCGTCCTCGACACCCACTTCGACACGCCGGCGAACCTCAGCCGCGACGGCTGGAACATCATGGACCGCCACGACGTGCTCGTGGACGGCAGCCAGGTGGACTATCCGCGGATGGTGGCCGGCGGCGTCGACGGCGGCTTCTTCGCGATCTACACGCCGCAGGGCCAGCGTGGTCCGGACGGCGACCTGAAGGCGCGCGACGCAGCCCTGGTCCGTGGTCTCGAAATCCACGAGATGGTCGCGGCCCACCCGGACGTCTTCGAGATCGCGCTGACGCCCGACCAGGCGCTCGACATCGCCCGGCGCGGCAAGCGCTTCGTGTTCATCAGCATGGAGAACGGCAATCCGTTCGGCCGCGACCTCAGCCTGATGAAGACCTTCTACGCCTACGGTGTCCGGCTGATGGGACCGGTGCACTTCATGAACAACGAGCTGGGCGACAGCTCCACCGATCCGCGCGGACCCGAGTGGGGCGGGCTGTCGCCGCTCGGCAAGCAGTTCGTCGCCGAGGCCAATCGGATGGGCGTCGTGCTCGACGCCTCCCACGCCTCCGACGGGGTGCTCGACGACATGCTGGCGCTCTCCAAGGCGCCGATCCTGCTGTCGCACTCTGGCGTCAAGGCGATCTACAACCACCCGCGCAACATCGACGACGCTCACCTGAAGGCGCTCGCGGCCCACGGCGGGGTGATCCAGATCAACGCCTTTTCCAACTACATGATCGCCCAGCCGCACATCCCCGAGCGGGACGCGGCGATGGGCGCGCTGATCAAGCGGATGACAGCGCCCGGCAAACGCACCGAGGCCCAGACCGTCGCCCTGTTCGCCGCCAAGGCCGAGATCGACAAGAAATGGCCGGTCCCGCGCGCCACCTTCGACGACTTCATGAAGCACATGCTGCACGCGATCGAGGTGGCCGGCATCGACCACGTGGGCGTCAGCGGCGACTTCGACGGCGGCGGCGGGCTGGACGGGCTGGACGACGTCACCGCCTACCCCAAGATCACCGCGGCCCTGCTGAAAGCCGGCTACTCCAAGGACGACATCGCCAAGGTCTGGGGCGGCAACGCGCTGCGGGTCGTGCGCGAAGCCCAGGCGCTGGCCGAGAAGCCGGCGCGGTGAGCCGTCCGATCCCTGCTGCCAGCGTGGTGTCAGCAGTCTCGCCGTGACGCGCCGCCGCAGACCGTTTGTTCGCTCTATGTTCCTGTGTTATCTCTGAGTCTCGGCGCCTACATTAGCAGGCGGCGCCGGGGACCTCCGGGCGGCGCCAAGTGTTTCCGGGACAAGATGGCCGACCAACACCAGAACTTCATCCGCGTGCGCGGCGCGCGGGAACACAATCTGAAGGACGTCAGCGTGGACATTCCGCGCGGCGAGCTCGTCGTGCTGACCGGGTTGTCGGGCTCGGGCAAGAGCTCGCTGGCCTTCGACACCATCTACGCCGAGGGCCAGCGCCGCTACGTCGAGAGCCTGTCGTCCTACGCCCGGCAGTTCCTGGAGTTGATGAGCAAGCCCGACGTGGACCTCATCGAGGGCCTGTCGCCGGCCATCTCCATCGAGCAGAAGACCACCAGCCGCAATCCGCGCTCCACGGTAGGCACGGTCACCGAGATCCACGACTACATGCGCCTGCTCTGGGCCCGCGTCGGCGTGCCCTATTCGCCGGCCACCGGCCTGCCGATCGAGAGCCAGACGGTCAGCCAGATGGTCGACAAGCTGACGGCGCTGCCCGACGGCGAACGGATCTACCTGCTGGCCCCCGTGGTCCGCGGCCGCAAGGGCGAGTACCGCAAGGAGATCGCCGAGTGGCAGAAGGCCGGCTTCCAGCGGCTGAAGATCAACGGCGAGTTCTTCCCCATCGAGGACGCGCCGGTCCTGGACAAGAAGTTCAAGCACGACATCGACGTGGTGGTGGACCGCCTGGTCACCAAGTCCGGCCAGGAGACCCGCTACGCCGACAGCCTGGAGCAGGCGCTCCGCCTGGCCGACGGCATCGCGGTCGCCGAGTGGGCCGACAAGGACCCCACCGAGGAAGAGCCCAAGCGGCTGATCTTCTCGGAGAAGTTCGCCTGCCCGGTCTCCGGCTTCACGATCAGCGAGATCGAGCCCAGGCTGTTCTCGTTCAACAACCCCTACGGCGCCTGCCCGGTCTGCGACGGCCTGGGCGCCAAGCTCGCCTTCGACGCCGACATGGTGGTGCCAGACAAGGACAAGACCCTGCACAAGGGGGCGATCTCGCCCTGGGCCAAGGGTCCCTCTCCGCTCTACACCCAGACCCTGCAGGCGCTTTCCCGCCACTACGGCTTCTCGATGGACGAGCCCTGGTGGAAGCTGCCCGATCAGGCCAAGCAGGTGATCCTGTACGGCTCCGGCGACGAGAAGATCCGCTTCATCTACGACGACAACGCCCGCAAGTACGAGGTCAACAAGACCTTCGAGGGCGTGCTGCCGAACCTGGAGCGCCGCTGGCGCGAGACCGACTCAGCCTGGGTGCGCGAGGAGCTGGGTCGCTACCAGTCCGACACCCCCTGCGAGGCCTGCGAAGGC
>NZ_JAQGIZ010000210.1 GCF_028290885.1 Phenylobacterium sp.
GTGAGAGTCCGCCTCCGGCGCAGACCCGCCTTAGGTCCTCAGGAGCACCACCCAGAAGCCCGCAGAGGGCGCCGTGTGTAGGTATTTTTGCGATCCGGCCGCCGATCTACGATCGGCGCCCCGCCGACCTAGGGGGGCCGGGGGTCGGCAATATTTTACCCTTGGCTTCGACCAGTTGCGCCCTCCTCGGAGGAGGGGGTGCGGCAAAGGCGAAGCGGCTAGAACTTTAAGAGAGGAATCCACGCCGGCGTATATCGCTGCGCCGGCGTACGGCAAAGGTTGGCTCCCGGAGCAGGACTCGAACCTGCGACAAGTCGGTTAACAGCCGACTGCTCTACCAACTGAGCTATCCGTGATCAGGCCGTCGAGGGCCGGGGGTATACGTTGGCCGCCGCGGCGACGCAAGCCGGGGCCGGGAGCTCCAGAAAAAGAGCCCGGCGCGAGCGCCGGGCCCCTTCACCAAAGCAAAAAGAGCCCGGCGCGAGCGCCGGGCTGGAAGGAAGTCGGTGATGGTGGGGTGTCTTCATGGAAGACTCGTCGAGGGTGGACTCGTGTGGTTAAGGCGGGGTTAACAGCCTGCGGGCCGCGTAAGGACGTCGTAACGGGACGCTTCGTCGCGGCCCGATTGGACGCGGCGTCGCAATCGGCTAGTTGAGCGGCGGGGGTCCAACAAACCGAAAGGAAGCGCCGCCCATGCGCATCCACTTCACCGGCGTCGCGGGAGCAGGCATGAGCGCCGCGGCCCTGATGATGCGCGAAGCCGGCCATGAGGTTTCGGGCTCCGACGAGGACGTCTTCCCGCCGATGTCGACCTACGTCGAAGGCCTGGGCTTTCCTTTCCATCGCCGGTTCGACGCTGCCAACCTGCCGGACGGCCTCGACGTGCTGGTGCTGGGCGCCAGCGCCAAGCTGGGCGGCGAGGCCAATCCCGAGGTGGCCGAGGCGCGCCGGCGGGGGGCGACGATCACCACATTCCCCGAACTGGTGGGGCGGACGACCGACGGCCGCTCGAACACGGTGGTCGCGGGCTCCTTCGGCAAGTCCACCTGCACGGCGCTGATGGCGCATGTGCTGCGCGAGGCCGGCCACGACGCGGGCTGGATGGTCGGCGCGATCTCGCCGTCGCTGCCGGACACCGGCCACTGGGGGACCGCGCCCGAGGTGGTGCTGGAGGGCGACGAGTACATCGTCGCGCCCGCCGACCGGCGCTCGAAGTTCCTGCTCTATCATCCGCGCGACGTGCTCTTGACCTCGCTGGTCCACGACCACGTCAACGTCTTCCCGACCTTCGCCGATTACGAGGCGCCGTTCCGCGAGCTGCTGCGGCTGCTGCCGGCCGAGGGCCTGCTGGTGGCCCGCGAGAGCGCTGCGATCCGCGCCGTCGCCGGCGAGGCCGTCTGCCGCATCGTCTGGTACGACACCGAGCGCTGCGAAGGGTGGTGGGCCGACGACGTGGTCTATGGCGACACCACCCAGTTCACCCTGGTCAGCCCTGACGGGGGCGCGCTGGCGCTGACCACCGGCCTCCTTGGCGAGCACAACATCGAGAACATCGTGGGCGTGTCGGCCTACCTGCTGGAGCGCGGCCTGGTCTCCGAGCGGGCCCTGCAGGCCGCCGTCGCCAGCTTCGCCGGCATCCGCCGCCGGCTCGACCGCCTGACCACGCGCTCCGTCGTGCCGGTGATCGAAGGCTTCGGCTCCTCCTATGAAAAGGCCCGCTCGGCGATCGAGGCGCTGCTGCTGCACTATCCGCACCGGCCGCTGACGGTGGTCTTCGAGCCGCACACCTTCTCCTGGCGCAGCCGCGACGCGCTCGCCTGGTACGACACCGTGTTCGAGGGCGCGGCCCGCGTGCTGATCGTCCCGCCGCCCACCCACGGCGCCCAGACCCACCACCAATCGAGCTTCGAGGAGATCCTGGCTCGCACCGCCGCCACCGGCGTGCCGGTCGAGGGCGTCAGCACGGCCGACGAAGCCACCCGCGCGCTCAGCGCCCTGCACGGCGATGAAGTCGTCCTCCTGCTGTCCTCCGGCCCGCTGCTAGGCCTGCCCGACAGCCTGCCGCCCGTCTTCGACGCCCTCTACGCCGAAGCCGCAGCCGCCTAGCTGGCTTCCCCCGGTACGGGGGAAATGTCGCCAATGGCGAAGCCGGGCGACAATGGGGGAAGTGTCTTCCATCCTTCAACTTCCCCCATCGACCCGCGACGCAAGGGCGTCTTGGGCCACTTCCCCCGTACCGGGGGAAGGCTCTGCTCCGCCGAGACCGCGGCGGCTACCGCCTAGGGCCGCGCCGGGACCGGCTGGACGTAGTCTTCGCGCCCAACCCCCATGGCCTCGAATTCCCGCCGCTTCGGTCCCGCATAGCCGAACAGATACGCCGCCACCTTGCGGATCTGGATCTCTTCCGAGCCCTCGGTGATCCGGTAGCGGCGGTGGTGGCGGTAGATGTGCTCGAAGGGCTTGTGCCGCGAATAGCCCATGCCGCCATGCACCTGCATGGCCCGGTCGGCCGCCTCGCAGACCAGCCGGTTCGCCCAATAGTTACACATGGAGACCTTGTCGGAGATCGTCCGTTCGATCTCCTTGTGCTCCATCCGGTCCATCTGCCAGGCGGTCTTGCGGATCAGCAGGCGCAGCATCTCGCACTGGGTCTGCAGCTCCACCAGCGGCCACTGGATCGCCTGGTTCTCGGCCAGCGCCTTGCCGAAGGGCTTGCGCTGGCGGGCGTATTTCACGCTCTCGTCGACGCAGAACTGGGCCGCGCCCAGTGACGAGGCCGCCTGGCGGATGCGGTTCTGGTGGACGAAACTCTGGCCCAGTCCCAGGCCGCGGTCGATCTGGCCCCAATAGCTGTCCTCCGGAATCCACACGTCGGTGAAGCTCACCCGCGGATGATCGGTCGGCATGTTGAAGGTCCACATGTACTCCTCGATCTTCACGCCCGGCGCGTCGGCCGGGACGATGAAGCAGGTGATGCCCGTGGCGTCGCCGTCCTTGCCGGAGGTGCGGGCGAAGACCATCACGTGGGTCGCCACGTGCATGCCCGTCGTCCACATCTTTTCGCCGCGGATCAGCCAGCCGGGCTGACCGTCCTTGTCCTGCCGGACCGCCGTGGTCTCCATGAAGGTGGCGTCGGAGCCGTGGTTGGGTTCGGTCAGGCCAAAGCCGGTGCGCATCTTGCCGCCAAGCAGTTTCTCGGCGTCGCGCTCGTACTGGGCGTTGGTGGCGAACTCCTTGAACATCAGGATGAAGGGGTTGTTGCCGACGATCGAGTGCTCGGTCTGCAGGTCGTTGAAGAGGCCCAGGCCCTTGGCCGCGAGGTGTTCGCGGATCACCGCCATGGAGAGCTGGCTGCCGCCCTTGCCGCCCATCTCCGGCGGCCATGCGTAGCGCAGGTGCCCGGCGTCGTCGGCCAGCTTGCGCGCCTTGGCCAGCAGTTCTTCCCACTCCTTGCGCGGCAGGCCGTTGTTGTCCCAATCGGTGCGGGCGTTCTCTCGGCGATGGTCGAAGAAGCGCTCGTTGTCGTCCTGCGCCTGCAACGGCTTGATCTCGGCCTCGATGAAGGCGTCGAGCTCGGCCAGATAGTCGATGAGGTCTTTGGGCAGGTCGAAGTCCATGGTCGCTTCCTCTTACAAGCTCTTGGCGGCTTGACGTCGGGTCGGGATTTACAAGCGGGTCCGCGACCCGCCAGATCGCCAGCCTAGATCAAACCACCTATTCCGTCGGGTCATGACAGTCGATGTTCCTTCAGCGCTGGAAAAGCTGGCCGTCCGCCTGGGCGGCGGGGGCGCTGTGTTGGCCTCGGCCGAGCGGCTGTCCGGCGGGGCGAGCATGGAGACCTGGGCGTTCGCCCTGGTGAGTCCCGCTGGCCGCGAGGACTTGATCCTGCGGCGGCGCAGCGCGCCGTTCGATCCGGAGAACGCCCGCTCCATCAGCCTCGCCACCGAGGCGGCGCTGATCCGCGCCACGGGCGAAAGAGGCGCGCCGGTTCCGGCCGTGCGGCATATCTGCGAAGCGGCCGACGGCCTGGGCGAGGCCTACGTCATGGGCCGGGTCGAGGGCGAGACGCTGGGCCGCAAGATCGTCTCCGATCCGCGGTTCGACGCCGTGCGCGAAGGCCTCGCCCGCCGGTGCGGCGAGGTGCTGGCGCAGATCCACGCCACCCCGCCGCCGCCGGGCCTCGCCTTGAAGACCGTAGACGGCGTTGGCGAACTCGACCGCTACGAGGAGGTCTACCGGGCTGTGGGCGCCGGACGGCCGATCCTGGAGCTGGCGTTCCAATACCTGCGCAGGCACATCCCCAATCCTGTGGAGCCGGTGCTGCTGCACGGCGACTTCCGGAACGGCAATCTGATGTTCGATCCTCAGACCGGCCTGGTGGCGGTGCTGGACTGGGAGCTCTCCCATATCGGCGATCCGGCCGAGGACATGGGCTGGATCTGCACCAATTCCTGGCGCTTCGGGCGGCCCGACCGGCCGGTGGGCGGCTTCGGCGAATACGCGGACCTGCTGGCCGGCTACGCCGCGGCCGGTGGGCGGCCGGTCGAGCTTTCCCGCGTGCGGTTCTGGCAGATGCTGGGATCGCTGCGCTGGGGCGTCATGTGCCTGACCATGTACATGAGCTGGGCCAACGGAACGGAGCGTTCCGTCGAGCGGCCGATGATCGGCCGGCGCGTCTCCGAAACCGAAGCCGATCTGGTCATTCTTCTGGAGCAGGGCCTGTGATCACCCACCCCAGAACCGAGGAGCTTGTCGAGGCCGTCGCCGGCTGGATCGACGCAATCCGGCCCAGCCTCGACCCGCGCAACGCCTTCCTGGCCCGCGTCGCGGCCAACGCCCTGGCGACGGTGCGCCGTGAGCTGACGCAGGGGCCCGCCGCGGAGGCCGCCGCCGTTGCGCGGATGAGCGAGGTGCTCGGGCGCACCGGCGGCTACGACGAGCTCAACGGCGAACTTTGCGCCCGTATCCGCACCGGCGAGCTGACGGTGGAGACGCCGGGGCTGCTGGCGGCGCTCAGGGTCATGGCGCTCGACCAGCTCGCCATCGACCAGCCGAACTATCGGCATGAAGGAAGCTAGGCCGCTTCCAGCACGCGGATGATCTGGCTCTCGTCCTCGTTCCAGAGGATGGCGACGTTGGCGGCGCGGGAGGCGAGCTTGCCGAGGTAGGCCTTCACCTCGGGGGCCTTCAGGCGCTTGGGGCTGAGGCGCAGCAGGGTGCGGCCCGAGCCCTGGTCCTGGGCCTCGTCGTGGAAGCGCAGGACGGCGTCGACCACCGAGCCGGGGAGGGCGGGGCGCTCGAGCGCCGGTGTCTCGGCCGGGCGGCGGACGGCGAAGCGGCGGCGGGAAAACTGGGAAGCCATGATGCGAAACTCCGTTTGCGGGTTGCGATGGCTTCGGTTCTGATCCCTGGGTGCGCCAGAATCGGACGTAGCGAAAAATGCGACATGAAAAGGCCGGGCGGCTGCTGGAGCTGGCGCGGATGCTGGCCGGCACGTCGGAGGGCCTAACCCTCGACGAGATGGCCGAGCGGCTGGGCGTCGGCCGCCGCACCGCCGAGCGGATGCGCGACGCCGTGCGCGACGTCTTCCCGCAGCTGGAGGAGGTCGACGATCCGCCCACGCGGCGCTTCCGCATCCCGGCCGGGCTGGACGGGCTCTTCCAGGCGCCGACGGCGGAGGAGCTCGCGGCCCTGGCCGCGGCCGCCGAGGTGTTCGCCCAGCAGGGGGCCGGCGCGCGGGCCGGCGCCCTGAAGTCGCTGGAGCAGAAGGTGCTCTACGCCACCCGGGCGGCGGAGCGAAGCAAGCTCGACCCCGACATGGAGGCCCTGCTGCAGGCCGAAACCATCGCCGTGCAGGCCGGGCCCAGGCACTTCGAGTACGAGGCGGTGCTGTCCGCGGTGCGCGCCGCGCTGCTCTCGATGCACGCGCTCCGGTTCCGCTACGAGGGCGGGGCGACGCCGGGGCGGGTGCGGGAGGTGACGCCCTATGGCGTGCTTTTCGGCCGCGCCAACTACCTGGTGGCGGCGGAAGGCGAGGGCGGCCCGCGCAACTGGCGGCTCGACCGCCTGCACGAGGTGGCGGTGAGCGAGCGTCCCGCCAGCCGACCGGAGGGCTTCTCCCTGCAGGACTACGCCGACGAAAGCTTCGGCATCTACCAGGATGACACCGAGGATGTGGTGTTGCGCATCCTGCCGGCTTCCGCCGAGGGCGCCCTGCGCTGGCGCTTCCACGCCAACCAGCAGCTGGAGCCGCAGGCGGACGGCTCCGTGGTCGTGCGCTTCCGGGCCAGCGGCATGCGCGAGCTGGCCTGGCACCTGTTCACCTGGGGCGACCAGGTCCAGGTGGTCGGTCCCGCCCGGCTCAAACATCTCCTGGTCGAGCAGATCGAAATCGCGCGCCGCGCGCATGCGTCCGGGACTGTCGTAGCGGGCGCCTAAGCCCTCCTCATTGCATCGAGGAGATCGCCATGAGCGTCATCGCCGACTACGCCAACCTCTACGAGACCGAAATCCGCCCCCGCCGCCGCGGCGTGCGTTACCTGGGCGTACTGGCCGTCTGGCTGATCCTGTTCCTGGCGCGGCCCGGGCTCGCCCTTTCCATCTGGCGCGAAAGGGCCTGAATACAGCGCGCTAGCCGGTCCAAGACGGTCCTGCTGGCCCAGATAAATCCCCCAGCTCTACCCATACGGGAAATCCCCTAGGTAGTCATCTCAGGGTGAAGCTCGCGAATCAGCATGGTTAAAGACGTTAACCATAAGTCAACGCCGAGTTCGCACCCAGATGCCCACCCGTCGCCAACCCCTGCAAGACGCTGCGAGCCATCGCTGCGGCAAGGTCTTGCTGATCGATGACGACCCGGCCTTGCTCTGGCTGATGGGGCAGGCCTTTGCGGCCGCCGGCTATACAACGATCTCCGCGGAAAACGGCCGCCAGGGCCTGCGCCTGTTGGACGCCCACAAGCCCGATCTGGTGGTCACCGACATCGTCATGCCCGAGATGGAGGGCATCGGCGCGATCCTGCAGATCAGGCGCAAGCCCTCGCCCCCGAAGATCATCGCCATCTCCGGCGCCGGGACCGGCGGCCGACGCAACTACCTGAGCTGGGCGAAGCACCTGGGGGCCGACGCGGTTCTCGCAAAGCCCTTTCGCATGTCGCAGATCGTGGCGCTTTCAAACCGCCTGATCGAGAACAATTCCAACCACTTAGAGGTACGGGGAAGCTAGCTATGCATATTCTGTTGGTGGAAGACAATCCAGTGGCGGCCAAGAGCATCGAGCTGAAGCTCACGGCCGAAGGGCACAACGTCTTTGCGACCGAGCTCGGGGAGGACGCGATCGAGCTGGCGGACCTCTACGACTACGACGTCGTGCTGCTCGACCTCGAGCTGGCGGACATGACCGGGCTGGAGGTGCTGCGCGCCATCCGGCTCAACAAGGTCAGGACGCCGGTGATCGTGGTGACCGCGACCGGCGACGTCGACACCAAGGTGAAGGCCCTGTCGGCCGGCGCCGACGACTTCATCACCAAGCCCTTCCACAAGGCCGAAATGGCCGCGCGGATCAACGCGGTGGTGCGGCGCTCGCGCGGCCACTCGCAATCGATCATCCGCACCGGCGCCATCGCGCTCAACATCGACACCCGCAGCGCCGAGGTCTCCGGCGTGCCGGTCCACCTGACGCCCAGCGAATACAAGGTGCTGGAGCTGCTCTCGCTGCGGAAGAACACCGTGCTGACCAAGGAGATGTGCCTCAACCATCTCTACAACGGCCTGAACGAGCCGGAGGTGAAGATCATCGACGTGTTCGTCTGCAAGCTGCGCAAGAAGCTCGCCCACGCGACCCAGGGGGCCAGCGCGATCGAGACGGTCTGGGGCGGCGGCTACATGCTGCGCGACGCGCCGGCCCAGGCCCAGATCCCGGCCGAGGAGCAGGCGCTGGCGGCCTGATCCGCCAACTCCTCAGCCAGCGCCAAGGGGGACCGGACGCCAAACGGCGTCCGGTCCTTTTTCGCGTTTGAGGGGCTGCCCTCCATCTTCGCGGGGATGAGCGGAATATTGGGGGGTCTCAGGCCGCCTGGGCGGTTTCGGCGGCCTGGACGAGGGGCACGAAGAGCGTCGCAGTCGTGCCCTCGCCCTCGCGCGCCTGGAGCACCAGCGCGCCGCCGGCGGCCGTGGCGAAATCGAGGACCGAGCTCAGGCCAAGTCCCGTGCCGGTGGGCCGGGTGGTGAACAGGGGATCGGTCGCCCTGGCGAGGGTCTCGGCGGACATGCCCTTGCCGGTGTCGTGAACGGTGAAGGCGACGTAGCCGCCGGGCGTGAGGCCGAGACTCCGGGCTTCGGCGGCCGCAAGCCGCGTGGCTCGCGCCTGCACGGACACGCCGCCGCCGTCCGAGGTCGCCTGACCGGCGTTCAGGCAAAGGTTGAGGAGCGCCATCTCGAGTCCGGTGCGGTCGCCGGCGCAATGCAGCGGCGCGGCGGGCGTCCAGACGCTCAAGCGCACGCCGGGCGCGATCGCCTGGCGCGCCAGCCGGCGCAGGGTCTGCAGGACGTCGGCGCAATCGATCGGGTCGAGCTCCGGCGCCTCGTCCTGCGCGAGCGTCAGCAGGCGGCGCAGCAAGGCGGCGCCGCGCTCGGCGGCCTCGAGGCCGATCAGCGCAAGCTTCTGCCGGTCGCCGCCTTCGCCGAGCTCTTCGGCGAGCCGCTCATTGGCCCCGACGATGACGCCGAACAGGTTGTTGAGGTCGTGGACGATCGCGCCGGACATGCGGTGCAGCGCCGCCAGGCGCTCAGCGTCCAATCCGCGGACCGCCGGGGGGAGCGTCACCTGGGACGGGGATGTCGCGCCACTGGTCATTTCGAGGGCGAATCAAGCACACGCATGCCGAGAATGCACTTCAGAGCCACTACCTAGGGGCATCTACCTAGCCATTAGGCCGCACCGCTTGAAAGCGTCATGCGGATCAGATCTGAAAGGTTGTCGGCCCGCATCTTCGACATGACGTTGGCGCGATAGATCTCCACCGTCCGTGGGCTGATGCTGAGGTTGGAGGCGATCACCTTGTTGCTGGCGCCCTGCATGACGAGATCCAGGACCTGTCGCTCGCGCGCCGTCAGGCTCTCGATCCGGCGTCGCACGCGGTCGCGCTTGGCGCTGGCGTCGACGGCGTCGTCGTTCTCTTCCAGGCAGGCGCGCACCAGGCGCAGGATCAGCTCGCTCTCGAACGGCTTCTGAATGAACTCCGCGGCGCCGGACTTCATCGCCTGGACGGCCACCGTCACATCGGCATGGCCGGTGATGACGATCACCGGCAGCAGGCAGTGCATGGACTTCAGCGCCCGGATCAACTGGACGCCGTCCATGCCGGGCATACGCACGTCGCTGATGATGCAGCCGCGGGCCTCGGGCGTCAGGGCGTCCAGGAACGTGTCGGCGGAGGAAAACCCGCGTGGGTTGAGCCCATCCGAGCGGAGCAACATGACGAGCGAGTCCAATGCGGCCTCGTCGTCATCGACGACGAACACGGTCCGATCGGACGCTTGCGTCATCACCATTCACACCCGTCCGCGCCAGTACGAAACTAAAGGCGGCGCCTCCCAACGGGCTGGGTTCGACCCAGATTCGCCCGCCGTGGTTTTCCACTATAGCGCGACAAATCGAAAGGCCTAGCCCCATTCCCGTGGCCTTCGTACTGGCTAGCGGTTGGAAGACCCGACCCATGACGGATGGATCGACTCCTGGACCGCTATCCTCGACTGTCATAAGAAGTTTACCATCTGCATCGGGTCGCGACGAAATACGGATTTCTCTATCTGGGAACTTGGCGACTGCATCGATGGCGTTGCGGACCAAGTTAACCATAAGCTGCTGAATCTGGATACGGTCTGCCAGCACTGTATCCGAGCCATTGTAGAGCTTGTAAAAAATTCTTGCGCCAGCATCGCGGACCATTAAATTAATAATGAATTCGATCTCTGCCACGATCGCGGAGAGGCTTTCCGGCTTCTGTTCGGTGCCGCCGCGGGTGGCCAGATCGCGCATCGTGCGAATGATTTCGCCGGCCCGCACGGCCTGGTCGCCGGCCCGCGAAACGGCGTCGAGGAGGTCGTCCTCGTCGATCTCCAGGTTGGCGATCAGGGTCCTTGCGGCCCGCAGATAGTTGGCGACTGCGGACAACGGCTGGTTGAGTTCATGCGCCAGCACCGAAGCCATCTCGCCCATGGAGTTCAGGCTCCAGATCTGGGTCAGTTGGGCATGCAGTTCGTCGGAGCGCCGCTCGGCTTCCCGCATCGTGCTGAGGTCGCGCGCCACGCCGGTGAAGTACCGCCGGGCGCCGATCCGGACCTCGGCGATGCGCAGCTCCACCGGGAACTCGCCACCGTCCTTGCGCCGCCCGGTGACCTGGCGCGAACTGCCGATCACCCGCCGCTCGCCGGTCTCCACATAGCGCCGGACCTGGCCGTCGTGCGCCTCGGCGCTCGCCTGCGGCATCAAGAGTTTGACGTTGCGGCCGCGGATGTCCTTCGCCGCCCAGCCGAACAGCAGCTCGGCGGCGTGGCTGAAGCTGACGATATCGCCCATCTCGTCGATCACCACGCTGGCTTCGGCGACCGCGTCGAGGCTGGCCCGCAGGATGGCCTCGCGCTCGTCCTGGGCCGCCAGCCGGCGCCGCAGATCTCCGACCGCCTGCCGCAGCCGGCCGCCCGCATAGGCCACGGCTGCGCCGAACAGCAGGAAGAGGGCGACCCGTCCGATCCGCTCCGGCTCGGGCAGCCCGGCGTAGGCGTCGGCGACGAAGGCGCCCGCGGCCAGGATCAGGGTGACGCTAAGGCCGGAGGCGCGGCCGCCCAGCGCGGAACAGACCAGCAGCGCCGGCAGGCAGAACAGATAGACCGAATGATCGAACAGCCGGCCCGCAAGCAGGTGGAGGGCCAGTGTGGTCACCGCGGTCAGCAGCGCGAGGAACTGGCCGGCGAAGAAGCCGCGTAGGGAATTACCGCCGTCCGTCGGGCTGAGATCGAAGGCGGACCAGACCTTATGCATGAATGTCGGTTCGCGCAGACTTGCGAGCATCAGCTATTCTGCGCGCTTCCGCAGTCAGATCAATTCCGTACGAACACCTAGCGGTGTGGCGCCGCGCGATTCGCCCGTGACGGGAATGCGATGGGGTCTTGAGGTTCGCGCCGTCATCGCCTCTTCTCGGATCAGCAGTCAGGGGAGTTCGACGGATCATGATCGTGCGCGCCACGGCCGCCCTTTTGGTGGGAGCATTCCTCATGGGCGCAGCCGCGACCGCCGATCCCTACGCCTACATGGAGGAGGCCGACGGCGCGCAGGCGCTGGCGTTCGCCAGGGCCGAGAACGCGCGCTCGCTGCCGCAGCTGCAGAACGACCCGCGCTACGCCGGCCTCTATGCCGACGCCCTGAAGATCGCCACGGCCAAGGACCGCATCCCCGCGGTCGGCATCGCCGGCGACGGAACCCTGCGCGACTTCTGGCAGGACGCCGACCACGTGCGCGGGATCTGGCGGACGACCACGCTCGCCAGCTACCGCACCGCCGCGCCTGAGTGGAAGACGATCCTCGACATCGACGCCCTGGCCAAGGCCGAGGGCGCCAACTGGGTGTTCAAGGGCGCCCAGTGCCTGAAGCCCACCGAGCGGCTGTGCCTGATCTCGCTGTCCAATGGCGGCAAGGACGCCGTGGAGGTGCGCGAGTTCGACACCGCCACGGCCCGGTTCGTCGACGCAGGCTTCCACCTGCCCGAGGGCAAGCACCGCTTCGAATGGATCGACCGCGACACCCTGGTCGTCGCCACGGACTGGACGACGGGCGAGGTGACCACCTCCGGCTATCCCTACATCGCCAAGCTCGTGAAGCGCGGCCAGCCGCTGTCGGCGGCCCACGAGGTCTATCGCGGGACGGCGGCTGACGGCGGCTACGGCGTCCAGCCGATCACGCTCACCGATCCCGACGGCAAGGTGCAGGCGCTGGTGATCCAGCGCCCGCTCGACACCTTCAACTCCGAATACCACCTGGTCACCGACAAGGGCCCGGTGCAGCTCGACCTGCCGAAACGGTCGTCGATCCAGGCCTATGTCGACGGCCAGATGGTGGTGACGCTGGAGGAGGACTGGCCGGCCAGGGGCTTCCGGCAGGGCGATCTCCTGGCCTTCGACCTGAACGCCGTGAAAGCCGCGCCCGCGAAACTGGCCGGGACGCTGATCCTGCGGCCCAGCCCGAGCCAGGCTATCGACGAGGTGGGGAACACCCGCACCCGGCTGGGCGTGGTGCTCTACGACAACGTCAAGGCCAGGCTGCTCAGCTTCCGGCACGGGCCGACGGGCTGGACCTCGCAGGCGGTCGACCTGCCGAAGGACTCCACCATCGGGGTGGCCTCGACCTCCGAGGCGGACGACACCCTGATCGCCAACGTGACCAGCTTCCTGACCCCGTCGAGCCAATGGATCGCCGACGGCGCCACCGGCAAGGCGCAGATGCTGAAGACCCTGCCGGCGCGCTTCGACGCCTCCAGGGACGCCGTCGAGCAGTTCTGGGCGACGTCGAAGGACGGCACGAAGATCCCCTACTGGGTGGTGCGGCCGAAGGACCTGAAGCTCGACGGCGCCGCGCCGACCCTGCTCACGGCCTACGGCGGCTTCCAGGTCAGCGAGACGCCCACCTACGCCTCGACGGTCGGCAAGCTGTGGCTGGAGAAGGGCGGGGTCTATGTGCTGGCCAACATCCGCGGCGGCGGCGAGTTCGGGCCGCTCTGGCACAACGCCGGCCTCAAACTCACCCGCATGCGGGTCTCCGAGGACTTCTTCGCCGTCAGCCAGGACCTGATCGCGCGCAAGATCACCTCACCGAAGAAGCTCGGCATCATGGGCGGCTCTAATGGGGGTTTGCTGATGGGCGTGGCGCTCACCCAGCACCCGGAGCTCTACAACGCCATCGTCATCCAGGTGCCGCTGTTCGACATGATCGGCTACACCCACATCGGCGCCGGCGCCTCATGGGTTGGCGAGTACGGCGACCCCGCGGTCCCCGCCGAGCGGGCGGTCATCGACACCTATTCGCCCTACCAGCTGCTGGCCGCCGGCAAGCCCTATCCGCGGGTGTTCCTGGAAACCTCGACCAAGGACGACCGGGTCCACCCGGCGCACGCCCGCAAGGCCGCGGCCCGGCTGAAGGAGCTCGGCTACGACTACCTCTATTATGAGAATATCGACGGCGGCCACGCCGCCGCGGCCAACCTCAACGAGCGGGCCATGCGGGTGGCGCTGGAATACACCTACCTGACGCAGAGGTTGATGAACTGAGGGCGGGGAGGGCTGGATATCTTCTCAGCGCCCGTAGGGGAATGCGGGCCTTTCTAGGCTGCCGGATGGCAAAGGAACCCACCTATTCTCCATGATAGGAGCCAGCTTTTCGGGGTATGCGCATGCGCTACGGCTGACCGCCGGAGTCTTCTTCAGTCTCCGGGAGGTCCCAATCGGCCCAATTCCAGGGCAAGATCGTCTGAAAGAATGTTTTCTGGTAGAGGAGCGACTCAGCGAACGCGCCGCTGTATCCAAGGGACTTCGCTGTCTCCTCTCGCTCGCGGCGCTCGAAGATGATCAGTCTTGGATCAAACCTAACCTCGTCGATGAAATCGTTGGGCTCTATGTTGATCGTAAGGGGTTCTCGGAGTTGGCGCCTGTCGTTGCAAATGAAGATCACCCTGACTTCATCTTCGTGCGAAAACGCCTTTCGCTTTAGCAGTAACGATTGCGCTCGGTTGTCTCCACGAGCGATCTCGTAGGGTCCGACACGCGCGAGAACATTACCGATCTTTTGTGATGCTTCGTCGTGTGAAAGGTATTCGACGCGACCAAGATAGAGCTGTCCCCAGTCGACGCTTTCTGCCCACGGGAGCAGCGCATGAATGAGCTTCCTGGGCGTCGTACGCACCTGAACGCCCTCATAGCGTGGCTCAGTATTTCGGTTGTGGAGCTTATCGATCGACACGCGCGAATAGGCGCGAAGAAGAGAGTCGGATTCGCTTTCAAATGACCAACACTGTGCAAAAGCTGTGTTCAAATACTCCACCAAGCTCTTTTGGCGGTGGTTTGGGCCCTGCATCATGATGCTCGATGGGATGTCTTCGAGCGGGTCTTCCCAGAACGAGGGTGGGACCAACACTAGCCGCCCCACGCGAAGCATGTCTTCGAAGGACCAAAGTGGAAAGATGCGATAGAGTGGGCGATCCAAATCCGGGTCCAATCGGATTGCCCGAACGAACTGCCTTTGTTCTGCTGTGTTGGTGTCGGAATCGTCCATGGCGAGATTCGCGCTCGCTTCGCCAACGGCGGCAAGTCCCCGGCCGCTAGGTTGCTGCGAAGGACCGTCACTCACCGAGCGCGATCCCGCTCTTCCCCAGCCGACCGATCTCCCCGATGGCCGCGCTCAGCCGCTCATCGGTGACGCCATACCAAAAGAGCGGCGTCGCGATGACGACTGCGCAGATGAGACGCTCCTCGTCCTGTGAGAGTGCGTATCGGCGCCCCTCGTGGAAGAGCTGGCGACGAGCTTCCTTGATCTCCTTCAACATCCGAACCGCTCCGTCGGCCTGGACCATCCGCTTTACCAACGCGTCTACCTTGCCGAACCCGCCCGCGGATACCTCCAGAGCGATCCACAAGTGGCTAAAGCGAACCGTGGCATCCATTTCCGCTGCGGCGCGGCCGACGAAGCTCAATGCCGTGGCGAAGCGACGTTGGCGCTCCGGATGAGCATGGGTCGCCGCCTTTCGGCTGAGTGTCGCGATCGTATCGGGCAGGCAGAACGCAAAGGCCTCCGGCGGCGCAAAGTTCTCGAAGATCCCCGCGCTCTGCGTCATGAAGTCGAGCTTGTCGATCCGGGGTGAGGTCCGAAGAACCAGCTGCTGAGCCGCTGAATGACCCGCAAGCGCCGTCAGGACACCGCGCGCGACGTTCAAAGCGTGGTTTGCTTCGCCGTCAGCGGTACCTCCTTCTTCAGTTAGGCGCACCGGAGTAACGAAGACGACATAGTCGCCCACCGGAATGACGCCTTTGTTGAGGCGCAGATCGAGGGTGCGACTCCCCTCCGAGTAGATTGAATAGGTGACTGAGGAGGTGACCGGCTGTTCCTGTTCGAAACGCATGAAATGCCACACCAGAGGATGGGGGCAAATGGAGGCGGCGAGACCGCGTGCGCTGTCCACGAGTTCCTGGCCGGGAGAGCCGCGAGCCAGGGCGGAAGAGTAGAAATCCATGATGATGCCGCCATGGCGTGTCGGATCGATCCATTCGACCGGCACGAGGTCCGACAGCTTTGTGATCTGTTTCTTCTCTCTCGGCGGAGCTGCGTCGCTCATCAATTAGCTCTGAATTCTCGGCGCAACTGCAGGCCGGAAACTGACAAGACACTGACGAGCAAAAAACACTGGCGCGTGAGTTTCAGTATCCCACTGAAGAGGTTGGAGGCCTGACCGAGAATCGAACTCGGGTGCACGGATTTGCAGTCCGCTGCG
>NZ_JAQGIZ010000248.1 GCF_028290885.1 Phenylobacterium sp.
CCGGCGCCAAGACCGACGCGGCGCTGAACAAGGCCAAGGACAAGGCTGAGTCGAAGTAGCGGCAGCTAGGCGCGCTTCTGTCTTCCCCCGGTCCGGGGGAAGTGGCCCGACAGCGTTAGCTGGAGGGTCGATGGGGGAAGTCGAAAGACAGAAGATACCGCCCCCATTGTCGGCCGGGCTTCGCCCATTGCCGACATTTCCCCCGTACCGGGGGAAGCTTGAGCAGCGCTAGGCCGCCTTGGCCTGCTTCTTGACCTTCTTCACCGCCTGCTCGCGCTTCAGGCGCGAGAGGTGGTCGATGAAGAGGACGCCGTCGAGGTGGTCCATCTCGTGCTGGATGCAGACGGCGTAGAGGCCCTCGGCCTCTTCTTCGATCGTCTCGCCCTGGTAGTTCAGGTAGCGCAGCTTCACCCGCGCCGGCCGCTCGACCTCGTCGTAGATCTCCGGCACCGAGAGGCAGCCTTCCTCGTAGGGGAGGGTTTCTTCCGACGCCCAGAGGATCTGCGGATTGACGAAGTAGCGCGGCGCCTTGGGCTCGTCCTGACGGGCGATGTCCATGACGATCACCCGCTTGGGCACGCCGATCTGGATGGCCGCCAGGCCGATGCCGGGCGCGGCGTACATGGTCTCCAGCATGTCGTCCATCAGCGCGCGCAGCTCGTCGTCGACCGCCGCCACAGGCGCGGACACCTGCTTCAGCACCGGATCGGGAACGACGAGGATGTCTCTCAAGGCCATGGCGCGGAGTTAGGGTCGCCGGCACCGAGCGTCAAGACGCCAGACGATCCGTCTCAGGCCTCGTCGCCCGCCACCAGCCGCACCTGCGGCGGGGTTTCCGGCGACAGCTTGGTCAGCGGCCGCACCGCGGTGTCGAGCGGCTCGAGTTGGGCCACCTCGCGGCCCTCGTGATCGACCTTCAGCTCCTCGAAGCGCCGCGCCTGGGTGAGCACCTGGGTCTCCAGCGAGCCGACGAACTGGTTGTACTTGGCGACCGCCGTTTCCAGCGCCTTGCCGACCGCGCCCGCGTGGCCGCCCATCACGGCGATGCGCTTGTAGAGCTCGCGGCCCAGCTCGGCGATCTTCTGGGCGTTGGCCGCCTGCTCCTCGACCCGCCAGCCGTAGACCACCGCCTTGCAGAGCGCGAACAGCGTCGTCGGCGTGACGATCACCACCCGCTTGTCCATCGCCTCGGTCATCAGGTCCGGCGCGCGGTCCAACGCTGCGGCCATGGCGCTGTCCAGCGGCACGAACATCGCCACGAAGTCCGGCGAATTGTCGAACTGGTCCCAATAGGCCTTGGCCGACAGCCCCTGCACATGGCCGCGCACGCTCTGCACGTGGCGCTGGCCGCAGGCCTCGCGGCTCGCGTCGTCGGGAGCGTCCTGCATCTCCAGGAAGGCGTTCAGCGAGCACTTGGCGTCGATGACGAACACCCCGCCGCCCGGCAGCCTCACGGTGACGTCTGGCCTGCGCCGACCTTCTTCGCTGTCGGTGGTGGTCTGCTCGTCGAAATCGTAGCGGTGCGCCAGGCCCGCAGCCTCCAGCACGTTGCGCAGCGTCTGCTCGCCCCAGCGCCCCTGCACGCCGGCCCCGCGCCTGAGCGCCGCCGACAGCTTGCGCGCCTCCTCCTGCGTGGCGGCCGAGGCGTTCAGCAGCGCCGCGATCTGTTCCTTCAGGCCGCCGGTTTCCTCGACCCGCGCCTTTTCCACGAGCGCCACATGCTCCTGGAACTTTTGCAGGCTCTCGGCCACCGGCTTAAGCTGCGCCTCCAGCCGCGCCTGGGCGAGCTGCTCGCGGTTGTGGATCGCCTCCTCGTTCTTCTTGAGGATCGCCTCCGCCACGCCCGTCGCCGACTGGGTGAGCTGGGCCGTCACCAGGTCCGCCTGCTCGCGCAGCATCTCGACCCGCAGCTCGGCCGCGGCCGCCCGCATGCGCTCCTTCAGCGCCCAGGCGATGGCGCCTGCGGCGACGAGGGCGAAGGCAAACGCGAGGATCAAAGTCCCGTTCATGATGCGTTCTTAGCCCGAACGATGAGTCGCGGCCATAGTGTCTTCCCCCGGTACGGGGGAAACCATCCCCGACAGCCGTTTGGCTGGAGGGTCGATGGGGGAAGTCGAAGGTCAGAAGCTACTTCCCCCATTGTCGCCCGGCTTCGCCATTGGCGACATTTCCCCCGTACCGGGGGAAGCCAGGAACTAAGCCGGCCGCCTTGCCCGCATCGCCTGCGCGATGGCGCTGTAGACCGCGACGCGCGCTTCGTCTGCCCCGAGCGGCTCGACCCGCTCGCACAGCAACTCAAAAGTATCTCGGGTGATCAGCAGCGAGCCGCCCAGGTCGGCGTTGCGGCGCTCCACCCGCCGCCAGGCCTCGGCCCGGTCGCACACCAATTCATGGAGGACGACGTCGGCGCCTATGGCTTGAACCTTGGCCCGGACATCATCGCGGTCGCTTCGCCGCCAGAACCCGACGTCCAGCACCACGTCGACCCCGAGCGCCAGGGCGCGGAGCCATAGCGGCTCCATGAGAGCTGCGACGCGCCGGTAGTACTCGGCGAACATCGGCTCCGGCGGGTCGCCGCCATAGACCGCGGACATCCATTCGTCGTGCGTGAAGCGTAGGGCGCCGGCCTCGATCTCGAGCCGCTTGGCGAACGTCGTCTTGCCCGCGCCGACACCGCCGTGGATCAGGTGCGCGGTCGCCATGGCGTCAGGCCGGCCGCCTCGCCCGCATCGCCTGCGCGATGGTCCCGTCGTCGAGCCAGTCGAGTTCCCCGCCCACCGGCACGCCCCGCGCCAGCATGGTCACCGATACGTCCGCCTGCGCCAGGCGGTCGGCGAGGTAGTGAGCGGTGGTCTGGCCGTCGACCGTGGCCGGCAGCGCCAGGACCACCTCGCGCACCCCACCCTCGGAGGCACGGGCGATGAGGCCGTTCACCCGCAGCGCCTCGGGCCCCACGCCGTCCAGCGCCGAGAGCAGGCCCCCCAGCACGTGGTAGCGGCCGCGGAAGGCGCTGGCCCGCTCCATGGCCCAGAGCGCGCCCACCTCCTCGACCACGCAGATCATGGCGGGGTCGCGGTGGCCGTCCGAACAGATCGCGCAGGGGTCCTGGGTGTCCAGCGAGCCGCAGACCGAGCAGACCTTCACCCGCGCTGCGGCCTCGGCCAGCGCGTCGGCCAGGGGGCTGAGCAGTTGGTCTCGGCGCTTGAGCAGGGTCAGCGCCGCGCGCCGCGCGGACCGCGGCCCCAGGCCCGGCAGCTTGGCAAGCAGGCTGATCAGCCGCTCGATCTCAGGTCCGGCGGATTGGGCCAAATCAGAACTTCGGCATGCCGGGCATGCCGGCGAGCGGCCCGGCCGCCTTCTGCATCAGCTCGGCCTGGCGCGCGTCGAGCTGGCGCTTGGCGTCGGCGTGGGCGGCGGCGACCAGGTCGCCGACCATCTCGCCTTCGCCGGGCGCCATCAGGCTGTCGTCGATATCGACGCGCATGACCTGGCCGGTGCCCTTCAGCGTCACCTTCACCAGGCCGTCGCCGGCCTGGCCCAGCAGCACCAGCTGCTCCAGCTCCGCCTGGGCCTGGCCCAGCTTCTCCTGCATGGCCTGAGCCTGCTTCATCAACGAGGATAGGTCCTTCACGTCAATCCTCCCCTCTCGTCTTCATCGTCGTCTTCGGGTTGGGTGGGCTCCGCGGCCTCGGGCTGCGGCAGGGTGCGCACGCCGACGATCTCGGCGCCCGGGAAGCTCTGCATGACCGCCAGAACGAAGGGGTCCTGCTCGATCTGCTTGCGGACCTCGCGCTCCTCGCGCTTCTGCCGCTCCCAGAGGCTCTCGGCCCCGCCGCCGCCTTGCGCGGCGATCAGCCAGCGCTCGCCGGTCCAGTCCTTCAGCCGGCCGACCAGCCGCTGGGCGAGGTTGGCCGGCGCGCCAGGGGCGGGCTCGTACTCGATGGCCCCGGGACGGAAGCTGATCGGGCGGACGTAGCGTTCCACGTCGAGCTTCAGCGCGATGTCGCGCTTCTTCTCGATCAGCGCCAGCATCTCCTCGAAGGTGTTCAGCACCGCCACGGGTTCGCTGGAGGATTGCGGCTGCGGCGCTGCGAAGCCGCGCGCCACGGCCGCGCCCCCGCCTTGCCGCGCCGAAGCCGACCCCGTCGGCGAAGGCGGGCCGCCACCTCCAGAGGCCCCGCCCTGCGAAGCCGGCCCGGCCGGCGAAGCAGGGTCGCCCGCCTGCAACCGCTTCAGCGCCTCCTCCGGCCCCGGCAAGTCGGCGGCGTAGGCCAGCCGGATCAGCGCCATGTCGGTCGCCGCCGCCGCGTCGGGCGCACGGCGCACCTCCTCGTAGGCCTTCAGCGTCAGCTGCCAGAGCCGCGACAGCGTGCCTGCCGACACCGCCGCGCCCACCGCCGCCAGCCTCGCCGACTGGTCCTTGGGCATGATCAGCGCCTGCGGCCCGATCGCCTTGGCGACCGAGGCGCCGTGGCAGTGGTCCAGCAGGTCCAGCATCACCTGGTCGGGGTTGGCGCCGTAGCCGTAGAGCGTGCGGAAGGTCTCGATGGCCGGCCCCGCCTCGCCGCGCATCAGTTGCTCAAAAAGCGAAATTGTCTGGGCTCGATCAGCGAGCCCCAGCATGTCGCGGATGGTGGCCGCGGTGACCGTCTGGCCAGGCTCGGCCTGGACGATGGCCTGGTCGAGCATCGACTGGGCGTCGCGCACCGAGCCCTCGGCGGCGCGTGCGATCAGCATCAGGCCGTCGGCGTCGACGCGCGCGCCCTCGGCCTCGGAGATCATCTCCAGGTTCTTGACGATGACCTCGGGCTCGACGCGCCGCAGGTCGAAGCGCTGGGTGCGCGACAGGATGGTCACCGGCACCTTGCGGATCTCGGTGGTGGCGAAGATGAACTTGGCGTGCGGCGGCGGCTCTTCCAGCGTCTTCAAGAGCGCGTTGAACGAGCTCGGCGAGAGCATGTGCACCTCGTCGATGATGTAGACCTTGTAGCGGGCCGAGGTGGGCACGTAGCGCACTCCGTCCAGCAGCTCCCGCATCTCCTCGACCTTGGTCTTGCTGGCGGCGTCGAGCTCCAGCACGTCCATGTGCCGCCCCTCGATGATCGAGGCGCAGTGGATCCCCTCCACGGCCAGGTCGAGCGTCGGCTCGTGGACGCTGTCGGTCTCGTAGTTCAGCGCCCGGGCCAGCAGGCGCGCGGTGGTGGTCTTCCCTACCCCGCGGACGCCGGTCAGCATGAAGGCGTGCGCGATGCGGCCCGAGGCGAAGGCGTTCTTCAGCGTCCGCACCATGGCCTCCTGGCCATAGAGGTCGTCGAAGGTCTTCGGCCGGTACTTGCGCGCGATGACGGTGTAGGCGGCCGACTGGTCGTCGCTCACCGTCGGCTTCGGCGCGTCGCCAAACATGTCGCCCGTGTTCGGGTCACGCTCCGGCGGCTCGGAATCGTCGCGCATGAGGTCGTCGTCGCCCATGAGTCCATCTAACGGGACCGACCGGTCCCGGCAAAGTCAGGAATTGAGAAGATGGGCCCGCCGCGCCGTAGCCGCGAGGCCAAGGCAGTGGCTTGCCGCGCCGTAGCCCTTGGGCGAAGGCGGGTGGAGACCGAACGACGACCCGGAGCGAAACTCGTTATGGCTGCTGCCTTCCGGCCCTGACCAGGTTGGCGAGGCGTCCGCCCGTCGCCGATCTCCGGGCGGGTATATGAAGGGTGGGGGCCGTTAGGGCAAGGGGGTCGCCCGCTGCCAAGCACGACAGAGTGAACATCGTTCGCCGCCACCGCGACGAGCTTCGCGCATTACCAACACAGGGACGGAGACCGACCCGTGTTGCCGAGGAACAATGGCGTCCTCGCGGCGATTGGCGAGGACTGCGATCTGGTCCGCCCCCACCTTCGGGAGGTGACCCTGAAGGCGGGGCAGGTGCTCTGCGAGCCCGGCGAACTTATCCGCTACGTCTGGTTCCCGCAGAGCGGCGCGGTCTCGAAGCTCATGATTTTCGAGGACGGTTCGGAGATCGAGTGCGCCCTGATCGGGCGGGAGGGCGCAGTCGGGGCGGCGTCTGTGCTGGGGCTGCACCGGGCGGTGACCCGCGACGTTTGCCACGTCGAGGCCCGCGCGTCGCGCCTGGAGGCCCAGCGGCTGATCGAGGCGTGCGGCGCCTCGCACCGCGTCCAGGAGGTCGTCGAGCGGTACATGGTGCGCAAGCTGTGCGCGGCGATCCGCAACGGGGCGTGCAACGCCCGCCACTCGGTGGAGCAACGGCTGAGCCGGTGGCTGCTCACCTGTTCAGACGTGCTGGAAAGCGACGAGATCGCGCTGTCGCAGGAGGTGTTCGCCAAGATGCTGGGGGTGCAGCGCACCTCGGTGAATCCGACGCTGCGGGCGCTGCAGGCAGGGGGTGCGGTGGCCCTGGCGCGCTCGCGCGTGGCGATCCGCGACCGCAGCGTGCTGAGAGAGCACGCCTGTGAGTGCTACCAGGCGATGCGGCGCGACCAGATGCTCTTGGGAGGCCTGCCGGAAGCCGAGCCGGCGGCAGCCGTAAGGGCGCGCCCGGCCTAGAGCCTTTTTCGGCGGCATCACCTTAGCCGAAGAAACTGACTATAATTCAGGCGCTTAGAGCGTGATCATCGCCGATGTTGCACGCATTTTCAGCTGTCACGCTCCAGGAAAAACGCCGTTCTGTCTTGGGCTGGACAGACGCCGGCTGCGCGCCCCGGCATCCTGCTGAGCATATCCGAGCCACTAAGGGCGTCCTGGGGAGGAAAGATCGGATGCGCGTGTTCAAAGTCTCTGCAGGAAACCACGGCTGGCAGTTGTCCGGCCTGGGCGAGCCGACGTTCTTCCGCTCCGGCGGACGGGCCGAGGCGGCGGCCCGCCGCCTGGCGCTTGCCGCGGCGCGCTCCGGCGAGCGGGTGGAATTGCACGTATTCGACCGCGGCGGCACGCTGGCGGCGCAGCTCCGGTTCTAGGGCGCTCGCGGGCCCACTTACTCCGCCGCGAGCTTGTCCCCCGTCTTGGTCTCGAAGTCGCTGGCCTCATGCCGCTCCGGCAGTTGGCTGGCGGGCTCGCCCCAGGTGCGGTTGACCATCCGGCCGCGCTTCACGGCCGGCCGCTCGGCGATCTGGTCGGTCCATCGCAACACGTTCTTGTATTCGCTCACGGACAGGAACTCGCCGGCCTCGTAGAGCACCCCCTTCACGAGCCCGCCGTACCAGGGCCAAGTCGCCATGTCGGCGATGGTGTACGCCGCGCCGCCCAGGTATTCGCTCTCCGCCAGGCGGCGGTCCAGCACGTCCAGCTGCCGCTTCACCTCCATGGCGTAGCGGTCGATGGCGTATTCGATCTTGGTGGGCGCATAGGCGTAGAAATGGCCGAGGCCGCCGCCCAGGAAGGGCGCCGAGCCCATCAGCCACATCAGCCATGACAGCGTCTCAGCGCGGGGCCCGGGCTCGGTGGGCAGGAATTCGCCGAACTTCTCCGCCAGGTGGATCAGGATCGCGCCGGATTCGAACACCCGGATGGGCGTGGGCCCGCTACGGTCCATCAGGGCGGGAATCTTGGAGTTGGGGTTCACCTCCACGAAGCCGGAACCGAACTGGTCGCCCTGCCCGATGTTGATCAGCCAGGCATCGTATTCCGCGCCCGTGTGGCCCAGGGCCAGCAGCTCCTCCAGCATCACCGTCACCTTCACGCCGTTGGGCGTCGCCAGCGAATAGAGCTGCAAGGGGTGGCGGCCGACCGGCAGCTCCTTCTCGTGCGTCGGCCCGGCGACCGGGCGGTTGATGTTGGCGAACCGGCCCCCGTTCTCCTTGTTCCAGGTCCAGACCGTGGGCGGGGCGTAGGCGGACGGTTCGGACATGGATCGGATTTCCCTAGGGGTTCGACGGACGCGCAGAGCGCGCTGGCCCCTGCGATGTGGGGGCCGCGCGCCGGCTTAGCTACCCCGCCCCCCGTTCCGGCCCCCAGGCCGTTTCGCCAAGCGTTAGAGTCCAATGGCCGGGCGCGGTCCAGTCCTGAGCTATTGCTGGAACGGTCGTGACGGCAGCTTGGGGTTCGCGCCTCTCCGCGCTAAGACGACCCACCCATGCCCCTAGACGCCTTCCAGAACACCTTCGCCGGCAATCCGCTGGACCGCGCCAGCGACCGGCGCGCCAAGCCCGAGTGGATCGCCAAGCAGCTGGCCTCGCCGGACTCGCTTGGCTTGGCCCTGTGGAACGGGCGGCCCTTGGTGGAGCCCTCCCCCAAGACCGAAGGCGAGGACGGCGGCCTGCAGATCGCCTACCTGCCCGCCAAGCTGGTCGGCGAGCTGGCGGGCGGGCCGGAGCGACTGCTGTTCATGGGCCTGTGGAAGGAAACCGCGGTCTTCGCCGTCGATATCGAGGACGCCGCCGACCCGAGCGACGGCCCGCTGCAGGGGCTGGGCAAGTTCGAGGACCTGCGGGCCGTGGCGCTGAAGCTGCCGGGGCCCGACGCCGCCATCCTCGCCACCGCCAAGCAGATGTTCGAGTGGCGCCGGCGCCACCGGCACTGCGCGGTCTGCGGCCAGCCGACCCAGGCCACCGAGGGCGGCTGGAAGCGCCAGTGCCCGGCCTGCGGCTCCGAGCACTTCCCGCGCACCGACCCGGTGGTGATCATGCTGCCCTACCACGGCGACCGCTGCATGCTGGGCCGTCAGGAAGCCTGGCCCAAGGGCATGTTCTCCGCGCTCGCCGGCTTCCTGGAGCCCGGCGAATCCATCGAGGAGGCCTGCGCGCGCGAGCTCAACGAGGAAGCCGGCCTGCACGCGGTGAAGGTCCGCTACCACTCGACCCAGCCTTGGCCCTACCCGTCGTCGCTGATGATCGGCCTGATCGCCGAGGTCGAGGACGAGGAGGGCTGCCCCGACCAGACCGAGCTCTCCGAAGTCCGCTGGTTCACCCGCGACGAGGCCCGCGAGCTGATCGCCGGCAAGATCGACGGAACCTTCGCCCCCCAACGCCTGGCCATCGCCCACCAGCTCATCAGGGCGTGGGTGGAGGAGAAGGACTAACTAGTTCCTCCCCCCTTGGGGGAGGTGGCGCGAAGCGCCGGAGGGGGTCCGCTCAGATTGCTGAGGACCCCTCAGTCAGCTTCGCTCACAGCTCCCCCAACGGGGGAGCAACTTAGCCGCCCCTACCCCCGCGTCCGGAACGGATCGGCCGGGTAGACCCCCAGGATCTCGAACTTGTCCGAGAAGAACCGCAGCTCCTCGAAGGCCAGCGCCA
>NZ_JAQGIZ010000005.1 GCF_028290885.1 Phenylobacterium sp.
CGATCGCGCGCCTGGTCGGCGCCGACCTGACCGTGCTGATCACCGGCGAGTCCGGCACCGGCAAGGAGCTGGTGGCCCGCGCCCTGCACGACATGGGCCGGCGGCGCGACGGCAAGTTCGTCACCATCAACCTGGCCGCCGTCCCGCGCGAGCGGGTGGAGACCGAGCTGTTCGGCAAGGAGGACGGCGACGCCGGCAAGCTGATCGACGCCGATGGCGGCACCCTGTTCCTCGACGAGATCGGCGACATGCCGCTGGACGCCCAGACACGGCTGTTGCGGGTGATCGACGGCTCGGAGCCGGCGCTCAATCCCAAGACCGGCCGGCGGCCGAACGTGCGGATCATCGCGGCCACCAATCGCGACCTGCGCGGGCTGATCCAGCAGGGGCTGTTCCGCGAGGACCTGTTCTTCCGCCTGAACGTCGCCCCGCTGCGCCTGCCGCCGCTGCGCGACCGGGCTGACGACATCCCCGACCTGGCGCGGGCCTTCCTGCTGCGCGCCAACCGCGAAGGCCTGCCGTCGAAAACCATCGACGCCGCGGCGCTGGACCGGCTGCGGCAGCACTCCTGGCCGGGCAATGTCCGCGAGCTGGAAAACCTGGTCCGCCGGATCTGCGCCCTCTATGGCGAGGACCTGATCACCGCCCGCATCGTCGAGCGCGAGCTCGCCGACCAGCAACCGGCGGTGCAGGGCGAGGAGGGCCCAGCAACCCTGGCGCAGCTCGTGGAGCGCAAGCTCTCCAGCTATTTCGCCGACCAGCCGGACGGCCTGCCGCCCGCGGGCCTCTACGACCGGGTGCTGGAGGAGGTCGAGCGGCCGCTGATCCAGCTGACCCTGTCGGCCACCCGCGGCAACCAGGTCCGCGCCGCCGAAATTCTCGGGCTCAACCGCAACACCCTGCGCAAGAAGATCTCCGATCTGGGCGTGGAGATGCAGCGCGGCCGACGCTAAGGTGGCCATCCCCAGGCTGGGGACGCTCAGCGGAGATACGGCCATGGCGCAGGCGCGCGGCAACTTCCACTGGTACGAACTGGTCACGCCAGATCCGAGCGGGGCGGGCGCGTTCTATAGCAAGGTCGTCGGCTGGGGCCTGCAGGACGTCGGCCAGGGCATGCCCTACACCCTGCTGCAGGTGGATGGGAAAGGCGTGGCCGGGATCGCACCCGCTCCGGACGGCGAACGGGCGGGCATCGCCCGCCCGGGCTGGTTCGGCTACATCGCAGTCGACGACGTGGACGGCTTCGCGGTCAAGGTGCGCGAGGCCGGCGGCAAGGTGCTGAGCGAGCCGATGGACATCCCCGGCATCCTGCGCTTCGCCACGGTGGCCGATCCGCAAGGCGCGGTTTTCTTTCTCTACAAGGGCTTCGCCGCCGAGGGGCCGCCGACTGGGGGCCCGGATGACGCGGGCTTTTTCGGTTGGCGCGAGCTCTGGGCCGGCGACGGCGCCAAGGCCTTCGATTTCTATTCCGGCCTGTTCGGCTGGACCAAGGCCGAGGCCGTCGACATGGGGCCGATGGGGACCTACCAGACCTTCGCCGCCGACGGCGAGACCGTCGGCGCGGTGATGACCAAGCCCCCGAACGTGCCCGCCCCGGTCTGGAACTATTACATCCAGGTCGACAGCATCGGGGCCGCCGCTGAGCGGGTGAAAGCCGCCGGCGGCACGGTCCTGATGGGCCCGCAGGCGGTGCCCAACGGCTCCTGGATCATCCAGGGCCTCGACCCCCACGGCGTGGCGTTCTGCCTGCTCAGCAGAAAGGCCTGAGGCGCTCCGCCGCAGCCTGACGCATCCTTGCAACAAGACTGTTGAGTTTGGGGCACAGTCGCTTAGGCTCCCCGCCAATGGCTTTGGATGTTCGACAGTGGGTGGCCGGCGCCGGGGCCGGGCGCGTCTGGCAGGCGATGCAGTCGCGGGTTGTGCTGGGCTTCGGCTACGGCCTGGCCGCGGCGCTCACCGGCCTCGCTATCCTGCTGGCCGCCTCGCCGCCCTCGACCGGGCCCCTGGGCCCCGCCAGCCAGCTGATCCTCACGGTCCTGGGCTTCAACCTGGTCCTGATCCTGGCTCTGACCCTGATCGTGTTCCTACGATTCGCAGCCTTGCTGGAGGCCCGCGACCGCGATCCGGGCGCGCGCCTGCAGGTCCGCTTCGTCACCCTCTTCGCCATGGCCGCGGTGGCGCCGGCCGTGGTGGTGGCGCTGTTCTACGGGGTGCTGGTCAATCGCGGGGTCGACAACTGGTTCAGCCAGCGTGTGCAGACCGTGGTTGAGAACTCGGCGACCGTCGCGCGCTCCTACGTCGAGGAGCAGAGCCGCTACATCCAGGACCACGTCACCCTGATGGGCGGCGACCTGAACCGCGCCGCGCCGATGCTGCAGGCGAGCCCGATCACCTTCAACCACTTCCTGGCGAGCCTGGCTTCCTACCACGCCTTCCCGGCGGCCTATCTGATCGACCGCGACGGCCGGGTGCTGGCGCGGGCGGAGGCGGCGCAGGCCGGTCCCCTGGTGATGCCGCCGGCCTCCAGCTTCAAGGCCGCCGACCAGGGCGACATCTGGCTCTGCAACCGCAACTGCGGCGACGTGATGCGTTCGGTCTACAGGCTGCGCGCCTATCCGGACGCCTACCTCTATGTCGTCCGCCCGGTGGAGAAGGGGATCGTCGCCCACCTGCTGGAGGCCGAGGCGAGCCTGGTGGCCTATCGCGACGCCGCTCAGAACCGCCAGAAGATCCAGACCATCTTCGCGCTCAGCTATGCCGAGACCGCGCTGCTGGTGCTGGTGGGCGCCGTCTGGCTGGGCCTGGGCGCGGCCAACGCCATCTCCGGCCCGGTGGCGCGGCTTGTGCAAGCGGCGGGCAAGGTGGCCAGCGGCGACCTGAGCGCCCGCGTCGATGCCGACCACGACCCCGAAGAGATCGCCGTATTGTCACGTGCATTCAATAGCATGACGCACGATCTTCAGGCGCAGCAGGAAGCCTTGCGGCGCGCCCGTGAGGAGGCCGAGCGACGGCGGGAGTTCATCGAGACCGTGCTGGCCGAAGTCAGCGCCGGCGTGATCAGTCTCGACGCGGACGGCCAGATCTCCGCCGCCAACCGTCAGGCCGAAGTGCTGCTGGGCCTGGCCGCCGAGCATGGCCGCGGCCGCAAGCTCGCCGACATCGCCCCCGAGATCGCCGCCGTCGCCGCCCAGGCCGGCCGCGGGGCCGAGGCGGAGGAGGAGGTCGACATCGTCCGCGGCCGGGAGACGCGGCGCCTGCGGGTGCGCGCCAGCCACATCGAGGACGGCCAGGTGCTGACCTTCGACGACATCACCCGCCTGGTCACCGCCCAGCGCAACGCCGCCTGGCGCGACGTCGCCCGCCGCATCGCCCACGAGATCAAGAACCCGCTCACCCCCATCCAGCTCTCGGCCGAGCGGCTACGGAAGAAGTACCGCAAGGATATCGCGCCCTCCGAGCTGGAGACCTTCGACCGCTGCACCGACACCATCGTGCGCCAGGTCGGCGACATCGGCCGCATGGTCGACGAGTTCTCCGCGTTCGCGCGCATGCCGGCGCCCAAATTCGCCGAGCAGGACGCCTCCGAACTGATCCGCGCGGCGGTGTTCGCCCAGCGGGTGGCCAGTCCCGGCATCGACGTCGAACTCGAGGAGCCGATTCCCGAGGTCCGCCTGCTGGCCGACGAGCGGATGCTGGCGCAGGCGTTGACTAATATCCTGAAGAACGCCGCCGAAGCGGTCAGCGCCCGCCGCGCGGCGCGGACCAAGGGCCGTATCCGCGCGCGCCTGGTCTCGGACGAGACCGGCGTCGCCTTCGAGGTCGAGGACAACGGCGTGGGCCTGCCCGCCAAGGATCGCGACCGGCTGACCGAACCCTATGTGACGACCCGCGAGAAGGGCACCGGCCTGGGCCTGGCGATCGTCAAACGCATCCTGGAAGACCATGGCGGCGAACTGGAGCTGACCGACGCGCCGGCTGGCCCGGGCGCGCTCGCCATCCTGCGTCTTCCGCCCTCGGCGCGCACCCGGTCCGCGCCGAAACCCGAAACCGTGACGGCTTGAAGGACTAGATGATGGCGTCTGACGTTCTGGTGGTCGACGACGAGGCGGACATCCGCGAACTGGTGGCGGGGATCCTCGCCGACGAGGGTTATGCAGTGCGCACCGCCACCGACTCGGAGTCGGCGCTGGCGGCCGTCCGGGCGCGGAAGCCGGCGCTGCTGATCCTCGACATCTGGATGGCCGGCGGCGGGATGGACGGGCTGGAGCTGCTGGACCTGGTCAAGGCGCTCGACGGCGACCTGCCGGTGATCATGATCTCGGGCCACGGCAACATCGAAACCGCGGTCAGCGCCATCAAGCGCGGCGCCTACGAGTTCCTGGAAAAGCCCTTCAAATCCGATCGCCTGCTGCTGGTCGTCGAGCGCGCCCTGGAGGCGGCCAACCTGCGCCGCGAAAACCGCCGCCTTCGCACCCAGGCGATCACGCCCGAGGGCATGACCGGCAAGTCGATGGCCGCCCAGCAGCTGCGCCAGATGATCGTCAAGCTGGCCGGCGCCAACAGCCGCGTCCTGATCTCGGGCCCGCCGGGATCCGGCAAGGAAACCGTGGCGCGCCTGATCCACGGGGCGTCGAACCGCGCCCGCAACGAGTTCGTGCCGATCAGCGCCGCCGGCATGACGCCGGAGCGCATGGACGTGGAGCTGTTCGGCCAGGAGGGCGACAACGGCCGCACCGCCAAGGTCGGCGTCTTCGAGCGCGCCCACGCCGGCACCCTCTACCTCGACGAGGTGGCAGACATGCCGCGCGAGACCCAGGGACGGATCCTGCGCGTGCTGGTCGACCAGAGCTTCCGCCGCGTGGGCGGCGACTCGGACGTGCATGTCGATGTCCGCGTGGTCTCCTCGACCTCCCGCGATTTGCGCGAAGAGATCGCCGCGGGCCGGTTCCGCGAGGACCTGTTCCACCGGCTGAACGTCGTGCCGGTGAACGTGCCCGGGCTCTCGGAGCGACGAGAGGATATCCCGGAGCTGGTCGAGTACTTCATCGAGCGGATCAGCGAGGCGACCGGCATGCCGAAGCGGCGGCTGGCCGACGACGCGCTGGCCACCCTGCAGGTGCGCGCGTGGCCAGGGAACCTGCGCCAGCTGCGCAACAATGTGGAGCGGATGCTGATCCTCGCCTCCGGCGCGCCGTCCGATCCGATCACCGCCAACATGCTGCCGGCCGAGGCCATGGTCACCGACCAGGCCACCAGCCTGGGCGCCGAGCGGATGATCGCCCTGCCGTTGCGCGAGGCCCGCGAGGTGTTCGAGCGCGAGTATCTCAACGCCCAGATGCTGCGCTTCTCCGGCAATATCTCGCGCACCGCGGCCTTCATCGGCATGGAGCGCTCGGCCCTGCATCGGAAGCTGAAGTCGCTCGGCCTCTCCGGCGCCCGCGCGCTCGAGGAAGAATTGAGCTGATGGGCCGCATCGCCTACGTCAACGGCCGCTTCGTCCCGCAGGGCGAGGCGGCCGTCCACATCGAGGACCGCGGCTACCAGTTCGCCGACGCGGTCTACGAAGTCTGGGCGCTGTTCGACGGCAGGCTCAGCGACGCCGAGGGGCATTTCGCGCGCCTGGAGCGATCCTTAAGCGAACTCGCCATCCCCATGCCGATGACCCGCGCCGCGCTCACCCTGGTGCTGAAGGAGACGGTGCGCCGCAACCGCATCCGCGAGGGCCTGCTCTACCTGCAAGTCAGCCGCGGCGTAGCCCCGCGCGACCACGCCTTCCCCAATCCGCCGGTGCGGCCCGCCGTGATCATGACGGTGAGCGCCACCGACAGGGTCGCTTCGGAGGCCCGCGCCGCCAAGGGCGTCTCCGTGGTCACCACGCCGGAGACCCGCTGGGGCCGTTGCGACATCAAGACCGTGAACCTGCTTCCCAATGCGCTCGCCAAGCAGAAGGCGCGGGCGGCCGGCGCCGCGGAGGCCTGGTTCGTCGACGAGTTGGGCTTCATCACCGAGGGGGCCTCTTCCAACGCCTGGATCGTCGACGGCGACGGGCGGCTGCGCACGCGGGACACCAACGCCAACATCCTGCGCGGCATCACCCGCGGCTCGCTGCTGGAGGTCATCCGCCGCGAGGGGCTGGAAGTCGATGAGCGCCCTTTCACGCCGGCCGACGCCGTCGCGGCCAAGGAGGCCTTCATCACCGGCGCAGGCACGCTGGTGCTGCCGGTGATCGCCGTAGACGGCAAGCCGGTGGGCGAGGGAAAGCCCGGTCCGGTGGCGGCGAGGCTTAGGCGTCTCTATATCGAGCAGGCGAAGGCCTCGGCCATCTAAGACGACGCCTGCGATTGCGCCTGTCGCAAAACCCAGTCTAGCTGACTTGCGTGTGTGGGCGGCGCTTTGGTCGCCCGATCAAAACAAAGAGGCGAAAAGCCGTGAGCGAGAAGAAACAGAACCTGCAGGACACGTTCCTGAACAGCGTACGCAAGTCGAAGACGCCGCTCACCATCTTCCTGGTCAACGGCGTAAAGCTGCAGGGCGTGGTGAGCTGGTTCGACAACTTCTGCGTTCTGCTCCGCAGGGACGGGCAATCGCAGCTCGTCTACAAGCACGCGATATCCACCATCATGCCGGCCCAGCCCGTGCAGCTGTATGAGCCCGGCGAAGACGAGTCCGATTGAGATCTTCAAAAGCCGTTGACCGCGAGGCGCCTGTCCAAGGCGCCGTCGTCATCCACCCCGACCGGGAGGGCCGCAACGCCTCCCGGGAGGCCGAAGCGCGCCTGGACGAGGCCGTCGGCCTGGCGCTGGCGCTCGACCTGGAGGTTCGCGAGACCCTGGTCGCGAGCCTGCGTCGCCTGACGCCGGCGACCCTGTTCGGGAAGGGCAAGGTCGAGGAGATCGGCAAGATCATCGAGCTCGCCGAGGCCGACGTCGCGATCGTCGACGACAGCCTGACGCCGGTGCAGCAGCGCAACCTGGAAAAGGCCTGGCAGGTGAAGGTCATCGACCGCACCGGCCTGATCCTGGAGATCTTCGCCCGCCGCGCCCGGACGCGGGAAGGCCGGCTGCAGGTCGAGCTGGCGAGGCTCTCCTATGAGCGGTCGCGCCTGGTGCGCACCTGGACCCACCTGGAGCGCCAGCGCGGCGGTTTCGGGGTCATGGGCGGCCCGGGCGAGACGCAGATCGAGACCGACCGGCGGCTGCTGGCCGAGAAGATCGGCAAGCTGAAGCGCGAACTGACGGAGGTGCGCCGCACACGCACCCTGCAGCGCTCGGCGCGTGGCCGGGTGCCGTACCCGACGGTGGCGCTGGTCGGCTACACCAACGCCGGCAAGTCGACGCTGTTCAACCGGCTGACCCAGTCCGAAGTCGTCGCCGAGGACATGCTGTTCGCCACCCTCGACCCGACGCTGCGGATGCTGAAGCTGCCCGACGGGCGGCCGGCCATCCT
>NZ_JAQGIZ010000008.1 GCF_028290885.1 Phenylobacterium sp.
ACCGGCAACTCGGTGAGCAGTGATGTCGTGAACCTCCAGCAGGCCGGCGGCGCCGACAACGTGAACTTCGTCCTGGGGCCGAACACCACCATCCCCACCGCGGCGATCGGCGACGTCTCGCTGCTCACCACCTGGGTGACTCAGAACGGCGGCCTGGCGGTCATCGGGACCACTGGAACCGACGTCCTCACCGGCGGCTCCACCGGCGACCTGCTGGTGTCCGTGGGCGGGACCGACACCATGACCGGCGGCGCGGGCGCCGATGTCTTCTACTTCCAGAAGGCCCCGACCGTCGCCGCCCAGATCACCGACTTCACCCACGGGCAGGACACGCTCGACCTGCATACGCTCCTGACCGCCTATCAGGGGACCGATCCCGTGGCCGATCAGTGGGTGAAGTTCCAGACCGACACCACCGGCACCACCGTCCTTGTCGACGTGGACGGCCCGACCGGATCGGCCAGCTTCGTGGCGGTCGCCAAGCTCGCCGGCGTCACCGCGCTCTCGTCGACCGACTGGATCTTCTAGTCACCAGGCGACTTATCGATCAGAGGGCTCCCCGGACCGCAGGGTCCGGGGAGCCTTTTCTTGTTGTGAGGCGACCGCGCACAGCGCACCGCCACGCGCGGCGGTGCGGGAAGAGCGAGGCTCGCCGCGCGCCAAGCGCGTCCTTCGACCGCTAGCTGTGTCCGGACCTCGCCAAAGGACGGCCGGCCGGTCCGTCGATCGAACGAGGCGGATATCCGAGATGGTGATGGAGGGCCCGCCGGCCGTCCGCCAGACCAGGCGGACGGCCTTGGGCGAGGGAGTTCGAGGAGCGGCTAGCGCGCTCTCACGCGCTGGGGCGCTACATCTTCTTCGCGAAACGTCTGCTGCTGCGCGAGGAACCAGAGGTATGAGGGCACGGCGTCCTCGATGAAGGCGTAGCGCTTGCCGAAGCCGTCGTCGCGCTCCTGCAGCAGGATCTGCTGCGCCGCCAGTTCGGCGACGATGCTCTTGCAGCGCGCGGCCTTGGTGGCCCCGCCGGCCTTGGCCTCCACCGCGGCGGCGTCGAATTCGCCGCCGCCGGACAGGGAGGCCGAGGCGATCAGGCTGAGCAGGTCGGTGCCGGTGTCGTTCACCAGCCGATGGACCTGCGCCATGGTGTTCTTGGAGATGCGGGTGCCGAGCTCGCCCAGCGCCTGCTCGAGGGCCGAGGCCACGTCCGAAGGCAGGACGTCCAGCCGCTGGTCGTCGATGGCGTCGAGCGCCGCGTGATGGCACAGGAGGCTGGCGATGTAGGGCGAGCCCGCCGAGATCGCGACGATGTGGTCGCGGGCCGAGGGCGTGACGGTGATTCCACTGGTGCGCTCGCCGTTGGTCACCAGTTCCCCGATCTCCTCCGCCGGCATCAGCGGCACGGGGATCGCCAGGATGTTGCGGCGCACCGACGGGATGTGCTCGACGAGTTCGGCGAGGTCGGCGGCGACGCCGGCGATCACCAGCTGCACGCGAACCGACCGGTCCGACAGGATCTTGATCAGCTCGGCCAGGTCGCGGCGGAACTCGAGGGACTCCGCGCGGTCGAACTCGTCGAGGATGATGAGGACCCGGGTGCCGGTCAGCTTCGTGCAGAGGTCCCCGAACTGACGGGGGAGAACTTTACGGGTTGGAAGCAGGCTGGCCAGGGAGGACCCAGTCTCGGCTTCCGCGGTGGTGGGTGCGTAGTCGCTGTGGAACAGCAGCGGAATGTCGCTCGCCACAGCCCTGAACGTCTCGTCGAAGTTCGACGCTGCGCCGCACGAGGAATAGACCACGATGTAGCGGGCTTCCCGGGCGGCCGAGGCCAGCATGTGGAGAAGCGAGGTCTTGCCGATGCCCCGCTCGCCATAGATCACCAGGTGCAGCCTCTGGTCTTCGATGGAGCGGATGGCGGCCTTCAGCACGTTGAGGCGGCCGGCGAACATCCGACGGTCGAACACCGGCTGCGACGGGGTATAGGCGTTGCGCAGCTTCATCCGCGCGGCGCCGAATCGATCGTCGCGCCGGTTGGGCTGGTCGGCGGCGCTTGCGGAGAACCGAGGCAGGTCGGCGGACGAACTCGCAGGCGCCGCCTGTTGGAACATGTCCGGCAGGGCGAGCCGCAGCTTCTGAGCGGCGTCAGGCGCCGGCTGCCCTTTCCGCTTGTTTGACGAGCGGAAGAGTTTTGGCAATGCCACGTCGTATCTCCATCGTAGCCGCGGCGCGGCGGTACATCGTCAAGCTTACGCCACAGAAAGCTTACTGCTTCATGGCTGAGGCCGATAAATGGCGCCCGCCTGTTGTCGAGCCTCACGTCACCAACGCGCCACGCCGCATATCGGCTTACCGGCCCGCGCTGCCCGGCAAAGATTTTTGGCGTGGTAAGGTCAACGCAACGCCCAACGGCTAGGCGTAGCACAACGAGAAAGCGAGCGCTCCTTGATGACGGCCGTGCGGTTAGCCAGTGCTCCGAAGGTGAGCGTGATCGTTCCCCATTATCGCGACCTGAGCGGCTTGGCGCTGTGTCTTTCGGCGCTGGGCCGGCAGAGCTATCCGAAGGACCGGTTCGAGGTGATCGTCGCCGACAACGTGTCACCGGAGGGGCCGGCCGCCGTCGCCGAGGTGATCGCCGAGCGGGCCCGGCTGGTCGTCGTTCCGGAGAAGGGCGCCGGTCCCGCCCGGAACGGCGGCGTGACCGCCTCGAGCGGCGACGTTCTGGCGTTCATCGACTCCGACTGCGTAGCGGAGCCCTCATGGATCGAGGAGGGGGTGAAGGCCCTGGAATCCTTCGACTTTGTGGGCGGCCGCGTGCGCGTGCTGGTCGCTGACCCGGCGCGGGTCACGCCGGTCGAGGCGTTCGAGCGCGTGTTCGCCTTCGATTTCAAGACCTACATCGAGCGCAAGGGTTTCACCGGCGCCGGCAATCTCTTCTGCCCGCGACCGCTGTTCGACCGCGCCGGCGGCTTCAAGACCGGCGTCTCGGAGGACGTCGAATGGTCGCGCCGCGCGCAGGCCGCCGGCTTCTCGCTGGGCTATGCGCCGCTGGCGGTCGTCGGGCATCCCGCACGGCGGTCATGGACGGAACTTGTCTCCAAGTGGAAGCGGATCAACGCCGAGACCTGGGGCCTCTCCGCCGGCGGCCCGGCCCGGCGCCTGCGATGGGTCTTGCGGACGCTGCTGCTGCCGGCCTCGGCCGTCGTCCACGCCGCCAAGGTGATCGCCAGTCCGGAACTCAGCTCGGTGGGGCAGCGCGTCGGCGCGATCGCCGTGCTGTTCCGGATCCGCTTCTGGCGGTTCGGCGACTCATTTCGCCTGCTGTTTTCGAACCCTTGAGCATGTCCTTCCACGTCGCGATCGCCATCGTGAGCTTCCGCAATCCGGAAGACCTCGCCGACTGCCTGGGCTCGCTGGCCGCGGCGCAGCATGCGGACTTCGAGGTCGTCGTCTGCGAGAACGGCGGGGCGGCCGCATTCGCGGACCTCAGCGTCAGGATCCCGGCTTTCCTGCCAGGCGGACAGCCCGTCCGGCTGGTCGCCGCCCCCTCCAACCTGGGCTACGCCGGCGGGGTGAACCTCTGCATGCGGCATGCGCCGGACGCCGACGCTTGGTGGGTTCTCAATCCCGACACCTGTCCGGACCCGGTGGCGCTGTCGGCCCTGGTCGAACGCCTCGCGCGCGGCGATTGCCAGGCCGCGGGCGGGACCATCCAGCTGTCGGACGGCAGGGTGCAGGCCTACGGCGGCCGCTGGCAGCGCTGGCTTGCCCGCGCCGTATCCTTGGGCCACGGCCGTGACGGCGCCGAGACCGTCGATGCGCAACGGGTCGAGAGCCTGCAGAACTTCCTGAACGGCGCCTCGATGCTCGTGGGGCGCGAGTTCCTTGAGGCGGCTGGACCCATGCGCGAGGACTATTTCCTGTACTGCGAGGAAGTGGAGTGGTGCCTGCGGGGGCTGAAGAAGGGGATGCGGCTCGGCTTCGCGGCCCAGGGCGTCGTCATGCACAAGCAGGGCACCAGCACCGGAAACGCCGTCGACCTCCGGGGCCGCTCGAGGCTCTCGGTCTACCTGAACGAGCGCAATAGGGTGCTGCTCAGCCGGGACTGCTTCCCGGCGCTCTTTCCGATGACCGTCCTGACCACCCTGGCCACTCTGCTGGTCCGCTTTGGAAAGCGGCGGGCCTGGCGGCAATTGAACTATGCGGTGCAGGGCTGGGTGGCCGGTCTTGCCAACAGGCGAGGCATTCCGGAGTGGGCGGACAGCTAGTGTCCCGATTCCGAAGTTCGCAATCGCTTGCGGCTGACTTTGGCGAACTTCAAATCCAGCATACTAGCGCCTGCTGGGCCGAACGGCAGACGGCGCTGACGCCGCCTAAGGGCGTTGACGCCCCCGCCTGACGGCGCCCGCGGCGGCCTGGATGCGGCGCGGCTGCTGCTCAATGACCGCCTGGCGGGCGGCGACTTCGGGTAGCTGAGCGGCCTGCGCCTTGGCGCGCGCCACCAGGGCGATCACCATCGCGACCATCATGAAGATCATCGGATGGATGTCGGGCTGCTCGAAAACGCCCCTGATCACCAGGAAGGCGCACAGGCAGGTCGCGAGCGGCATCAGCAGAGCGGCTTCGCGGTCGTTCGTCGGGGGCGCCCGCAGCATGGTGGTCACGGCCGCCCCGATGACCATGGCGAACATGGCGACATAGAGCGTCAGGCCGATGATCCCGTAGTCGAGCGCGACGCTGATGTAGTAGCTGTCGATCGCGATGAAGTCGCCGGCTCCATAGCCCATCGCGTCCCCGGACTGGCCCGCGCCATGCCCAATGGGGTTGCGGAGCAGGGCGGGCAGGGCCATGCGGAACTGGTTGCCCCGCGCCTCGTTGCTGGCGGCCTGGGCCCCGCCGCCGAAGACGATCACATGGATCTTGTGGACGAACATCGTCGCGGCCACGGCCGCAAGGAACACCGAGGGATAGGCGTAGACGATGGCGGCCGTCAGGATGTCGCTCATCCGCCGGCGCCAGCGCACCAGGCTCCAGAACAGCAGATAGATGAGCAGGGAGGCCAGATAGCCCGCGACCCCCAGGCGCGCGTCCGTCATCCGGACGACGAAATAGAGCGCAGGGATGAGCGCCAGGCCTAGAAGCCGCAGGAGGAGGGGATAACGGCCCACCGCCCAATGCAGGGCGAAGGGGGTCATCAACGCCACGAACTCCGAGAGCCCGAGCGCGGTGGAGAAGGTGGCCTTGGCGCGATACTGACCGGTGGCGCCGCGCACCGCGCCGGCCAGCGCCCGTTGCGCGGACGGGTCCTCGACCCGCAGGAAGCTCGGCACGTGCCCCGCCCAGAGCACATGCTGCTCCTCCGACTCGATGAAAGCCAGCGCGACAATCGGGATCGCAATCGCGAGCAGGAGGAAGAGATAACGCTCAATTCTTCCAGGCTTTCGGAAGATATAAAGGCTGACCAGGAACACACCGGTCCAGTTCAATTGCTGGATAATGACCTTGTTTATGGATTCCGTCAGCTTGTGGGAAAAAGGCAAGGTGATGAATTCATTGGCGGAAAACAACAGGAACATACGGAAAGCCAGCGGGGTCGCACTCGAGGTATCGAGTATGCGATCGCGGAATGTCGTAGAGGCTGAAAGGCTGATCAACAAGAAGAACGCCATTGGAAAGCCAGTCAATCTCACCATGGTGATCCAGGGGAGACCGGGCAAAGCCAGGGCAAGGTAGTTCGGCCAAAGTATCAGGCCTATGATCAGCGCGGAGAAGGTGAGCTCCATCGCCTTTGTCGGAACGACATTGTTTTCCGGCAACGCCCAGATCGCCAGCAGCCCCAGGACCGCGATCGGTGCGGCCAGCGGGATGATCAGATAAGGCGCGGTGATCGCGTAGAAGAAGCCGTAAACGATGCAGAACAGTCCGATGCCAAGCGGCGCCAGCACCTTGGCCGCGAGCCGCCAGCGGCTGTGAAGGTCGACATATGGCCGAAGCACGATCGGCCGGGGCCGGGCGCGCCATTCTCGCCAGAGGTCCGCAACTGACCGGGGGTCCGGGAGGACGGCTTGAGCAGCCTGCCACCAGTTGGACGCCTGCAGTCGGACTTTCCAAGTGCTCGGTTTCAACGGCTGTCCTTGACCTTCGCGCAGTCCGACCTGCGGCCTTCATACGATCGGGGCCTTAAAGGACGTTGATCAAACCGGCGAGCCCACGATTCGTCGCCAGCTTGCACCGGAGGCGCCCCCGGCCTCCACAGATTCTATCGGCGCGGCTGAATGGCGATCAAGGTGGTCCCTCCATGTGCGGCGGATCGAAGGCGTGGCAGCCGGCCTCCGCCCGGCCTTTGGATATCCCGCGCGAGATGCGTCTAGTCAGACAGATGATGTCTTTTATAGTCCGAGCCTGTAGGCTTACGCATGCGTCGGGGGCGGCACGAAAATTGCTGCGTTCGGCGTGGGAAACGAAAAAAGCTCGGGGCTATCGAAAATGAGAATAGGTTGCGTGGCGTTCCTTGCGCTCGCCGTTTGTGCGCCCCTCGGCGGTTGCAGCGGCGGCGGCAAAGCGCCAACGGGGCAAGTCGCCGCGAAGGTGGGGGGCCAAGAGGTCACCGTCCAGGAGATCCAGGCAGAGCTCGCCGGCTTCAACGCGCCGGACGCCGCGACCCGCAAGCGCGCCGAGCAGCAGGCGCTTCAGAACATCGTGGCGCGCAAGCTGATCGCCGAGGCCGCCACCAAGGCCGGCGTCGCCAAGTCGCCGGACTTCGCCCTGCAAAAGCAGCGGATGGAAGAGTCGCTGCTGGTGCAGGCCTGGCAGAACAGCCTCGTCAAGGCGGTGCCGCAACCGGCCCCTGAAGAAGTGCAGCAATTCATCACGCAGCACCCGGAGTTCTACGCGAACCACAAGGTGTTCACTGTCGATCAGCTGCGGTTGCCGCCGATCACCGACCGCAAGGTCCTCGACGAACTGAAGCCCTTGAACGATCTCGACGCGATCGGCCAGGTGCTGACGAGCCACGGGATCCGCTACACCGCCGCGAAGGCGACGATCGACTCGCTCACCGTCGATGTGCGTCTGCTCGACCAGATCGCGAAGATGCCCCCCGGGGAGGTCTTCGTCGTGCCGGCGCAGAACATGATGATCGCAAACAAGATCGTGGACACCAAGCTGGTCCCGGTGCCCAACGACGTGGCGACCAAGCACGCGACCCAGTACATCAAGGCCGAGCGCGCCCAGCAAACCGTGCGCAGGCAATTCGGAGCGGTGGTCTCGAACCCGAAGGCCAAGGTCGTGTACAACAAGGCCTATGCGCCGCCTCCGCCGCCCGCAAAGGGGAAGCCAACTCAAGGCGGATCGGCCGCACCCGCCGGCAAGGCCGGCTGACACAAACGGAAGAGGGGCGAGTGCGTTTCGGCGTCACTCAGGGGTGAAATGGCAGCCAACGTCTGCACGACTTCTCAAGATGCTCGGTCCCGTACGGCGGTTCGCCGGCGATCCGATGCGGTTCAGAGCCGCCGGCTAGGCTACGCCTTCGCCGGCGTGGCGACGCTTGTTCTGGCCTCGGCCGCGTCGGGCGCAGCCAGGGCCCAGGCGGGCGGGGCGGCCCCTACCATGGCGCCCGCGACGCTCGGCGGGCCGAGCCAACCTCTGACCATCGGGATCCAGGAGCGGACGACCTACGACAGCGACGCTGCGCGCGGGAGCGAGACCGCAGCCGCGATCCGCGGCCTGCAGAGCTCGGACGTGATCTATTCGCCCAGCATCACCGTCAACTACGTCTCGCCGAACCCGCGGCGGGGTCTCGCACTCAGGGGCTACTTCGGATACGACTACTACCAGAGGAATCGAACGCTTCGCCGTGAGCAGATCGACGTCTCGGCCGCCGGCAACGCGACGTTCGGAAAATGCCAGCTCGGAGGGCAGCTGTCCTTCGACCGTGGGCAGAGCGGTCTGGAAGACCTCACGCTCCTCGTCACCAAGAACACCATCCAGAGCTATACGGTCTCGGCCAGCGAGACATGCGTCTCGACCGCGGGCCTGACCGAAAGCGTCCAGGTGCTGCATTCCGGGGTGACGAACACCGCCGCTTTGCTCGTCGACTACGACACGACTGGGGTGTCAGGCTCGGTGGGCTACTCCAACCACACCCTCGGCAACGTCTCCCTGGTCGTCGACTACAGCAAGACGGACTATAAGAATCAACTCACGTCCCTGCCCGGCACGCCGAACAGCCTCGACGTCACCAGCGTGGGGGTCCAGTTCAGCCGGCCGATCGGTAGGCGCCTCGCCGGCCAGCTCGGGGTCTACTACAGCACGTCGAACACCGACCTCGGGTCGGCTCAGTTGCCGGGAGAGAGTACCTCCTTTAACGGGGTGACGGCGAACGCCGGACTGACCTATCAGGTCGGCCCGCGGCTGCATCTCACCGGAAGCCTCTTCCGCGGCGTGCAGGCCACGATCCGGCAGGGGGCGGCTTTCGCGGTGACCGACCGCGTCGACCTCGGCGCCGACTACACCCTATCTTCACGCATCCAGGTGAATCTTGGCGGCAGTTGGTCGAAGGAAACCTTTAAGGGTCTTGATCCGCTCATTCAGGAAGTCGCTCCCAACCGGGTGGACTTATGGATGGTGGGCGGCGGGGTGACGTTCAAGGTGGGGCGGAAATCCGCCCTGTCAGCGGACGTTCACCACGAGGAGAGCAAGACCGATCTTGCGTTGTTCAACTTCAAGGACGACCGGGTCAGCCTTACGATCTCGACGTCGTTCTAATCAGGTGTGGGAGGCCCCCATTCGTACGCTGCGATCTTTAACGGCCGCCATTCTGCTGTTCGGCTCCTTCGCGCCCGCCTACGCGCAAACGCCGAAGGCGCCGCCAATCGGCGCGCCGGTCAGGAGCACGCCGATCACCCCGATCAACCCGATCCCTCCGGGTGCTCCCGGTGCGACCGCCGCCCCAGGCGCCGCGCCCGATGCGGCAGCGCCGGCGCCGGCGCCGGTCATCGTCGACGAAGCCTTCGTGCTCGGCATCGGTGACGCGGTCGATATCGGCGTCCTTGGCCGAACCGACTTCAACAACCGCGCGCGCATCTCGACCGAAGGCACCATCCTCCTGCCCCTGCTGGGCAAGGTGAAGGCGCTCGGCCTGACGACGGCCCAGCTGGCGCAACAGATCCAGGACGCCCTGGCCAAGGGAGGGTTTTATTCGAACCCCGTGGTGCGCATTGAAGTGTCGGGCGTCGCCAGCCGCTATGCGACGGTGCTGGGCAACGTCGCGACCCCGGGGCTCCTGCCGCTCGACCGGACCTATCACCTCTCCGACATCATCGCCCGCGTGGGCGCCCACACGGGCGAGGGCTCGAGCGTCGTCGTGCTCACCCGCGCCGACGGCTCGTCCAAGAAATATTCCATGGAGGACCTGGCCATGGGCGCCGGCGGGGCCGATCCGGTGGTGATGGCGGGGGACAAGATCTACGTCCCGGCCGCCACCAGCGAGGTCTTCTACATCTCCGGCCAGGTCAGGACCCCGGGACCATTCCCAGTGTCCAAGGAACTCACCGTCCGCGAGGCGATCGCCAGAGGCGGCGGCCTGACCGAGATGGGCAGCGAGAAGAAGGTCAAGATCTATCGAAAGAACGTGGCGGTGAAGGACGTGAAGCTCGACACCAAGGTCGAGCCGGGCGATATCGTCGAGGTGGGGGAGCGCCTGTTCTAGGGCAGCGGAAGATCCAGAATGAGTATCATCCAGTTCCTCCGTATTCTGTGGGCGAGGCGCATCCTCGTCCTGGTCGCGCTGCTCGCGTCAGTGCTCGGGGCGTTCGCCGTCGTCACCCTCGTGCAGCCTCGCTATGAGGCGACGGCGCGCGTGAACATGGACATCCTGAAGCAGGATCCGCTGTCCGGCGGCTCGGTGGATGTGCGAAATGCGGGCGTCTATTTCGACGCCCAGCAGGAACTGGTGAAGGACTATTCGGTGGCCGGTCCCGTGGTGGACCGGCTCGGCTGGTTGTCCGATCCCGGCCGCATCCGGGCCTATCAGGGGCGGCCCAGCACCGACACCCGCGACTTCCGCCGCTGGCTGGCGCAACAGGTCAGCGACGCCACCTCCACCGCCATCACCTCGAGCACCGTGCTCGAGATCACCTTCAAGTCGCCGAACCCGCTGGAGGCCAGGGCCGGGGCCGAAGGCCTGCGCGACGCCTTCATAGCAGCCAGTCTGGCCAACAAGCAGCGCGACGCGGCGAAGCTCGCCGTCTGGTACAACGGGCAGGCGGAAGGCTTGCGCAAGCTGGCCGACGAGGCCGAAATGAAGAAGGCCGCGTACGAGAAAGAGACCGGCATCGTCATGCAGTCCAACGACACGGACATGGACAGCGGCCGGCTGGCGGCGCTCGCCGGTCAGCTGGCGATGCCGAACGCCGCGAATGTCGCCATGGCGACTTCCGGCGCCAGGATGCAGCTGGCCCAGATCGACGCGCAGATCGCGCAAGTCGCCAAGAATCTCGGCCCTAATCACCCCGAAATGCAGAACCTCCGGGCCCAGCGCGCGACGATGGCGGCGGTGGTGGCGCAGGAGGACTCGGCGGCGCGGCAGGCCTCCAGCGGCGCCTCAGGCGCGGCGGCGCTGAGCCGCGTGTTGCAGGAAGAAAAGTCCCGGGTGATCAGCCAGCGGGACAAGGTCGAACGTCTTCGTCAGTTGCAGGCCGAGGTCGACTTGCGGCGCGACGGATACAAGAAAACCGCGGCGCGGGGCGCCGAGCTCGCCCTGCAGGCGGCCCTGACGGAGTCTGGACTGACCCCAATGGGCATTGTGCTCGCGCCGACCAAGCCGACCTTCCCCAACAAACCCCTCATGCTGGGCGGCGCCGCCGCCCTCGGCATCGGGCTGGGGCTGGCCCTGTCCCTGCTGCTCGAGCTCTTGAACCGGCGCGTGCGGGGCGTGGAAGACCTGAACCTTTCGAAGGACGTGCTCTGCATCGGCGTCATCCGCTCGCCGCGTCCGAAGACCGGCCTGCTGCGCAGGATCCTTGGCCTCGGCCCGGCCACGCCGCGATCGGCGCCGGCGTGAGCTCTCTCTCCTTCGTGTCCCTGGGGTGGGGTGAATGACTCTACATCAGCCTGTCGAGGCGGCGAACGTGCGGCGCGGCCAGTACTCCTTCTCGGAGTCGCTGGTGACGCTGTCGGATCCGTTCGCCCAGAGCGCGGAATACATCCGCGCCCTGCGCACTCACATCATGGCCCAGCACGTGGAGGCCGGACGCCGCGCCCTGGCGATCTGCGAGGCGGGTCCCAAGCTGGGCGCGACTTTCGTGGCCACCAATCTGGCGGTTTCCCTGGCCCAGGCCGGCGTGAAGACCCTGCTGATCGATGGGAATCTGCGCGAGCCGATGATCCAGCGCGTCGTCAGGCCCGATCGCGATCTTCCGGGCCTGCGCGAGTGCCTCTCGGTGGCGGGCGCCTCGGTCGGCGACTACGTGCAGGGCGATATCCTGCCCAACATGTCGGTGCTGTTCTCCGGCGGCGCGGCCCCCAACGCGCAGGAACTCCTGGCGCGGGCGTCCTTCGAGCAGGTGATCAACAGCTGCCTGCGCGACTATGAGATGACCATCATCGATACGCCGCCGGCGAACAGCTGCGCGGACGGCCGGCGGATCGCCTCGGTCGCCGCCTACAGCCTCATCGTGTCGCGGCGTCACAAAGGACTGGTTTCCGACGTGAAGACCCTCGCGGCCCAGCTACGCGCCGACCATTCCACGGTGATCGGCACTGTCCTGAATGACGCGTGACGTGGCTGCTACCGCCGACCGTCTGCCGGCGCTGGATATCCGCAAGCTGCTGACCGACTGGTGGCCGGGCCTGCTGGGGTTTGCGGCCCTGGCCGTGCCGACCATCAAGACCCTCGCCGGCCAGGCCTGGGTTCGCGAGTCGGGCGCCCATGGACCCATCGTGCTGGTCACCGGCCTGTGGCTGCTGGCCCGGCAATTGACCGCGGCGCGCGCGAGCGCAAGGCAGGGCGCGCTCTGGCTGAGCGCCCTGGGGTTGATCCTCGGCCTTGCGATCTACGTCTTCGGGCGGGTGTTCGATTTCATCAGTCTGGAGACGCTGGGCCTGTTCGGCGTCGGCGTGGCCATGCTGCATTCGGCCTTCGGCGTGGCCGCCCTGGTCAGGAACTGGTTTCCGCTGTTCTACCTCGGCTTCGCCATTCCGCCGCCCGGCTGGCTGATCGACAAGATCACCGCGCCCCTGAAGCAGTTCGTCTCCGAAGTGGCGATGCGCTCGCTGTACGCCGTCGGCTTGCCGGTCTCGCGGCAAGGCGTCACCATCTACGTGTCCAAGTACCAGCTTCTGATGGAGGACGCCTGTTCGGGGATGAATTCCCTGGTCGGGCTCACGGCCATCAGCCTCCTCTACATCTACCTGCTGAGGGGCTCGTCGATCCGCTATTCGCTGCTGATGACGGCGTTCGTGATCCCCATCGCGATCTTCGGCAACATCCTGCGCGTCATGATCCTCATTCTCCTGACCTACTTCTTCGGCGACGAGGTCGCCCAGGGCTTCCTGCACTACACGGCCGGCTTCCTGCTGTTCGCCATCGACCTGGTCCTGGTGTTCGCGGTCGACAGCCTGTTGGTGCGGATCGTGCCCCGCGCATGGCGGCCCGCCTGATGAACCGGCGCGCACTCTTCGCCGGCGCCGCCTGTGTCGGCGCCGCCCTGCTGGCCCGGCAGCTCAAGCCGCACCACTACGTCTCGCTGCTGCAGTCGGCCAAGCTGGACGATCTCATCCCCCGCAGCTTCGGCGCCTGGACCTCGGAAGACGTGGGCGACCCCCTGGCGCTGAACGGCCCGGGAACCCTCTCCTCGAAGCTCTACAATCAACTCGTCACCCGCGCCTATACCGACGGGCCGGGCGGCCACCAGGTGCTGATGCTGTTGGCGCATGGCGAGCGGCAGAGCGACGAGCTGCAGCTGCATCGGCCCGAGGTCTGCTATCCGGCCTTCGGCTACGTCCTATTGCGCAACGAACCGACGCAGATCCGCCTGGACAATGCCGTCACCGTGCCGGCGCGCCTGTTGCTCGCCCAGTCGTCGGACCACGAAGAGAGCGTCGTCTACTGGACCAGGCTCGGCGAGTACCTGCCGATCGATGCGACCGAGCAGCGGGGCTACCGGTTCAAGAACGCAGTGGCGGGCCTGATCCCCGACGGGATCCTGTGCCGGTTCTCCACAGCGGACGGGACCGCCCAAGCCTGGCCGGGGCTCGAACAGTTCGTCCACGACCTGATCAGCGCGACAAAGCCGGCCGGTCAGCGGGTCCTGGTGGGTAGCGAACGCGCCGCGCAACTGGGTCGGCGCCAGGCCTGACGAGGTCTCGGCCTATTGGCCCGCGTGGCTGGCGGCGGTGCTAAGCGCGTCCGCGGCCTTCTTCGCCTGTTCCATCGTCAGCCCCGACTGGGTCTGGTTGCCGATGCGGGCGATGGTGTGGGTCTCGGTGTCGTAGATCATGAAGCCATCCGGTCCTTCCCGCGTCTCGTAGCGCTGCGTGAGGGCGAGGGAAGGCCCCCCCCGAAGGGTCGAGGCCTCGGGATAGATCAGAACTTCCCTTGACGCATTCGAGGCCTCGCTCGTCGAGGCCATTTGCTCGGTGGCCGTGCGGGCGTTCTCGGCCACGCCGGCGACCGAGTGAAGCGCGCGCCCGCAACCGGCCAACAGCAGGCCGGCGGCGCAGAGAAGGCAAACGGTCGCACGCATCGAATCGCCCATTCCAGCCCGCGCTCGCCGGGGAGAGCGGCCGAGCATCGATATCATACCGCATGACGCGGCTCAGAGCCGCAAAGACTGCAAACTCCGTGCCTGGGGCGGCGAAAACGCTGCGATCTTGTGTCCCCTCCGGACCCGATTGACGGCGCCCGGACGCCCAAGCCGCTGCTCACGGGCATTCTGCCGCAGCCAAAACCCCCGCAGATTCAATCTTCTTAGGTTTTCCTTAGCCCTTTCGGCCGATCCCTTGGGGCGGGATCGTCAATGCGGCTAACGGACGCTTAGCCAAATCGATCGGGTCGGCCTAGACCGCGGTTCGGGCCTGGAAATGCTGCTGGCGGGGGCGAGCGCAACGAGGGATTCCACCTTGTCAGAACCAACCCAGTCAGTGGCGACCGTTCTAACCGTTACAAGCTCCGACGGTCTTCTTGCCGCCCTGCAAAACGCACATGCCGGCGACACCATCCAGCTGGCGGCCGGCAACTACGGCTCGATCTCGCTGGCCGGCCTTCACTTCGACGGCACGGTCACCATCCAGTCCGCGGACAGCGCCAACCAGGCAGTGCTCTCC
>NZ_JAQGIZ010000009.1 GCF_028290885.1 Phenylobacterium sp.
ACCCGCTGCATGGGCGACCGGGTGGCCGCCGACAACAGCTACATCGACGAATGGTCGCCGGCCCTCGACCTCGCCATCCTCGTGCGCACCGTCCCCCTCATCTTCCGAGATCCGCGCGCTTACTGAGCTTGGCGCATGCGGCTTGCAACGACAGATCCCGGGCCATGACCGCCGCGCAGGGGACATCGAGGCTGCTGGTCGTCTGTCGCGCCGTCGGCTGGCTCCTGGGCCTGTTCGTCGCCATCGCCTTCCTGCTGCTGCTTTGGGCCGGGCAGCGGACCGTGGCCGGGGAGCAGCGCCGCAGTGACGTCACCGCGGGCGCCTTCATCGCCCGGGTCAAGGCCTGCAGGCGCCAGTCCCCGGGACCGCCGCCGAGTTGGAACGCCTGTGAGCGGCGGGTGAGAGCCAACCTGTGATCGGCTTGCTGCAGCCGAAGTTACCGACGCAACTATCGATTGTCCTGCCGGACCATCGCAGACTATGCGGCCACCAGAACGTGCTGCGGCAAGTGTGGTCAAGGAACAGCGCAGCGCTATTGCGTCGAGCCGGGCCCCCGCGGACGTCAAGACTTCCCTCATGGGGGGAATTCGTTTGCGGGGCTGTTTTCCCTATGGTTATGGTTCCGTTAATTGGTCGATCAGGCTGAAACTGGGGTGCTCAACATGCGTATAAAAGTTCTCTCTTCGGTTGCGCTGGCTGCGTCTATGGCGCTGGCCATCGGAACGGGCGCCCACGCGGCGACGAATCTGGTGACAAACGGCAGCTTCACCAGCTCCAGCTACGGCGCTACGAACAACCAGTTCGGCACGGGCGTCGGTGGCCAAGGCGTGACCGGCTGGACCGGCAACGGCGGCTACAACATCTATTTCGGCACGTCGCCGCAGACCAACGCCAGCACCCAATATTCGCCGCCGTCCACGGGCGAGCATTTCGGTGCGAGTTTCAACGCGTTGAGCCCCGATGGCGGCGCCTTCGTCGCCCTTGACGGCGACTCCGCTGTTCAGGGTGGGATTTCTCAGATCCTGACCGGTCTCGACACCACCAAGACCTACACCCTGACCTTCGACTGGGCCGCGGCCCAGTTGGCGAACCGTGCGGGCGACATCACCGAACAACTCCAGGTCTCGTTCGGCGGCCAGACCTTCGTCACGCAGTTGGTGCCCGTCACGAGCCAGGGCTTCTCGGGCTGGCAAACGGCGACGATGTTCTTCACGCCGACCGCAGCCACCCAGACCCTGTCGTTCCTGTCTCTCGGGACGCCGGGCAACCTGCCGCCGATGGCCGTGCTTGACGGCGTGTCGCTGACGGTGCCGGAACCGGCGACCTGGGCGATGATGCTGGTCGGCTTCGGCGGCATCGGCGCCATGATCCGCCGCCGTCGTCAGACGCTCGTCGCCGCCTAAGCGACAGGCAAGTGTTCGCTCGGCTTATCGCCGGGCTGAAGGGGGGAGCGGCGCCTGCTGCTCCCCTTTTTATTTTTTGGAAGCGGTAGGGGCGTATGCTCTCCCACATCGTGCAGCACGCCATCTCCCTTGGAATGCAGGCCGCCAGCCTCACGCTCTGGCTGGTGATCCTGACGATCGTCTTCCTGCCGCTGGAGCGCTTCTTCGCGCTCCATCCAACACGTGCGCGCGCGCGTACGCTGGCGAGTGACCTCGCCTACTACTTCCTGAACGGATTGGCGCCTGCGGTCGTGCTGGCGATACCGATCTCGATCATCACCGCCGGCGTGCAACGGATCACGCCGCAAGCCTATATCGACGCGATCGCCAGCCTGCCGCTGGGGGTCAAGATCCTAGCCGGGATCGTCGTGAGCGAGGTCGGCGCCTATTGGGGCCATCGCCTCAGCCACGAGACGCCGTTCCTCTGGCGCTTTCACAAGGTGCATCACAGCCCCGAGTCCATGGACTGGCTGGTGAGCACCCGCGCGCATCCGGTGGACGTGGTGTTCACCCGGCTCTGCGGCCTGGCGCCGCTCTACGCGCTAAGCCTGGCCACCCCGCGCGGCGGCGACCAGCTTCTGCCGCTCATCGTCACGCTGGGGGGCTCCGCCTGGGCCTTTGTCGTCCACGGCAACCTGAACTGGCGCTTCGGTCCTCTGGAGTGGCTGGTGGCGACGCCGGCCTTCCACCATTGGCATCACACCAATGACGAGCACCGGGACCACAACTATGCGGCCCTGTTACCCTTCGTCGACCGGCTGTTCGGCACGCATCACCTTCCGAACCACTGGCCGCCGACCTATGGGGTAGACGAGCCCGTGGCGGCGTCGTTCGCGGCCCAACTGCTGGATCCTTTGAGCGCGCCCGTTGGCCGGAGCCGTCAGGTCCCAGGGAGGTCGGACGCGCCGTCCGACGCATAGATCGCGAAATCGCAGCTGATGCGGCGATCGACCGCATCGGTCGATTTCCAGCGTGACGCCGGCCGCCAGGCCGCAGAGCCGGCTCCCGATTGTCACTCCGGATCGCGGCAAACGCGGCGCCGGCGGCCCAAAATCACCCCTGACGGCTCCGGTTGGGACGGCCTTCGGGGCCCTCCGGGTTCCCGCCGAATTAGCCCGCCGTCGCGGTCGGCGGCGATTGCTGCAAGTGCGTCATTCGGACACCTCGCCGCTAGGTGAGTCGCCCGATAGCTATGCCGTCAGTGCTGCGGGGGCGGACACTACACTCGACGACCGCAGCACCAATCCGCACGACCCCCTGACCTGAGAGAGCGCGACCTTCCGCAAGCGGCGGCAGGCGGGGTGTAAACTCGTGCCTAAACCCAAGTCGATTTAGGAAACGCGGGATGAACAACTAAAGTATACAAAATGATAATGTTTATTTATATTAACTTAATACCTTAACTGGGCTGAAATCCATGTGCTCCATTGTCAAACCAGGGCATCGGCAACTTTGCGAGTAGGCATTGTTGCATTAGAACTCTTGGAGACTCCTTGTGATCACTACCGTCAGCACTACCAATGGGCTTTTGGCCGCCCTTAAGGCCGCGAGCGCTGGAGACACGATCCTTCTGGCGTCCGGGACCTACAGCGCCGTTTCGCTGGCGGGGCTCAACTTCGCCGGGACTGTGACAGTGCAGTCGGCGAACTTCGCCAGCCCGGCGGTGATCAGCGGCCTGACGCTGAGCAGCAGCTCGGGGATCTCGTTCAATCACATCGACCTCCCGTCCGCCGGCGGCACCGCCGTGACGGTGTCGAGCTCCCAGAATATCGGCTTCAACGCCGTGACTGTTCACGGCGCCACGTTGGGCGACGGCAACGGGATGACGATCCGCGACAGCTCCGGCGTGAGCGTCACCAATTCCGATCTCGGTAAGCTCGGCACCGGCATCAACGAGCTGAACAGCACGAATCTGACCATCTCGGGCAACGTCTTCCACGACATCCAGAGCGGCGCCATCCGCGGCAGCGGAGACACCGTCGAAACCATCTCCGGCAACCAGTTCGTCGACGCCAAAGCCACGGTCACGGACCACTCCGACGTGATCCAGCTGTGGCAGGACAATACGGCGAACCAGGTCACCATCACCAACAACACCTATGGCGCGACGGCGCCGACCACCACCACAACCCCGACGACGACCACCCCGACGACCACCACGACCGCTCCCACCACGACCACTCCCACGACGACGACGACGGCCCCGACCACCACGTCGACCGGCTCCACCGTCACCGTGTCGAACACCACCAGCCTGCAGAACGCGGTGAAACACGCCCACGCGGGCGACACCATCCTGCTGGCGCCGGGCACCTACAGCGGCGTCGCCCTCAAGGGTCTCAACTTCAATGGGACGGTCACCATCCAATCGGCGAACACCGCCAACCAAGCGGTGATCAGCGGCTTGGTGATGACCAATGACTCGGGGCTCTCGTTCAATCACGTCGACTTCGCGTCGGCCGGCGGCACAGCCGTGACCGTGTCGAGCTCGCAAAACATCGCCTTCGACGCCAGCAAGTTCCACGGCGCGACGATCGGCGACGGCAACGCGATGACGATCCAGAACAGCTCGGGCGTGAGCGTCACCAACTCCGACGTCGGCAAGCTCGGCACGGGCATCAACGAACTCAACAGCACCAAGCTGACGATTTCGAATGACACCTTTCACGACATCCAGAACGGGGCGATCCGCGGCACCGGCGACACCTACGAAACGATCTCCGGCAACCAGTTCCTGGACGCCAAGGCGACGGTCGCCGATCACTCCGACGTCATTCAGCTGTGGCAGGACAACACGGCGAACCACGTCACCTTCACCAACAACACCTACGGCGTGACCACACCGGTCACTACCCCGCCGCCCACGACGACGCCTCCCCCGACCACCACCCCGCCGCCGACCACCACGCCGCCGCCCACGACGACGCCTCCCCCGACGACCGGCACCGGGACGACCCCGATCGGCGGCGCCGGAACCACCGTGACGGTGGCGAACGCGACTGACCTCATGGCCGCGTTGAAGACCGCACATGCCGGCGACACCATCCAGCTGGCGGCCGGCAACTACGGCTCGATCTCGCTGGCCGGCCTTCACTTCGACGGCACGGTCACCATCCAGTCCGCGGACAGCGCCAACCAGGCAGTGCTCTCC
>NZ_JAQGIZ010000033.1 GCF_028290885.1 Phenylobacterium sp.
TCAGCGGGTACATGCGCTGGTTCATCAATTGCTGGATGACGCTGATGCTCTGGCGGTACTGCCACACGCCTTGCGGCTCGGGATTCACCCACGCGAATTTCGGGAAGGCGTTGGTCAGGCGCTGGATCCACTCGGCGCCGGCTTCCTCGTTGTTGTACTCGACGCTGACGCCGGGCTGCAGGATCTCGTACGGGCTCATCGTCGCGTCGCCGACGAAGATCAGCTTGTAGTCCTTGTTGTACTTGCGGATGATGTCCCAGGTGGCGAACTTCTCGGAGAAGCGGCGCCGGTTGTTCTTCCACATGAAGTCGTACACGCAGTTGTGGAAGTAATAGAACTCCAGGTGCTTGAACTCCGCCTTGGCCGCCGAGAACATTTCCTCGACCCGGTTGATGTGTTCGTCCATCGTGCCGCCCACATCCATCAGCAGCAGGATCTTCACGTTGTTGTGCCGCTCCGGCACCATCTTGATGTCGAGGTAGCCTGCGTTGGCGGCGGTGGACTTGATGGTGTCGTCCAGGTCGAGCTCTTCGGCCGCACCTTCGCGCGCGAACTTGCGCAAGCGCCGCAGCGCGATCTTGATGTTGCGCGTGCCCAGCTCATGGCTGTCGTCGTAATCCTTGTAGGCGCGCTGGTCCCAGACTTTCACGGCGCTCTTGTTGCGGCTCTTGTCCTGGCCGATGCGGATACCCTGCGGGTTGAAGCCATAGGCGCCGAAGGGTGAGGTGCCGCCGGTGCCGATCATCTTGCTGCCGCCTTCGTGGCGATCCTTCTGCTCTTCGAAACGCTTTTTAAGCGTCTCCATCAGCTCGTCCCAACCCATCTTCTCGATCTTGGCTTTTTCTTCCGGGCTGAGTTCGAGCTCGAGGTTCTTGCGCAACCACTCGAGCGGCACATCCTTGGTGAAGTCGGCGACCATCTCCACGCCTTTGAAGTAGGCGGCGAAAGCGCGGTCGAACTTGTCGTAGTGCTTCTCGTCCTTCACCAGCGTGGCGCGCGAGAGGTAGTAGAAGTCGTCGATCCTGTAGCCGTCCTCGCTGTTCGGGCCGACGACGCCCAGCTTCAGCCCTTCGAGCAGCACCAGGTATTCCTTGACGGACACCGGCAGCTTGGCGCTGCGCAAGGTGTAGAAAAAATCGATCAGCATCTCGAGCTTCCTCTAGCGGGCCCGCGGTTTTGCCAACAGATAATTCAGGTGCGCCTTCACCTCCGGCCATTCGCCGGCGGCCACGCTGTACATCACCGTCTCGCGCACCGTTCCGTCGCGGCGCAGCGCGTGGTGGCGCAGAACGCCATCCTTCGTCGCGCCCAGCCGCTCGATCGCGCGCTGGCTGGCGAAGTTGTAGTTGTCCGTGCGCCAGCCCACCAGCTTGGCGCCCAGCACTTCGAAAGCATGCGTCATCAGCAGCAGCTTGCAAGTGGTGTTGACGTGGCTGCGCTGCCAGCTCTTGGCGTACCAGGTGTAGCCGATCTCCAGCCGCTCTATCGGCAGCACGATGTCGTGGTAGCGCGTGGTCCCGACGATCTTGCCGCTGGCGACGTCGCGCACCACGAACGGCAACATGTGACCGTCTTCCAGCCCCTTCAGGCCGGCAGCGATGTACGCCGCGGCGTCTCCGGGGGCGGGCACGGACGTGACGCGCAGCGTCCAGAGTTCGCCGTCGCGCGCTGCCGCTTCGAGGTCGGGCGCGTGCGCGCTCGACATGGGCTCCAGGCGCACAGCGGACGTCTCCAGGCTGCAAGGCTGCGGCTTGCGCATCACGCCCCCTTGCTGCGCGCCTTGCGCCAGCGCCGTGCCAGCTGCAGGCCGCCGCCACCGCCCAGGCCGGCCAGCACGATGCCGCCGATCGCGCTGCCGCCATAGCCTTGGGCCAGAGGATCGAATCCGAGCAGCAGGCCCACCCAGTAGGCCAGCAGCACGCCGCCGACGAAGCCGATGGCGTCGGTCAGTCCTTCGAACAGCAGCGGGTGCATGGTGCCTGCTTCGCCGTCGTTGTCAGCGGTTGTGCCGCTGCATGAACACCAGTTTTTCGAACAGGGTCACGTCCTGTTCGTTCTTGAGCAGTGCCCCCACCAGCGGCGGCACCGCGACCTTGTCGTCACTGCTCTGCAGCGCGGCCAGCGGAATGTCCTCGGCCACCAGCAGCTTGAGCCAGTCGAGCAGCTCGCTGGTGGACGGCTTCTTCTTCAGGCCCGGCAGGTTGCGCACGTCGTAAAAGGTCTTCATCGCCGCGGTGAGCAGCTCCTTCTTGAGGCCGGGGAAATGCACGTCGACGATCTGCTTCATCGTGTCGGCGTCGGGGAACTTGATGTAGTGGAAGAAGCAGCGGCGCAGGAAGGCGTCGGGCAGCTCCTTCTCGTTGTTGGAGGTGATCAGCACGATCGGGCGGACCTTGGCCTTGATCGTCTCGTTGGTCTCGTAGACGTAGAATTCCATCCGATCGAGCTCCTGCAGGAGGTCGTTGGGGAACTCGATGTCGGCCTTGTCGATCTCATCGATGAGCAGGACCGGACGCTCCTTGCTCTCGAACGCCTCCCAGAGCTTGCCCTTCTTGATGTAGTTGCGGACGTCCTTGACGCCCACTTCGCCGAGCTGGCTGTCGCGCAGGCGAGTGACGGCGTCGTACTCGTAGAGGCCCATGGTGGCCTTGGTGGTCGACTTGATGTGCCAGGTGATCAGCGGGGCCTTCAGCGCCTTGGCGATCTCGTAGGCCAGCACGGTCTTGCCGGTCCCGGGCTCGCCCTTGATCAGCAGCGGGCGCTCGAGCGCGATGGCGGCGTTGACCGCGACCTTCAGGTCCTCTGTGGCGACGTAGTCGTCGGTGCCTTCAAAACGCTGGCTCATTCGGGCTCCCGGGGCGGGTCCAGGCCCGCGTTCGAACAGTTGTTTACCTGCGGCCAGCCTAAAGCCAGACGCGCTTCATGCAAGCGGCTTCGAGGCCGGGACAGGACTGCGTTGTCGCACGGCCGGATTCGGCGCTACTCAGGGGACCCCGCACAGAGGCGCCGCCGGCTTTGAACCTCGCCATCCTCCAGGCCCGAATGAGTTCGTCGCGGCTGCCCGGCAAGGTCATGGCGCCGGTGCTGGGCGAGCCGATGATCGGACGGCAGGTGGAACGGCTGCGCCGTGCCCGGCGGATCGACAAGCTTGTGGTGGCGACCAGCACCGATCCCAGCGACGACCCGCTCGCCGCCTATTGCGAAGGCCTGGACCTGGCGGTGTTCCGCGGCGCGCTGGACGACGTGCTGGAGCGGTATCGCGCGGCGCTGGCCCTGTATCCGGCCGCCACCGCGGTCGTGCGGCTGACCGCCGACTGCCCGCTCGCCGATCCCGCACTGATCGACAAGGTGATCGAGCACCACCATGCGGCCGGCGCCGACTACACCTCGAACACGCTCGGGACCCGGACCTATCCGCATGGGCTGGACACCGAGGTCGTCAAGCCCGAAGCCCTGGTCTGCGCCGCCGAGCGCGCCGGCGATCCCTACGAGCGCGAGCACGTGACGCCCTACATCTACCGCCGGCCGGAGGTCTTCCGGCTGGCCGGCGTGGCGCGACATCACTCGCTTGCGTCGTTGCGCTGGACGGTCGATCTCCCAGGGGACCTGGCCTTCGTGCGCGACGTCTACGCCCGGCTCTATCCCCTCAACCCGGAGTTCGATTCCGAGGCCATCGCGGCCCTGTCGGTCAACACCTCCGGAGCCCTGCCATGAGCGCCCCACGCGTCGGGCTTCGCCCGCTGGAGGCCGCCGACCGCGACCGGCTGCTCGCCTGGCGCAACCTGCCGGAGATCGCCCGGTGGATGTACAGCGACCATGAGATCGGCGCCGAAGAGCACGCCGGCTGGTTCGAAGGCGCCCTGGCCGACGCCCGCCGGCGCTACTGGATCATCGAGGCTGACGGGCGGCCGGTGGGGCTGGCCAACCTCTATGACCTGGCGCCCGAGCACGCCCGGACCTCCTGGGCCTACTACCTGGCCGATCCTTCGACACGCGGGCAGGGGATCGGGGCCTTCGTGGAGTATTGGGTCATCGAGCACGTGTTCGGCGAGCTCGGCCTGAACAAGCTCTGGTGCGAGGTGCTGGTCGACAACGAGCCGGTCTGGCGTCTGCACGAGGGCTTCGGCTTCCAGCGCGAGGCGCTGTTCCGCCGGCACGTCCGCAAGGACGGCGCGCCCACCGATGTTGTGGGCCTGGGCCTGCTGGCCTCGGATTGGGCCGCAACGCGCACGGCGAGCCGCGAACGCCTTGTCGCCAAGGGATTCGACCTTCCGGCCTAGCGCTACGGCTTGGCGCGGATCTCGCCCTTGCGGTTTTCCGAATAGCCCATGCCCTCCAGATCGGAGTCGGAAACGGCCTTGGCCTGGAAGTCGGTGACGTCGTCCTCGCCCCCTTCGACGGTGTCCGCATCGCCCACCTCTTCGTCGAGGCCCTCGATATTGTCCGGCGCCGCGAGGCGGTCCTCGTCGTAGCTGTCCTCGGGACCCAGGCCGTCGAGGTCGTCTTCGTGCTCCTCAGTGGCGGCGTGGTAGTCGAGCTCGTTGTCTTCCTCGAAGTCCGCGTCGTTGATGGCGTCCTCGGTGAATTCGTCGGCGTCGAGCGCCACCGCCTCGTCGTCGTCGCGGTCGCCGACTGCCTGGGTCACGTCCAGGAGGTCCGGCAGCTCCTCGAAAGTGCGCATCTCGTTGCGCTCCTCGTTGAGGTCGAGGTTGTCTTCGTCGAAGGCTTCGGCGGTATCCTCGGGCTCGGCGTCGTCGAAGGCGTCGTTCACGTCGGGCATCGGGTGGCTCCTCGTCGGGCCACGCCGGACGGGGCGCAGCTGTCAGGAGATCAACCCCGAAGGCCGGTCAGCGTTCCGCGGCGAAGGCGCCCAGGGCGTCGGCGACCTCGGCCATCACCGGACCCCATTCCCCGAAGCCGGGCGGCAGGAAGACGCGGGTCTTGGGGTACCAGGGATAGGTCGTCGTCCCCAGCCTCGGCCAGGCTCCGGGCGTGGAGATCAGGAAGTTGGGGACTCCGCAGGCCGCGGCGATGTTCAAGGTGGCGTTGGAGAACCCCACCACGAGGTCGAGCGCGCAGGAGAGGGCGGCGACGTCGTCAAGGTCCTGCTTCAGGTCGATGCCCGGCGGCGACCAGATCTCGACGCCGAAGTCGCGCTTGGCGATCGCCAGCTCCGCGGCGCAATCGCCGTACTGCATGTTGACGAAACTGACGCCCTGTTGCGCCAGCACCGGCGCCCAGGTCTCGAAGGGCGAGAAGTAGCGGTGGCGCGAGTCCCTGCTGACCGCGCTCTTCCAGAGCAGGCCCACCTTGGGGCCCGCAGGCGCCTGCCGCAGCACCTCGCGCCAGTGGGCCACCCGGGCCGGGTCGGCGGCGAGGAAGGCGTCGCGCGCGGGGAAGGCGGCCACCGAGCGGCGGAACTCGCGCAAAAGCGAGCCCATGGGGGTCCAGAGGTCGACATCCGCGGCGGCGTCGGCGAAGGGCGCGGCCCGGCCCAGCCGGCCGCCGATGATGTAGGTGGCGTGCGCCCCGACCTCGGCCTGCGGGAAGGCGCGCTTGAAGATTGGCACGAGCCGCGTCTCGACGGCCAGGATCAGGCGGCCGGTCGGGCCCAGGCGCTCGATGACGTCCGGCAGGAGGTTGGCGAACAGCACCTCGTCGCCGAGGCCCTGCTCGCCGACCACCAGCAGGGTCTTTTCGGCCAGGTCGCAGCCGGGCTCCCAGCGAGGACGGCCGAACATGAACTCGGTGCGCTCGTTGAACTGCGGATGCAGGCGCGCCTCGTAGTCGTCCCAGCCCTCGCCGATGCGCCCCAGCGCCATCAGGATGGTGGAGCGGGCCAGCCGCATCATCTGGCGCTCGTCTTCGGCCAGCACGCCGGTCAGCGCCGCCTCGCAGTCGACGATCGCGCCCTCGGCGTCGCCCAGCAGCAGCTTGGCGTTGCCGAGGTTGTAGCGCGCCTTGGGAAACGCTGGGTCGAGACGCAGGGCTTCCTGAAAGAACACCAGGGCGTTGGCGAAGTCGCCATGGTCGGACACCACCGTGCCCATGGTGTTCCAGAGCATGGCGATGTCGGGCGTCTTGACGATGGCCGGCCGCAGGATCTCCACCGCCTCGTCATGCCGGCCCTGGTCGCGGATCGCGCAGGCCAGGTTGTTGGCGCCTTCCGGGTGGTCTGGGTAGCGGGCCAGGAAGTGGCGAAAGAGGCTCTCCGCCTGCGGGGTCATGCCCAGGCGGAAGGCGAGCCGGCCGAGATCGTTGGCGATCTCGGCGTGATCGGGCAGCAGCTTCAGCGCCGATTCGTAGGCCGTGATGGAGCTGGCGAAATCGCCGGCGCGTTCCAGCGCGATCGCCAGCAGGTACCAGCCGAAGCCGCTGTGCTCGTCCTGCTCCAGCGCCTTCAACGCCCACTCGCAGCCGCCCTTGGCGTCCTCGGCGCGGATCGCCTCCACCGCCCGCTGCAGCATCGGCGCGGCCGAGAGCGCCTTCAGCTCCGAGATCGCGCCGTTGAGCTTGGAGAGCGCGTCGTTCGAGCCCGACCTGCCGAGGGAGTCGGCGGTCAGCCTCGGCGGCGTCGGCGCGGCGGTCTGCAGTGCGTAGGGGGAGGTGGCGCTGGGTTGGGCCTGGCGCGGCATGGGACTGGAGTCTCCGACGGAAGCTCAGACTCCTCGGCGAACATGGCTAACGGGGGCTTAAGATCGGCTGTAAAAAGGGCGCACGTGGCCGAGCGCGCGAGCTTCGTCGGTCAGCAAGGCGACGTTAACCCGCGCGGCTTAACTCTGACGTGCGTCCGGCCCGTCAGAAGGCGACAATGGGTCATTCGGATCGCGAGCCGATTCGCAGACGCTGGGATGGGGAGGCGGGACTTGCCGCTCAAATTGTCGCTGAAGCCGGGAGAGAAGTTCGTCCTCAACGGCGCCGTCGTCCAGAATGGCGATCGCCGAGGTGTCCTGGTGCTGCAGAACAAGGCCTCGGTCCTGCGTGAGAAGGACATCATGCAGGAGGAGGAGGTGAACACGCCGGCGCGGCACATCTACTTTCCTGTGATGATGATGTATCTCGATGAGGCGGGGGCGGACAAATACTACGATGAATTTGCCCGCCGATTGACCGAATTCATGAAGGTCATCAGCAACCCCGCCGTCCTTACCGAGTGCGTGGAAATATCGAAGAACTGCATGGAGCGGGAGTACTACAAAGCTCTGATGCGGTGCCGGAAGCTCATGGACTACGAATCCGAGAGGTTGGGGCATGTCCCTTCAAGCGTACCATCAGGCGGCGAAGCGGGCTGAGAGCCCGCGCCAAGCCGAATACCGCCTCTTCGCGCAGGTGACGCTGGCCCTCATGGAAGCGGCCAAGGCCGACCCCAGCGATGTCGCCGCGCGCATCGACGCGCTGGATTGGAACCGCCGTGTCTGGACGGTGCTCGGCGACGACTGCGCCAATCCGGCGAACGGCCTGCCGGCGCCGCTGCGCGCCTCGATCATTTCGCTGGCGATCTGGGTCGGTCGCCACACCAGCGCGGTGATCCGCCGGCGCGAAGACATCGAGCCGCTGATCGAGGTCAACCGGCTCATCATGCAGGGCCTCGCCCCTGGAGCGGTCAGCGCCCAGACCGCCGCGGCCTGACGGCCAGCCCCGATCCCATCGCCAGTCCCGGTCTCCGAGCCCTCTCGAGGCGCGGCTGGCGTGCCTGGGCGCCTTCTGCCGGGGGCGGCGGCAAGAATTGCCGGCCCGAGCAGCGGGCCGGCAGAAACTGCCGGGTCGAAACGTGGATAACAGACCCATAACGTCGCAAATTCAATAACTTAAAGCGTCACCATTTGCGGCCAAAGTGGCCCGATGCTTGCTGCCTACGGGGCCGAGCAAAAGCTCACGGTTGTCAAAATGACGGCCGAAGACCTGAGAAAAGGGACCACTTCATATGTCGTTTTCCGTCAATACCAATGTCGGCGCGATGGTCGCGCTGCAAAACCTCAACTCCACCCAGTCGTCCTTGATGACCACCGAAAACCGGATCAACACCGGTATGAAGGTGGCGTCGGCCAAGGATAACGCCGCCGTCTGGGCTATCGCCCAAGGCCAGCGCGCTGTCTCCAGCTCGCTGAATTCCGTCGTCTCTTCGCTGCAACGCGGTCAATCGACCGTTGACGTGGCGCTGTCGGCCGGCACCTCGGTGTCCGACCTGCTGAACCAGATGAAGGAAAAGGCGCTCGCGGCTGCGGACACCACGCTCGACACGGCCAGCCGTTCTGCGCTCAACGACGAATTCACGTCGCTGCGCGACCAGATCAACAAGGTCGTGAACAACGCGGTGTTCAACGGCGCGAACATGATCAAGTCGGGCGGCACCACGGTGCAGGCCCTGGCCAACGCGGACGCCACTGCGGTGATCACCGTCGCGGCCCAGGACCTCTCGCTGGGGGGCACGGTTCTGACCACGTCTCTCGGCACGGGCGCGACGATCAACACGGTGACTTCGGCCACCAACATGATCGCCACGGTCAACTCCGCGATCACCGCCGTCTCGAGCGCGATGGGCAAGCTGGGCACGGGCGACAAGGCCCTGGCCTCGCACCTGACGTTCATCCAGAGCCTGCAAAACACCATCGATGCCGGCATCGGCAACCTGGTGGACGCCGACCTGGCGAAGGAAAGCGCAAACCTCCAGGCGCTGCAGACCAAGCAGCAGCTGGGGATCCAGGCGCTATCTATCGCCAACCAGTCGTCGTCGGTTCTTCTCGGCCTCTTCAGGTAGGCCGGCGGGCGGCGGCGGGAGGGTTCGCCCTCCCGCCGTCCGCTTTTCCCTCATTGGAGCGTAGGCGCGACAAGCGCCCACGACAGGAGAGATGGACAACAAGGTTGCAACCGTCGCAGCCACTCCCGATCCGACCTTCGGCCAAAAGCCCGCAGCGCCGCGCCCCGACAAGGGGCCCAAGGCGGACAGCGCAGCTCAAAGCCAGGATCCCGTGGACCTGCGACTGGTCATCGAAGAGGACAAGGCCAGCGGTTCTTACATCTACAAGACGATCGATCGGCGCACCGGCGAAGTCGTCCAGCAGCTGCCAAGGGATCAGATCCTGAAGTTGCGAGACGCGCTTGCCTACGAAGCCGGAGACGTCGTCCGCGCCAAGGCCTGATCCCCGTCCCGTTCAAGGGACGGCCCGAAGGTCGACTACCGCCCCGGCGCGCCGGCGGCGGCTAAACGCGTTCGGCGTTAACCTTCTGCTCACCACGATTCCATACCTTCTCCAGCGAGCCCGCCAAAGCGACTCGTCCGATCGCGGGCGACAGGCGGCCGACACGGAGACAGGTTCTATGACGCTGAGCGTTCATACCAACGAAGCCGCCCTCATCGCGCTTCAGAACCTGAACAAGGTCGGCACGGATCTCGCCGATGTGCAGAGCCGCATCAGCACCGGCATGGCGATCAACAGCGCCAAGGACAACGCCGCGGTCTGGGCGATCGCGCAGGGCCAACGGGCGGACATCGGCTCGCTCGGCGCGGTGAAGATGAGCCTGGACCGGGCGACGTCGATCGCCGACGTGGCCTCGACCGCGGGCTCCACGATCTCCGACCTGCTGGTGCAGATGAAGGAGAAGGTGGTGGCCGCGATGGACCCGTCCCTCGATACGGCCTCGCGCAACGCGCTGGACTCCGACTTCAAGTCGATCGTGCGCCAGATCGGCCAGGTCGTGTCGAACGCAAATTTCGACGGCGCGAACATGCTGAACGGCAGCGTCAGCCAGATCAAGTTCATCGCCAACGCCGACGCGACCGGCTTCATCACGCTTTCGAGCCAGGACCTGTCGCTAGGCGGCAGCATCATCAGCGTCCCGTCGACCGCCTCGCTCAGCACCATCACGCTCGCGACCGCCGTGCTCGCCCAATTGACCACCTCGATCAGCAACACCAACCAGGCGCTGGGCGCCTTGGGGTCTCAGGCCAAGCAGATCAGCGGTCACGCGACCTTCGTCTCCCAGCTCTCCGACCAGCTGACCGCCGGCGTGGGCAACCTGGTCGACGCCGATCTGGCCAAGGAGAGCGCGCGGCTGCAGGCGCTGCAGGTGCAGCAGCAACTCGGCGCCCAGGCGCTGTCGATCGCCAACCAGGCGCCGCAGGTGATCCTGCAGCTGTTCAAGTAAACCCGTTTCCGTTGGGGCCTAAGGATCGACCCGGGCTGCATCGGCGCCCGGGTCTTTTCTTGAGAAAATTCCGCGACCGCGCCCGGGTCTCTTAACGAAGCCTCAGGGCTCTTCCGGGCATGCTCGCCGGGCGGAGCTGTTTCCGCGCAAGGCGCACCATGCAGATCGCCGCAAACCAAAGCTACCTGCTGGGGTTGTTCAACTCTTCGAATACCGACAGCAACGGTATCATCAGCATGGACCTGTCCAGCCTGATCACCGGTGGCTCCGCTGCGTCGGCCAGCACCACGCCGGCCAAGCCCGTGGCGCCGACACCGCCTTGGAACAGCACGCAAACGACCGCGCAGGCGAGCGCGGCGGTGAGCGGCGCGCTCGCCGGACACTCGCTGGTGGACCTGAACGCGGCCCAGCTCGACCTGCCGGGCGCCAGCGCGGACTACAAGAAGCTGTTCGCGCTCTACCAGGGCCTCAACACCCTACAGGACATCGCCCAGCAGGCTTCCGCCAAGGGGACCTCGTCGCTGGGCCAGGCCCAGCTCGCGAAAGCCTTCACGAGCGGGCTCAGCCAGATCTCGAACTTCATCGACAGCACCCAGTTCGACAATCTCAGGCTCGCCGACGGCTCGCTGTCGAGCATCGCCAGCACGAAGCTCCAGGTCCCCAAGGCGGCGACCACCTATGTCACGCCCACCGTGACCACGACGCCGACCGACCCTGTAGCGAACTACGAGGGCAGCGTACAATTCAACATATCAATCAAGCGGATCGGGGTGACATATAATGTTCCGATCGACCTCACCAACATGGGTTCTCAGCCACGCACCCTGGCCAATGTCATCGGCTACGTGAACCAACAGCTGGCGGCGACGGGCGTTGAAACCCGGTTCGGGAGCCAGCGCACCGCCGGCCAGCCGCAGACCCTCACCGTCGGGGGCAAGACCGTCACCCTGCCGACCACCTCGCCCGACCAGTACGCGCTCAAGGTAACGGTGGGCACGGGCGAGACGGTGACCTTCAGCGCCCCCTCGACGGCGGGCGCGGTCTACGTCGCCCAGAGCACCGGCGACCCCAATCCGGACCACGATCCGACGACCAACGATTCGACCACCCAGCAGCAGCTGCTGAAGTTCCAGACCGACACCACCAACGTCGACGCCCCGCCGCAGATTCCGGGCCAGGCCAACTTTGTCGACGGGCGCACCTTCGCCGACACCCTGGGGCCGGAGGTGAAGGCGGTCCACGCAACCCAGGTGGGTTCCGACGGCTCCGTCTACGTGCTGGCCGACGTCACCGGCATGACCGACGGCCAGGCCATCCAGGGTACGCAGGACGTCGCCCTGCTGAAGTACGATTCGGCCGGCAAGCTGCTCTACACCCGCACCCTGGGCGCCTCGGACACCGCGACGGGCCTCGGCCTGGCGGTCTCCGCGGACGGCAAGGTGGCGGTGACCGGATCGCTGACGGGCGGGCTCGTCGGCTCCACTGACGGCGCGCTGAACTCCGGAGCCACGGGCTCCTTCTCCAGCAACACCGACAGCTTCGTCACCCTCTATGACGCCAGCGGCAACGAGATGTGGACCGAACGGCGCGGGTCGCGGCTCAACGACCAGGCGAGCCAGGTGGCGTTCGGCGCCGACGGCACCGTTTACGTCGCCGGCAGCGCGCAGGGCCAGATGCCTGGGGCTTCCACACCCATCGGTGGCTCCGACGGCTATATCGAGGCGTTCAAGACCACCACCACCGGCAAACCGCAGGCGACCTTCACCCAGACCTTCGGAACCACCGGGCAGGACAAGCCCCAGGGCATGGTGGTGAACGGCAACTCGCTGATCACCGCCAGCGTCGAGGACGGCCACGCGGTGTTGCGCAACTATGATATTTCCTCGGGCGCCCCGGTGCTCTCGTCCACGCGCGACCTGGGCGACCTGCAGGGCGGCAGCATCGCGGGGCTGGCGCTTAACGGAACCCAGGTCGTAATCGCCGGCACGACGCCCAACGGCGCGCTGTCCGCCGGCACGGTGACCCGGGCGGCTTCGGGCGGGACCGACGCGTTCGCGGCGAGCATCTCCGCGGACCTGTCGACCGGTCCCGGCGACTCCATCGCCTATTACGGCGGCTCGGGGAACGACGTGGCGACCTCGCTGGCGGTCGCCAACGGCCAGGTGTGGATCGCGGGCCAGGCCGGCACGGACCTGCCGGGCGTGGACGTGCCGGGCCAGGGCGGCACGAGTCTGCCGGCCGTCGGGACCAAGGATGGGTTCCTCACCAATCTCAATGTGGCGACCGGCACGATCGATTGGTCGCAGCGTTTCACCGGCAAGGACAACATGGCGACGCCCATCGCGATCGCCGCGGCCCCCACCGGCGCCAGCGTGCTGGACCGCCTCGGCCTGCCGAGCGGCACGCTCAACCTCGCCGAGTCCCAGCAATTGACCGCGCAGAGCTCGCTGCGCGCCGGCGACCAGTTCACGGTCAAGCCGGGCGACGGGGTTGCGAAGACCATCACCATCGATCCCGGCGAGACCCTCCAGACGCTCGCCCAGAAGATCCAGCGCGCCTCGGGATTCGAAGCCACGGTGACGGTGGGAACCTCGCTGGCCGGCCAGCAGGGGCTGCACATCGCGCCGGCCAATTCGCGGATGACCATCGAGATCGGCGCCGGCACGGCCAGCAAGGACGCCCTGGCGATCCTCGGCATTCCCGAAGGTGTCGTCCGCAGCACGGTCGCGAACCCGGCTGGCGCCAGCGTGCCCGGCGACGGCAAGAGCCAGCTCTACGGCCTGGGTCTTTCCAGCAACCTGAACCTCGACGACGCTTCCCAGATCAGCCACGCCCTGGCGCAGATCTCGGCGGCGATGGGGGTTATCCGTTCGGCCTACCAGGGCCTGGTGACCGCGGCCACGCCCAAGAGCGCCACCCCGACGGCGGCGACGAACGCCAGCAGTTCGGGGCCCGTGCCCCAGTACCTGACCGACAGGATCGCCAACTACGCGGCGGCGCTGGCCCGCCTGACCGGCGGGCAATAGGGCTCCAAACTCCTGCAAATCGACCCTTCTTGTCCGGTTCAGGCGATTCCACCTGAACCGGGAAGGGTCTAGCCGCTCCCCTCCGTTCGGCGCCTTGAATCGGGCATCGGCGCGGTCTAGCGAGGGGTGATGGATTTCCTGAAGGACCGACGGACGCTGCTGGCGCTGGCCGGCGCGGCCGTGGCGTTGCTGGCCGGCCTCGCCATCGCCTGGACCCTGGTGGGCGGCCACCGTGGCGAAACGCCTGCGCCGCCGCCGGCCTCCCGCGGGGGCCTGGTGATCGATTCCGCCGGCGCCGCCGACGGCCGAATGGATCCGGCCAAGCCGCTGCGCTGCTTCGTGGCCGGCCAGGCCGTCGGGGAGTTGACCCTCGCGGAGTGCGCCAAGCGCAACGGCGTTTCCACCGACGCCCTGGACGTGGGCGTCGACCAGACCGGCGCCCTGGCCGCCGCCGACCCAGCGGGCGCCATGCTGACGCCGCTGCCGCCGCCGCAGGCCAACGGCGAGGAGGAGGGGCCGGCCGAGGTTGCGCCGGCGCCCGCCCCCCTGCCGCAGGTCATCAGCGGCCCGCCCGCGGTCTGCTGGCGCTACGCCGAGGGCCAATGGCGCAAGCTGCCAAGCGACATGACCCTTAGCGCCTGTGTCCAGACCCTGTTCGCGGGCCATTGCGAGCGGGCAGGCGAGGCCGCCTACGGGCGCTGGGCGCAGCAGACGCTCAGGCTGGCGCCCGGCCGGGTGGAGATTTCCGCCGACAATCACAGCTTCCGCACGCTGATGGACCAGCCGGGCTGCGCAACCGGCTGACGGCTCGCACACGGCGGCGGGCTTGTGTAAGGAATTGGCGGATGCAACGCCTCGCCCTCATCGCCACCGCCCTCGTCGCCACCGCCGTCACCGCCGCCGCGCTCGCCGCCTGCAGCCAGCGGACCGAGCCGCCGGGCGACGTCGGGGTCTGCTATCACGTGGTCCCCCAGAAGAACGGCAAGCTGAAGTACTTCAAGCTGGTCAATGCGCCGAACCTGGAGACCTGCGCGGCGAACCTGGAGGCCATGCGGCTGAAGTTCCTGCGCATGGGCGGCAGCCAGCAGGACCTCTACGGCGCTTACCAGGCCAACTTCCTGTTCCTGCAACAGGAAGGCGTTCTGACCTCCACCAGCCTCGAGGGGCCGCGGTATGTGGCGCTGGTGCGCACCGGCGATGGGCGGCTGGCGATTCCGGGCGCGATGCCGACGCAGTAGATCGACGCGATCGGCCGCAGCGAATGCCTGTGGACGGTTCCGCTCGAACCTGAACGGAACAAGAACAAAGTGCTTGCCGAGGCCTTGGCGGGCCGCTAGCGTGCCCCACCGGCCAAAGGCCGGCACCTGACCAAGAATGGGGGCCATGACGGCCCCGCAACTACGGAAGCTTAGGACATCGACATGGCGGGCAGCGTCAACAAGGTCATTCTGGTGGGCAACCTCGGGGCCGATCCCGAAATCCGCTCGCTTACCTCCGGCGATCGGGTGGCGAACCTGCGGATCGCGACTTCGGAATCCTGGCGGGACCGCAGCTCGGGCGAGCGCAAGGAAAAGACCGAGTGGCACCGGGTCGTGGTGTTCAACGAGAACATCGTGAAGGTCTGCGAGCAGTACCTGCGCAAGGGCGCGAAGGTCTATGTCGAGGGCGCGATCCAGACGCGCAAGTGGACCGACCAGGCCGGCGTCGAGAAGTATTCCACCGAGATCGTGCTGCAGAAATTCCGCGGCGAGCTGACCATGCTGGACGGCCGCGGCGAGAACGCCGGCGAAGGCGAAGCGGGCGGCTACAACGGCGGCTTCTCCTCCGGGCCGCGGGCGCAGACCGCCGCGCCGCGCGAGGACTTCTCCGCCGACCTGGACGACGAAATCCCGTTCTAGGGCGTCGTAGGGCGCATACTCACAAGCTCGGCCATCTTCAGCGATCGAGGACGTCGACGCCGGCCGCCACACGGCGGGAAGCGCGGCAATATCACCAGACTGCTCAGAACGGCGCCGGTTGGGCCTGCCTGCCCGGCTGGCGGGCAGGCCCAATATCGGCGGACGAAACGCGTGCGCAGCCGGAATGCCGCTGCCCGACTATTGGCGTAGCGGCCTGAAGCCGGCGCGCAAGTCGTGGACGAGCGCCTCGGGTTGTTCCCAGGCGGCGAAGTGGCCGCCCTTGGGGTTCTTGTTGTAGTAGACGAGCTTGGGGTAGGCCCGCTCAGCCCAGCTCCGCGGCGTGTAGTAGATCTCGTCCGGGAAGACGCTCACGGCGGCCGGGACCTTGACGCCTTTGGGGCCGAAGAAGCCGAGCTTGTTTTCCCAGTAGAGGCGCGACGACGAAACCCCGGTGTTGGTCAGCCAAAACAGTGTGACGTTGTCGAGGACGTCATCGGGCGACATGCCTTCCTTCTGCCCGTCGAACGAGCGAGCGATCATCTCCAGGCTGCGCGCATCATGGTCGAGCAGGAAGGTCGCGAGGCCCATGGGCGAGTCCGAGAGGCCCACAAGGGTCTGCGGACGCGTGCCCATCTCGAAGGCGTAGTAGACGTGCTTGTAGAAGAAGAGGAGCTGGTCGTAGGTGCCCTTCTCCTCGGCCGTGATGCCTGACGGCGCTGGCGCGCCGGAGAACGCGGCGCCGTCGATTTCCGGGGGGACTACTCCGGGCATATTGACGTGGATGCCGACCAGTTCAGGCGGCGCCTGCACGCCGAGCAGGTCAGTGATGACCGCGCCCCAGTCGCCGCCTTGCGCGACGAACTTCTTGTAGCCCAGGCGCCGCATCAGCGTGGTCCAGGCGCTGGCGATGCGCTTCGGACCCCAGCCGACGGTCGTCGGCTTGGCCGAGAACCCGTAGCCGGGCATGGACGGGATCACGACGTGGAAAGCGTCCGACGCCTGGCCGCCGTAGGCCGTGGGATTGGTCAGCGGATCGATGATCTTCAGCTGCTCGACCACCGAACCGGGCCAGCCGTGGGTCACGATGAGCGGCATGGCGTCTTCGTGCTTCGAGCGCACGTGGATGAAGTGGATGTCGAGCCCATCGATCTCAGTGATGAACTGCGGGTAGCTGTTGAGGCGCGCCTCGACCTCCCGCCAGTTGTAGCTGTCCCGCCAGTAGCGCAGGACCTGCTCGCTGGTCTTGAGCGGCACGCCCTGCGTGTAGTCGGAGACCGTCTCCTTGTCGGGCAGCCGCGTCTGCATCAGGCGCCTGCGCAGATCCGCAAGCTCTTCCTCCGACACATTCACCTGAAACGGACGAACCAGAGCCTGATCAATGACTGGATGTTCGGCTAATTCAGACATGGCGTTAGACCTTCTGCAAAGCTGAGAAAGTCCGGCGACGCAAAGCGTGCAACGACACGGGCACAGGCGTCTGCGCGGGTCCACCCGACCTAAACGGCGACGGCCTGCGCCCCTGTTTGGCAGCCGTCCAATCACGCCTTCGCACGATTTCGTGTCCCCGATGCGGAACATCGGGCGACAAGAAATATCCCCAAGCTCGAAGGGGCTGGGGTCCGCTCGCCACCCCTCTCGACTTCGAGCGGTTCCGCTTTGCGGCCACGTATGGCTGACAGCCGCGACGGTGAACGGACACTCGCCTCTCCCCCCGCGAAGCGGACAGGGAGAGGGCGGCGCAGACGCATTCGACGCGGCCAAATTGCATCAAGGACCCGCAGCGGGATCGGGTCCAACGTTCAGGGAGCGGGCAGGCCTGCGCCGCCCTCTCCTTTATCCTCTCCCTCTCCGCTTCGCGGGGGGAGAGGCGGTCAAGCTGCGTCCCTTTTACACGGCCTGCGCTGGTCCGTTCCGGTCAGCCGGCCGCGGTTTCGGCCGGGCAGGTGTCTCCCAGCCGTTTGGCTGTGGTGCGGGCGCGAACGGGAATGCTCAGGCCGCCCAATTGGGTGTCGATCCGCGCATCGACGCGGAAGGTGTCGCCGGTGAATGCGCCTTCGCCCGAGATCGGCACCGGCTTTCCGTCCTTGGTGGCGCAGCTGCCCTTCAGGCGGATCTTGCCCCCGCCGATCTCCCGCGTCGGATAGGTGCAGGTGTAGATGTGGTTGCTCGGGCCCTGCATGAACTTCGCCACGTCCGCCGGCTTGATGCAGCGGCGCTCGACCTTGCTGGACGGTAGCGGCGAGATCATCTGGTTGGTGGTTTCCCAGTAGCCGGGCGTGATGGCGTCCTGGGCGGCCGCCGGAGCGGCGGCGGCCATCGCCAGGGCGAAGGGGACGGCAAGGAGCGGGGCGGCCAACATGCGAATCGGTTGTCTCATCATCTCGCACCACAACATGGGATTGCGGCGGGAGTTGGGGACGCGGCGGCCAAACCTCAAGGCAGGGCTCCCATATCGGGGTCCGGCCCGTCGGCCGCGGCCAGGGCCGACTGGTTGGCGTCGCGCAACCGCTGGCCGGCTTCGTCGTAGAGGAACGGCAGGAAGGCGTAACGGCGGCCGCGGGTGACTGGCGTCGCCTCGTGCTGCAATCCGCAGGCGAAGACCACGGCGCCGCCGGTGGGCGGGCGGTAGGTGCGCCGGCCGAACTCCGGAAAGCGCAGGTCGCCGCCTTCGAACGCTTCGGCGTTGAGGTTGATCGAGACCGCGAACTGGCGGTGGGCGGTGCCGAGCGTCTCGTTGTCGCGGTGCGGCCGAAAGTAGCCGCCCTCGACCGCGTCGTAGCAGGCCACCAGATAACGCTCGATACGAGTCGCCCTGAACTGGAAGACCTTGGCGATCTCCGGCGCCAGGCGGCGGCTGACGCGCCCCATCAGCTCGCGCTGCAAGGCGGGGTCGGCGACTGTGACGTCGCGCCGCCGCTTGAAGTTGTCCAACACGCCCACCGTGCGGCCGTCCACGTCGCGCATCACGCCCGAGGGCGCGCCGCCCTGCGCCTGATAGAGGGCGATCAGCCGCTGGCAGAGTTCGGGCTCGAAGACCCGCGGCACTATGAGGACCGGGGCGTTGAGTTCGATGCCGGCGTATTGGTCGAGCGGCGGGAGGCGCTCGATCTCCTCGAAAAGCGCTTTGGTCTCGCCGATGGGAAACACCGCGAGCACCCGATGCGCGGGATCCAGGAGCAACCAGTGCGGATGCTCCTGGCCGGCGTCGTCCAGGGCCCCGTAGAGCCGCTGGACGGCGCCCTCGGCGTCAAAGAACCAGCGCAGGCCGTTCTGCTGATTTTGCGCCTTGGCGATGGAGGCCTGGTCGCCGATCACCATGAAGGCGGCCAGCTTGTCGTCCCGGAAGTGGCCGCCGACGGCCGACAGCCCTGCCAGGGCCGCTTCGCGCGCCGGTCCCGGCGACGGCAGGAAACCCAGCAGGACATAGCGCCCCACGGTCGTGCTGAAGTGGAAGTCGACCTTCCCGGGCGCCGGCGCGCAGAACCAGGGCGCAGGATCGCCGGGCGCGAGCGGCGGCGTCCACGGGTCTCCAGCGGCGCTTGCGTCCATCAGGCGGCGGGCTCCGGCAGGGCGCCGACACGCTGCTCGTAGGCCGCGAGCACTTCGGCCCCGGCCTCGTCGTAGAAGAACGGCAGGAAGGCGTAGCGCCGCCCCGCGGTGACCCGGGTCGCCTCGTGCAGCAGGGCGCAGGAGAAGACCACGGCGCCGCCCGGCGGTGGACGGTAGGTCTTCGGCCCGAACTCCGGGAAACGCAGGTCGCCGCCTTCGAAGCCATCGTTCAGGTTGATCGAGCAGGCGAACTTGCGATGGGCGGTGCCGAGCGTGGTGGAGTCCCTGTGCGCGTGGAAGACCGCGCCGTCCGCGGCGTCGTAGCAGCTCAGCACGTAGCGTTCGATGCGGGTGACGGCGAAGCCGAGGGCCCTGTCCATGAGCCGGAACAGCCGCCGCTCCAGCCGCTCGCGCAAGGCCGCCTGCAGGCCTTCGTCGGTGACCAGGACGTCGCGGCGCTTCTTGAGCTCGTCCATGACCGCCACGGTGCGATCGCCGGCGTCGCGCATGACGCCGGTGAAGCGGCCGCCGCCGGCCTGGTGCAGGTCGATGAGCCGCCCGCAGAGCTCGGGCTCGAAGACGCGGGGCGCGATCAGCACCGGGGCGTGCAGCGGGACGCCCGCATGCTCCGCCGGCGGCCGCAGCCCCGGCAGGGCGTCGAACATCATCCTGGCGTTGGCGAGCTGCACACGGCCCAGCACCCGCAGCGACGGGTCGAGCAGCAGCCACATGGGGCTTTCGGCGCCGTTTTCGGCGAGGGCCCCGTAGAGCCGGCTCACCGCGCCGTCGAGGTCGAGGAACCAGCGCAGGCCGCGCATGTCGCCGGCGCTGGCCGCCGTGGCCGGGTCGCGCGTCACGACGAAGGCGCTGAGCTTTTCGTCGTCGAACAGAGCCTGGTGGGCGGCGAGCGTCCGCAGCGCCTCGGCGGCCGCGGCCACGTCGTGCTTGGGCAGGAAGGCCAGCAGGACATAGCGGCCCGCGGCCGTGTCGAACACGAACTGCGGATTGGACGGCGTGGGCGCCGTGAACCAGGGCGCTGGGTCGCCGGGCATGAACGGCATGGAGGCGGTGGTTCCTGAGTCGAGACTGCTTCTTAGGACGCCTCCGGCCCGCGGTCACCGCCTGTCTGAGCAGCGCGCCCACGCGTGCGCGCGTACGCGCGCACGAAAGTTGGCGCCGGGGCCTTCAGGATGCTAATCATCGACCCCACATACAAAGTCCGATTCTAACGGCTAAAATCCTCCTTTGACCGAAGAAAACACCACCCCGCCGGCCGACCGGCATGGGGGCATCGCCCCTATCGCGATCGAAGACGAGCTGAAGCGTTCGTATCTCGACTACGCCATGAGCGTGATCGTGAGCCGGGCGCTGCCCGATGTGCGCGACGGCCTGAAGCCAGTGCACCGGCGCATCCTGTACTCGATGGGTGAGCAGGGCCACACGCCGGACCGCAGCTACGTGAAATCAGCCCGCGTGGTCGGCGACGTGATGGGCAAGTACCACCCGCACGGCGACGTCGCGATCTACGACACCTTGGTGCGGATGGCGCAGCCATTCTCGATGAGCCTGCTGCTGATCGACGGGCAGGGGAATTTCGGCTCGGTGGACAACGATCCCCCGGCGGCCATGCGCTACACCGAGAGCCGCATGACCAAGGCGGCCATGGCGATCCTGGCCGACCTCGACAAGGACACGGTCGACTTCAAGGACAACTACGACGGCTCGGAACATGAGCCGGTCGTCTTGCCGTCGCGCATCCCGAACCTGCTGGTCAACGGCGCCGGCGGCATCGCGGTCGGCATGGCCACCAACATCCCGCCGCACAACCTCGGCGAGGTGGTCGACGCCTGCCTGGCCTATATCGACGATCCGGAGGTCACGCTCGAGGCCCTGCTGGACATCGTGCCGGGCCCCGATTTCCCCACCGGCGGCCAGATCATCGGGCGGACCGCCGCGCGCACGGCGCTGATGACAGGGCGCGGCTCGGTGATCATGCGCGGCGTGGCGACGATCGAGGAGATCCGCAAGGAACGCGAAGCGATCATCATCCACTCGATCCCCTACCAGCTGAACAAGGCGGGCCTGGTGGAGCGCATCGCGGAGCTGGTGCGCGAGAAGCGGATTGAGGGCATCTCCGACCTGCGCGACGAGAGCGACCGGCAGGGCATGCGCATCGTCATCGAGATGAAGCGCGACGCCAGCGCCGACGTCATCCTGAACCAGCTCTACCGCTTCACCCCGCTGCAATCCTCGTTCGGCGTGAACATGCTGGCTTTGAACCGCGGCCGGCCCGAACAGATGGGCCTGCGCGACATGGTCACCGCCTTCGTGGATTTCCGCGAAGAGGTGGTGGTCCGGCGGACCAAGTTCGAGCTGTCGAAGTCCCGCGACCGGGGCCATGTGCTGGTCGGCCTGGCCATCGCCGTCGCCAACATCGACGAGTTCATCCACATCATCCGCTCGTCCAAGGACCCGGCGGAGGCCCGCGAGCGGCTGATCGCCAAGGACTGGCCGGCCGGCGACATGCTGCCGCTGGTCGAACTGATCGCCGATCCGCGCACCCTGGTCATCGACGGCGACAAGATCCGGCTCTCCGACGAGCAGGCCCGCGCAATCCTGGCGCTGACGCTCTCGCGCCTGACCGGCCTGGGCCGCGACGAGATCTTCGGTGAGGCCCAGACTCTGGCCGACGCCATCCAGGCCTACTTGGAGCTGCTCGCCTCCCGCGACGCCATCATGGCCATCGTCCGTGAGGAGCTGGTGGAGGTCCGCGAGGCCTTCGCCGTGCCGCGCCGGACAGAGATCGTCGAGGGCGACGCCGACGTCGAGGACGAGGACCTGATCGTCCGCGAGGACATGGTGATCACCGTCACCCACGGCGGCTATGTGAAGCGCACCCCGCTGTCGATCTACCGCACGCAGAAGCACGGCGGAAAGGGTCGCTCCGGCATGGCGACCAAGGACGAGGACGCAGTGACCCGCGTCTTCTCCGCCAACACCCACACCCCGGTGCTGTTCTTCTCCTCCGGCGGCAAGGTCTACAAGCTGAAGGTCTGGCGCCTGCCTGTGGGCACGCCGACATCGCGCGGCAAGGCGTTCATCAACCTGCTGCCCATCGAGCCCGGCGAGAGCATCACCTCGATCCTGCCGTTGCCCGAGGATGAGGCGGCCTGGGACCAGTACGACGTGATGTTCGCCACCCGCTCGGGCAGCGTGCGGCGCAACAAGCTCTCCGACTTCGTCGACGTGCGCCGCAACGGCAAGATCGCCATGAAGCTGGACGAGGGCGACCAGATCATCGGGGTCGGCATCTGCAATGCGGGCGTCAACGACATCCTGCTGACCACCGCTCTGGGGCGTTGCATCCGCTTCCCGACGCAGGACGTGCGCGTGTTCGCCGGCCGCGACTCCACCGGCGTGCGCGGCGTGCGCCTGGCCGAGGGCGACAGCGTGATCTCCATGGCGATCCTTCGCGCGGTCCCAGCGACGCCGGCCGAACGCACGGCCTATCTCAAGCATGCCAAGCTTATGCGGACGGCTGCCGAGGGCGAGGAGGGCGAAGAGACGCCTGCGGTCGAGGAAGATGAAACGGACGCCGAAGACCAGGTCAGCCTGACGCCCGGCCGGATCGCGGAGTTGGGGGCGGCCGAGGAGATCATCCTGACGGTCTCCACCGAGGGCTTCGGCAAACGCACATCGGCCTATGAGTTCCGCCGCACGGGGCGCGGCGGCCAGGGCCTGATCGCCCAAGACCTCACCAAGAAGGGTGGCCGCCTTGCGGCTTCGTTCCCGGTGGATGAGAGCGACCAGATCCTGATGGTCACCGACCAGGGCCAGCTGATCCGCACGCCCGTCCGCAAGGTGCGCCTCGCGGGGCGCAACACCCAGGGCGTCATCGTCTTCCGTACGGCTGAGGATGAGCACGTGGTCTCGGTCGAACGTCTGGCCGATACCGGGGAGGACGAGGCCGAGGATGTCGCCGACGGCGAAGTCGGCGGCGAGGGCCCTGAAGCCGACGCGGACGGCCCGCCCGACGCCCCCGAAGTCTGAGAGCTGACAAGTTTCCCCTTGCCAGAACCGCGCGCGGCGGCGAAAGGCCAAGACAAGGTTGTTGGGGGACCAAGCCGCATGACCCGCATCGGGCTCTATCCGGGCACCTTCGATCCCATCCACAACGGGCACACCGATATCATCGGGCGGGCCGTGAAGCTGGTCGACAAGCTGGTGCTGGGCGTCGCCATCAACACCGGCAAGGCCCCGATGTTCGATCTCGACGAGCGGGTGGCCATCGTCGAGGAGACGGTCGCCCCCTTTCGCGGTTCCACAGAGATTGTGGTGAAGCCCTACGAGGGCCTGACCATGCACTTCGCCCGCGAGATCGGCGCCGGGATCGTCGTGCGAGGCTTACGCGCCGTGGCGGACTTCGAGTTCGAGTTCGCGTTGACCGCCATGAACCAGCAACTCGACCGCGAGATCGAGACCGTGTTTCTGATGGCCGATCCCCGCCACTTGGCGATCGCCTCGAGGCTGGTGAAGGAGATCGCCCTGCTGGGCGGCGACGTCGCGAAGTTCGTCAGCCCGAGCGTCAAGGACCGGCTGCTGGCCAAGGCCGGCCGCCAGTAATCCCGCCGCTGGCGCCGCACGCGCCGGGCGGCTACGAGAGACAACCATGAGAACAGCCCTGCTCGCCGCCTGCGTCGCGGCCATCGCCGTCACCGCTTCCGCCGCCCCCAAGAAACCGCCGCCGGCCCCCGCGCAACCCTCGGCCCCGGCCGCGCCGGGCCCGGCCGACTGGCGCACGCCCGACCCCAACGACGTGCTGGTCATCGACACCAACAAGGGCCGCATCCTGGTGGAGATGATTCCCGAGGTCGCCCCGCAGCACGTGGCGCGGATGCGCGAGCTGGCGCACGAGAACTTCTTCGACGGCCAGCGCTTCTTCCGGGTCATCGAGGACTTCATGGACCAGACCGGCGACCCGCAGAACTCGGGGCAGGGCGGCTCGTCCAAGCCCAACGTGCCGGCCGAGTTCACCTTCCGCCGCGGCGCCGACCTGCCGTTCGTGATGGCCGCCGACCAGACGGTGGCGGAGATCGGCTTCGTCAAGTCGCTGCCGGTGATGAGCCAGTCGATGATGCTGGGCGCCATGACCAAGGACCAGAAGGTCACCGCCTGGGGGCTTTATTGCCAGGGCGTGGCCGGCATGGCCCGCGACGACAATCCGGATTCCGGCAACAGCCAGTTCTTCCTGATGCGCGGGCCCTTTCCCTCGCTCGAAAAAAAATACACCGCCTGGGGGCGCGTGATCAGCGGCATGGACGCGGTCAAGGCGATCAAGGTAGGCGAGCCGGTGCCCGATCCGCAGGACCGAATGGAACGTGTGCGCCTGCTCGCCGATTTGCCGGAAGCGAGTCGTCCGAAAGTGCGCGTGATCGATCCCAAGGGACCCTGGTTCAAGGCGGAGATCGAGCGCGTGCGTGCAGCGAAAGGCGCGGACTTCTCGGCCTGCAACGTAGACATTCCTGCTGAGGTGAAATGATGGACGCCGAGAACACCCTGATCATGCAACTGGCCAGCGGGCCGGTGACCATCAAGCTCCGCCCCGACCTGGCGCCGCAGCATGTGGCGCGGATCAAGGAACTGGCCCGCGAGGGCTTCTACGACGGCGTCGTCTTCCACCGGGTGATCCCGGGCTTCATGGCCCAGGGCGGCGACCCGACGGGCACCGGCTCGGGGGGCTCCGAGAAGCCGGACCTGCCGGCTGAGTTCTCTAAGGAGCCGCACGTGCGGGGCGTCTGCTCGATGGCGCGCACGGCGAACCCGAACTCGGCCAACAGCCAGTTCTTCATCTGCTTCGACGACGCCCGCTTCCTCGACAACCAGTACACTGTCTGGGGCGAGGTGACCGAGGGCATGGAGAAGATCGACGCGCTTCCGAAGGGCGAGCCGCCGCGCAGTCCGGGCGAGATCATCTCCATGAAGGTCGCCGCGGACGCCTGAGAGGCGGCGTGATGGCGCCGCGCCTGAAGGTCTTCGTCACCTCCGATGGGCTCACCGACTACGTCGTGGCGGCGAGCTCCAGGGCCAAGGCGCTCGCCGCCTGGGGCGTGCGGCAGGACGTGTTCAAGGAAGGCGCGGCGCACGAGACCGACGATCCCGCGCTGGTGAAGGCCGCCACCGCCCAGCCGGGCGCGGTGCTGCGAAAGCCCGCGGGGACGAGGGGCGAGCTCGCCAAGCTGAAGCCGGAAAAACCCGCAAAACCCAGCGGACCGACCCGGGCGCAGCTCAAGAAGGTCGACGACCTTGAAGCCAGGCTCGCCGAGCTCGGCGCGTCGCACGAACGCGCGATGGGCGCGATCGAGACGGAGCGGGCGGCGCTCGAGGGCAAGCGTCAGGCGCTTGAAGAACGTCACGCGGCGCAGCGGGAGAAGCTGGAGGCCGCCCTCAGGACGGCGCGCGCGGCGCCAGGGTGACCATGACCGGATAGTGGTCGGAACCCAGTGGCGGTCCGCGTTCGACCTTCACCGTCGCCCAGGCCGAGCCGGCATAGACGTGATCGATGGGCAGGAGGGGGCACGGCACGTGGTGGCGCCCGATCGGCCAGGTGAACACGGCCCGCGTTCGCCGGATCAGGCCGAAGTCGCGGTCGTCACGCTGCCGGGCGAAGGACCAGGGCGTGGAATTGAAGTCGCCCGCCAGGATCGTCGTCGCGGCCGGATAGCTGCGGACGATCCGCACAAGGACCTTGTGTTCGCGCGGCAGCGACGGCTGGGTCGGCCACGGGGCGTGGACACCCAGCACGGTGGCCTTGCCGGCTGGCGTTGCCACGACGACGCCGATCAGCTCCATCGGGCCGGTTTCGTTGCCGGTCGGAACGATCGTGGCGACCGGTCGATCGCGGGTGAACAGCATGACGCCGGAGCGGCCGGTGACGGACCACCAGCCGTGCCGCGCGAGGGCTTCGCGAATCCGGCGGTTGGCTTCCGCGACCGCGACGACGTCGGGCCGCTCGGCGTCCAGCCAGGCTGTTAGGCGCGCGGTTCCGCCGGCCCCGTCCCAGGCGTTGAACTGCACGACCTTCAAGGTCGGGCCCGGGCCCTGCGCGGCCTTGGGACCCGTCGAGCGCAGATATTCCGGGGCCATCAGCAAGGCGGCGGCGAGGGCGCAGGCGAACCCCGCTGAGAGTACGGCGATCCGCCATCGTCCGGTGAAGACCAGCCCCAGGAGAATGGCTGCCAGGCCAACGGCCAGGTAAAGCGGCGCGAAGTGGGTGAAGAGGTCCCAGGTCGGGCTCCAGCGTCCGAGCTGGGCCAATGCGGCCACCAGCGTGCAGAGGCCCGCGCCGACCAGCAACGGCGGCCCGAGCAGGGCGGAGAGCACGAGTCGCGCGAGGGACATCCGGCGCCTGCGTAGCACGGGCCGCGACTTGACGGGAAAGGCCGCGCATGTCCTTCACCCCCCTTCCATGCAGCTTGCCGACTTCGACTTCGACCTGCCCGACGATCGCATCGCGCTCAGGCCCGCAAAGCCGAGGGATTCGGCGCGCCTGCTGGTCGTGGCGCCGGGTGCGGCGCTGCGCGACCTGTCGGTGAGCGACCTGCCCGGCGAGCTGCGCGCCGGCGACGTGCTGGTGCTGAACGACACCCGCGTCATCCCGGCCAGGCTGAAGGGCGTGCGCCACCGCGGCGAGAACCGGGTGGCCGTGGAGGCGACCCTGCACCGCCGGCTGTCGGCCCATCAATGGACCGCCTTCATGCGGCCGGGGAAACGGCTGGCCGAGGGCGACCGGGTGGTGTTCGGCGAGAGCTCCGACCGGGCGTGCTTGCTGGGGGCGCTGGATGCCACCGTGACCGGCAAGGGCGAGGGCGGCGAGGTGACGCTGGCCTTCGATCTTTCAGGCCCCGGCCTCGACGCGGCCATCGGCGAGCGCGGCGCCATGCCATTGCCGCCCTATATCGCCGCTAAGAGGGCCGAGGACGAGCAGGACCGGCGCGACTACCAGACCGTCTATGCCGAGGAGGACGGTTCGGTGGCGGCCCCGACCGCCGGGCTGCACTTCACGCCGGAGCTGTTCGCGCGGCTGGAGCACGCGGGCGTCGGGACCGCGTTCGTCACCCTGCATGTCGGGGCCGGCACCTTCCTGCCGGTGAAGACCGAGACTGTGGCCGAGCATCGGATGCACCCGGAATGGGGCGAGGTGGACGCCGCCACGGCGGAGCGGCTGAACGCCACGCGCCGGGCCGGCGGACGGATCGTCTGCGTCGGGACCACCTCGCTGCGGCTCTTGGAATCGGCGACCGGCGAGGACGGCGCGATCCGCGCCTTCGAAGGCGAGACGGCGATCTTCATCACGCCCGGCTACCGGTTCCGCGCCGCCGACGGCCTGATGACCAACTTCCACCTGCCGAGATCGACCCTGTTCATGCTGGTCTCGGCCTTTGCGGGCCTGGAGGTCATGCGAGCGGCCTATGCGCACGCGATCGCCAGCGGCTACCGGTTCTATTCCTACGGCGACGCGAGCCTGCTCTGGCGGGCGGCCTGATGGCGGCGTTCCCGTTCGAGATCGCGGCGGCCGACGGCAAGGCGCGGACCGGCGTGCTCACCACCCCGCGCGGCGAAATCCGCACGCCGGCCTTCATGCCGGTGGGCACGGCGGGCACGGTCAAGGCGCTGACGACGGAGCAGGTGGCGGCCACTGGCGCGGACATCGTCCTGGGCAACACCTATCACCTGATGCTGCGGCCGGGCGCCGAGCGGGTGGCGCGCCTGGGCGGGCTGCACCGGTTCATGCGCTGGGAGAAGCCGATCCTCACCGACTCCGGCGGCTTCCAGGTCATGTCGCTGTCCAGGATCTCCAAGGTCACCGAGGAGGCGGTCACCTTCCAGAGCCACATCGACGGCTCGAAGCTTGTGCTGACGCCGGAACGGTCCATCGCGATCCAGGCGGACCTGCTGGGCGCGGACATCGTCATGCAGCTCGACGAACTGGTGTCCCTGCCGGCCACCGAAGACCGGGCGGGCGAGGCGATGCGGCGCTCGGCGCGCTGGGGGGAGCGGTCGAAGGCGGCGTTCGGCGAGCGCGGCGCCCAGGCGCTGTTCGGCATCCAGCAAGGCGGGACCTCCGAGGCCCTGCGCCGCGAATCCGCCGAGCGGCTGACCGAGACCGGCTTCGACGGCTACGCCATCGGCGGCCTGGCGGTGGGGGAAGGCCACGCGGGCATGGTCGAGGTGCTGGACTTCGCGCCGGCCATGTTGCCGCCCGATCGGCCGCGCTACCTGATGGGGGTCGGCAAGCCGGTCGACATCGTCGAGGCGGTCGCCCGAGGTGTGGATATGTTCGACTGCGTGCTGCCGACCCGCTCCGGCCGCCACGGCCAGGCCTGGACCTGGGAGGGTTCGGTCAACCTGAAGAACGCCCGCTTCGCCGACGACGACGCGCCGCTGGATGCGGCGAGCCCCTGCGCGGCCAGCCGCGACTATTCCAAGGCCTACCTGCATCACCTGGTGAAGTCCGAGGAGATCCTGGCCCAGGTGCTGCTCTCCTGGCACAACCTGGCCTTCTTCCAGGACCTGATGGCCGCGCTCCGGGCCGCCATCGCCGAGGGCCGGCTGGACGCCTTCCGGAGGGACTTCGCCGCGCGCCAGGTGGTGCGTTGAGCCTGCAACGGGACCCCGACCTCGGGCGGCCCGTGCAGCTGATGTTCGGCGCGGCGCTGGCGGCCTGCCTGGCGCTCTCCGCCTGGCTCGCCTGGCGCACAGCGATCCTCGAACCCTATTCCGACATGTTCGACTGGATGGCGCGCTACTACCGGCTGCAGGCGGACGGCGATTTCGGCCGCTATCTCTGGGCGCCGCACAACTTCCACCACCTGGTCTGGACCTTCCTGGTGCTCGACCTCGACATCCGGGCGTTCGGGGGCAGCGGCTATCTTTTCCTGGCGGTGGGCGTGCTTTGCCTCGCGGCCACGGCGGCCATGCTGGCCTATGTGGCGGCCAGCGCGGCCGGGCCGGGGCTGCGGCTGGTCGGCGCCGGCGGGGCGGCGGCGCTGAGCGCCATGGGCTGCCACGTGCTGGACGCCAGCGCCGACATCAACACTACCTACGTGCAAGCGCTGGTCTTTGCGGTGGCGGCCATCGTGCTGGCCGAGGGGCCGAACGGCCGCGGGATGCGCATCCGGCTGGCCGCGTCGCTCGCCTGCGCGCTGGCTGCGGGCCTGGGCAGCGCTGCCGGGCTTGCGGTCTGGCCCGCCCTGCTGTTCGGAGCCCTGCGGCGCCGGGACCGCGCCGCGGCCCTGGCCGTCCTCGCCATCGGGGGCGCCTTCGCCCTGCTGTATGGCGTCGGCGAGTCCGCCCCGCTCAACCCGGCGGTCGGCGCGATCGGTCTGCATCGCGTGATCGAGGCGGGGGGCCTGATCCTCAACTACCTGGGACTGCCGTGGGTGCGGGGGATACCCGGCGCCGGCGGGGCCATCGGCCTGGCCATATTGGTGGCGTCAGGCGCGGCGGTCGCCTTCGACGCCCGCAGGCCGGCAGCCTGGCCCGAGCGGGCCGCGGCGCCGCTGATCCTGTTCTCGCTGGGCACGGCGGCCATGGTGGGGGTGGCGCGGACCGGCGTGCTGGCGCCCGACGTGGCGCCGATGCGCTACGCCGTCTTCCTGATTCCCCTGCACGTCGGACTGTGGATATTGGCGTTGCCCTACCTGCGCCGCGCGTGGGAGCGATGGCCGAGGTCCATGGCGCGTGCGGTGGTCGCCGCTGCGGCGTTGATGCTCGTCCACCAGGGAGTGATGGCCGTCTATGCGGTGCGCACCGCCGACACCAACCTGCGGGTTATCGCCGACTTCCGGGCGGGCAGGCGCACGCCGGCGATGATTCCGACGATTTATTCGGACCCCGGCGCGGCGCAGCCGCTCAGCGACCGGATGCGGCGCGAGGGCCTCTACCAGCGCGAACTGCGCCCCGATCCCGAAATCGGTCAGCGGACCGGATAACGGGGCTTCATGGACTGGTCGAGCACCGGGGCGCCGGCCAATTGATGGGAGGGCGTGGCCGGCGGATCGCACCCCTTTGCCTCGCCAAGCCCCTTCAGATAGCTCCGCCGCACGGCGCCGGCGGTGATCGCCTGCTGCACCAGGCGGTCATGACGCTCGGCCCCGGTGAGCTTCCGGATCCAGCCGCGGAAGGGGATCATGTCCGACGCCGCGCCCGACATGAGCCCCATCGCCGTCTCCTTTCCGCGGCCCATCAGGTCGTCCGGATCGGGCTCGGGCGCGTCGAGGTCGGCGCCCAGGGCGTCGGTCAGTGGCTGGAGCAGGACGTTGAGCTGCGCACAGCCTTTAGACGTCGGTCGCTGGTAGGGATCGGCCATGGCCTGCAGCAGCACCGGGGGGATCTTGGTGCGCAGGACGTTCATGTCGCGCAGCGGAGATTCGGCCACGCCCTTCAGGTTCTCGCGGTTTGCCTCGTTGGAGGTCTGGACCTTCGGCGAGCCGTCGGAGCGCGTGGTCATGCAGCCGCCGAGCGCCAGAGCCGCGGCGGACAGGAGGAGAGGGGTGGCGTATCGCATCGGGGCAACTCTAGCCGACATCGCCGTGGCGTTAAGGGGGGTGTGCGCCCTTGCCTCCGGCCGGCCCGGCGCCTAAGGTCCGCGCCGCTTCGCCAGGGCCAGCTCAGGCCGCGTTGCGGGCCGGTAGCTCAGTGGTAGAGCATTCGACTTTTAATCGAATGGTCGTGAGTTCGAACCTCACCCGGCCTACCAACGTGGCGACCGGCCGGTCATGCCTGTTGCTGAAGGCCGCCGCCGCGGAACCGGTCGAGAAGGTCGCGCAGCAGGTCCGGCTTGGGCGCCGAACAGAGGGCCGGCGCAAGGCCGCGGATGTCGTCGACCGGCAGATCCCACCATCTTAGTTCGAGCAGCAGGGCGATCACCTCGTCGTCGAACCGGAACTTGAGACGGCGGGCCGGGTTACCGCCGACGATCTCATAGGGCTCGACGTCCTTGACCACCGTGGCGTTAACTCCGACGACCGCGCCGTCGCCGATCGTGACCCCTGACATGATCGTCGCGCCGTAGCCGATCCAGACGTCGCTCCCGACCGTGACATCGCCCTTGGTCGCCGGATGGCCGACGATCTCCCCGCCGCCCAGCTCCTCGACGAAGATGTGGCCGAATGGAAAGGTGGTGATCCAGTCCACCCGGTGGTTCCCGCCGAGGAAAATCGTCACCTTCTCGGCGATCGAGCAAAAGCTCCCCACCCGCAGGGCGGCGCCTTCCTTCCACTGCTTGATGGCGACATGCTGAAAGCCGTAGGTGAAGCGTCCAAAGGACACCCGGCTCGCGCCGACCATGCCTTGAACGCCGGCTACATTGGCCACGGATCATACCTCATGCGGCCGTCATAGCCGCCAGCGGGCGGCCTGTCTCGGGCCGGGAGGGGAGGGCTGGCCTGGCGGGACGCGGTTCCCCGGACTAGATTAGGACCGCTGCGGCGGGCTACGACGGCCCTTCGGGTGCTATCTTCGGCCCCATCTGGACGGAGGGTCAAAGCGTCGGCGCAAGCGCGCTTTCCCGCCGCAGTATCTGGCTCCTTATCGTGACGGCGCCGCCGCAAACAGCGGGGTCATGGAACGCACGCCCTTGTCCTCGTCGGCCGCGTGGCCGAGGTGGGCGGGCAGTCCAAAGGCGTCTTCCAGCGTCCGCAACAGGGAATAGTGGTTGTAGGGCGTGGCGTCGCGCAGGCCGCGCGGGCCGTGGTTGGTGATCACCACCGTGGGGATATGACCGCCGCCGAAGTTGGAGGGCGCATCGGGGGTCACCGCGCAGCACCCTTCGCGGGTCTTGCCGGCTCCCTCGTCGAAGGTGATCACGATGGCCACATTGCCGCGGCCCGCCCAGGCCGGCGTGGCCTGGATGCGCCGCACCAGTTCTCCGGCGACGGCGTCTCCCCGGCGGATCAGCGCGGCCTTGTTCGCCCCGTCGCAATCGGCGGGGACGCCGGCCCCGTGCAGGCCGTGCATCTCGTTGCACTGGTTCGGCACGATCAGCGCGAAGGTGGGCAGATGGCCGCTCGCCAGGTCGCGGTCCAGCTGGTCGAAGCCGACGATGCGCTCGGCGCGGCGGGGGTCGTCCTGGACGCTGGCGAAGTTCATGAAGCCCGAGTGTTTCGAGGCGTAGAGCGCGGTGTTGCGGGTCCCATTGTCGAACCGCGGATCGCCGGCGATCACCGCCGGCGAGCCAGGCGCCGGCAGGCTCTCGTAATAGCCCTTCCAGCTCAGGCCAGCGGCCAGCAGCTGGTCGCCCAGGTGCGGCGCGCGGACCGTGTGGTCGGCGTAGCCCTCGGCCTTGGCGCCGTCGCAGAACGGCCGCGTCGAGCCCGCCTTGCAGTAGTAGGCGTCGTCGTCGTGGATGCCGAAGGTGTCGCCGCCCAGGACCGCGACGTAGTTGGCCTCGCTGGGATGGACCTCCCCGAAGAACTGGGTGGCGTCGCCATAGCGGGCCGCGAAGCCGGCGATGTTGGGCGCGGCGGCGGAGTCGAGGATCTGGTCGTAGTCCTTGTTCTCCTCGACGATGACGAAGACATGGTCGTAGCGCGGCACGGCCTTCGGGCCGGCGGCGACGGCGGGAAAGGCGGACGCAACCGCCAGGACGGCGGCGATCAGGCAGATATGGCGGCGCACAGGTATTCCTCTCGACATCAAAGCTTGAAGCGGACGCCCGCCTCGTAGGTTACGTCGTAGAACTCGCGCTGGATCGGGCGGTTCGGACTGCCTTCGTAGTAGCGCAGCGGGGTATCGAGCAGGTTCTTGGCGTTGAAGTAGACGCTGAGGCGCGGATCGATCTGGTAGCTCGAGGTCAGGTCCATGGTCAGCCGGCTGTCCTGCAGCACGTCCAGCGACTTGTCGCCGCCCAGCCCGAACAGGCTGTGGCTGACGTATTGCGACGACAGACGCACCTGCAGCCCATGCGCCTCGTAGAAACCGGCCAGGTTCCAGGTGATCTTGGAGGTGCCGGGCAGCAGCCCGAACTGAGCGGTCCCCGAACCGCTGGTGGCGGCGTCGTATTCCTGGATGCGGGAGTCCACCAAGGTCAGGTTCGCGTCCAGGCCAAACCCATCGAAGGGTTGGGGCAGGAAGACAAATTTCTGATGATAGGCGAACTCGGCGCCCCGGGCATAGGCGGAGGAGAGGTTCAGGAAGGTGGTGACGTTGGCGAGCTGGCCCAGCGCCAATGGATCGGTGGTGATCCCGTGCTGGACGCGCGGGGCGATGTAGTTGTCGAACTGCTTGTCGAACAGGCCCACCTGAACGATGCCGCCGTTCCCCATGTAGTATTCCAGCGACAGGTCGAAATTGTTCCCGGTGGTCGGCTTCAGGTTCGGGTTACCGCGCGATATCAACACCGTGCCGGGGTCGTTGGTGGTGTTGATCGAGGCGGTGGCCTTGTTCTGCTCGAACCCCGGCCGGCCGATCCCGGTGGAATAGATCGCGCGCGCGATCAGGTTCGGGGCGAACGTATATTTCACCTGGGCGGTGGGGAACACGTCGGTGTAGTCCGCCTTGGTGCTCGAAAGCACCGGCGCGTTGTTGTTCGTCTGCACGAAGGCGGTGTACCTGGCCTGGGTTTTTTCGACCCGTGCGCCGACCAGGAAGCTCCAGGCGTCGATGTCGGTCGTGTACTGGCCGTAGCCCGCATAGATGTCCTCCCGCGCCTGGAAGAAGCCGTTGGGGTTGGTCGCTGAGGTTATACCGGTCTCGCTGTTGTAGATCGCGCGGATGGCGTAGCGGTCGATGAAGGGGCCGTTGGTGTAGTGGCCGTCGTAATAGGTGTTCGCTGGCCCCGAGACCGTCGACAGCAGGATCGAGGGCGCCGTGACGCCGCTGAAAACGATCGGGTCGACGGTCTTGTCCCTCAGCCGCGCCTCGAACCCGACCTTCAGCCGGTCGCTGTCGTTGATCAGGTGCACAGGCGTGAGGGCGTTGACCGCATAGGCGGTCTCCCTGTCGACATCGAACTCCGATGAATTGCTGATCTTGGCGAGCTTGTACTGGGTGGCGTCATTCGGATTGAACGCCGTCGGATGGGTGGCGTCGGTAATGAAGGCGAAGCTCGGGAAGTCGACGTTGGACACGTTGTTGTAGGACACGGGGATTCCCGACGGGCCGTTGAAGGTCGCGCCGAAATTGTAGCCGACGGCGAAGGTGGCGCGGCTGTAGGACGCCCGATAGTCGATCACCACATCGCCGAACCGGTCCTTGCCGCCGATCGCATAGACCTGGTTGCGGTGGGTCTCCTGCTCGTCCGTCAGGGTGATGGCCGGCTGGGTCGTGGTAACGAAGCCCTTGGGGTCGGCGGGATTGGGCGCGTTGGCCCCGCCGTCCAGGCTCTTCAGCAGCAGGAAGTTCTTGTGCACGGCCTCGATGTAGCCGGCGATGCTGGCCCGGGCGTAGTAGCTGTGGTCGTCGTTCGGCTGGAAGTCGAACTCGCCGCCGTAGCCAAAGCGGCGGCGGTTGTAGTCGTAGCGGCGGAAGTCGTACTGGTGCGCCGAGGTGTCGGTCGGCGGCGTATTGGCATCGACGTAGCTCACCTCAAGATCGTCGACCGCGCGCCGGTCGTCCTTGCGCGAAGCGTTCAGGACGAAGGAGAACGGCGTCGGATTGGAGATCCAGCCGGCGCGGACCGGCTGATCCTGGCCGTCGCCGTCGATGATCAGGCCATGGTCTCCGAACCCAAACCGCGCGCCGCCCGCCAGCTCCACGTTCGTCGGTCCGGTGTGGCTGTGCAACGGCTCGTAGCCCCAGCCCAACGTGCCTTCGAGGAAGGGCCGCGACAGGTTGGCCGCACTGCGGGGGGTGAGCTCGACCGTGCCCCCCAGGCCTTCGCCCTCCTGTTCGGGAAGCCGCGTCTTGGTCACCACGATGCCGTCGATCGCGCCGGTCGGCAGGGTGTCGAATTCCACGGCTCGGCCGCCGCCGCCCGCGGCCGTGCCGCCGGCGTTGGTGTTCAGGAGCACCACCCCGCCATAGGTGGCGCCGTTCAGGTTGGCGTCGATGCCGCGGATGTTGACGAAGCGGCCTTCGCCGGTGTCGGTCGACAGCGAAATGCCCGGCATCCGCCCGAGCGCTTCGGCGGCGTTGAAGTCGGGGTACTTCAGGATGGTCTCGGCCGACTGCACGTCGATGAGGTTGGGCGCCTCCTGCTGGCGCTGGCGGGCGACGTTCTCTTCGCGTGGCGCCGTCACCACGATCCCGCTGACCATCTCGTTGGCGTCCGTAGCGGCGGCGTGAGCGGCGGTGGCGATGAGGATCGCGCTCGATCCCAACAGAACGGCGCGGAAGCGGGTCGGCATCATTTGAACTAGCCCCTGTGGGCGTCCGTACACGGACGACTAACACTGCCAGGGCGTGGCACCCGGCTCACTCACCGGGGGTTGTGGGGCGGGTGTGTGCCATCTGCGTGACGGTTTTCTCACCGCTGCGCGACACTCGCGGGGAGGTTGTCCGGGTAAGGACGAAACGGCTGCTGCGGGCCGCTCCGCGGGCCGGCTATTGCTGTTGCTGGCGCTGCTGGTCGTAGGCCAGGCCGCTATACTGGCTCCGCCGCTGGCCGGGCCGGGGGGCGGGCTGGGAGATGCGCAGGAACTCCGGTTCGCTGACCGCCGCGCGCGCCTTGCGCACGGTGACGCCGACCGCGAGTTCGCTCTCCGCCTCGCCCTTGTAGACGCCGCGCGACGGCGGCACGTCGGAATAGTCGCGGCCCACGGCGCAGGCGATGTGGCGCTCGCCGGCCAGGATGTTGTTGGTCGGGTCGAACCCCACCCAGCGCAGGCTCGGCAGGAACACCTCCACCCAGGCGTGGGTGGCGTCGGGATCGGAACGGTCGCCGGCCTTGCGGTCGGTGAACAGGTAGCCGGAGACATAGCGCGCCGGCACGCCCCACTCGCGGCAGATGGCGATCATCACATGGGCGAAGTCCTGGCAGACTCCTTTGCGGGCCTTCAGCACGTCGTCGATCGGGCTGTCGGCGCGGGTCACGCCCGCCTCATAGGCGAAGGCCTCGTAGATCGTGTGGCTCAGGTCGCGGACGGCGTTCAGGGGGTCGCGGACCCGGAGTTCGTTCAGCTGCTTCTCGGCGACGAAGGCTTCCAGCGCTTCGCTGGGCCCCGCGAAGCCGTGCGGATGCAGGAAGTCGAAGTGCTCGCCGCGCACGAAGTCGGATCTCAGCCGGTCCCATTCGCCGCGGTCGAGCGCGTCGGGCAGGGGGGCCGGGGCCTCGGTCTCCACGGCCGAGCGGGCCATGATGGTCAGGCGCTGATGCGGCTGGGGGATGTCGAAGTGGTAGACGGCGTTGCCGAAGGTGTCGGCGTAGGAGAACAGCTGCGCGGCCGGCTCGAGCTCCAGGTCGAAGCTGACCAGCCGCTGGCCCGGGCGCTTCTGCGGCTGCATCCAGACTTCCATGACGCTCTCGCGCACGGGCTCGTCGTACTGGTAACGGGTCGAGTGGCGGACGGCGAGGAGCACGGGCGGTTCGGTCCTTAGGCCGGCAGGCGCTGTTCGAGGGTGTAGGCGACGAAGGTCTCGTAGACCGCCCGGTGCACCGCGGCGCATTCGTCGAGCACCGCGCCCAGGAAGGCGCTGGCGCCGCCGGCCTGCACCTCGCCGATGTCGGCGTACTGCAGGCGCGCGCGCAGCCGTCCAGCCAGGCGGTCGGGGCCGGTGACGCCGGCGGCCTCCACGTGGCGGCTGATGGAGGTCAGGTGCTCCTCGATCCGCGCCGTGCAGAAGCGCACCGAGCGGGGGAAGTCCTCGTCCAGCAACAGGAATTCCAGGATGAAGCGCGGCTGCATGTCGGCGGTATAGACGCGCAGGTAGGGCTCCAGGGCGCACCCCATCCTGAGCAGGCTGGTCAGCGCCGAGTGGTCGGTGATGGCCCTCAGGCGCCGCTCGCCGAAACAAACCTCCAGCAGCGCGCCGATCAACTGGGCGCGCTCCAGGTAGACGCCCAGCAGCAGGAACCGCCAGCCCTCGCCGTGGCTCATGGTGGCGTCGGCGGCGCCCTTGAACAGGTGGAGGTCGGCGATGGTGTCGTGCAGGAAGGCTTGGCTGCCGTCGGCGAAGGTGCGCGCCGCCCTCGGGTCGGTCATCCGCAGGTGGATGAGGTTCAGCCGCTCCCAGGTCTCGCTGGTGATCTGGTCGCGCACCTGGCGGGCGTTCTCCCGCGCGCGGGCCAGGGAACTGGCCACCGAGCCCGGGTCTTCGCGGTCCAGCACCAGAGCGCGCGCGGCCTCGTAGGGGTTGAGCGCCTTGGCGGCGTCCTCCGGGTCGCCGACGGCGGCGAGCGCAATGCGGGCGATCTGGGTGGCGGATTCGGTGCGGTCCAGGGTGGCCGTCAGCATCACGTCGGAGAGCCGGCACAGGTGCTCGGCCCGCTCCACGTAGCGGCCGATCCAGTAGAGACTGTCCGCCACGCGGGCCAGCATCATGGCTGCCCCCTCACGGTTGCAGATCCTTGCGGTCAGTGAGCACCCAGGTGTCCTTCGACCCGCCGCCCTGGCTGGAGTTGACCACCAGCGAGCCCTTGCGCATGGCCACCCGCGTCAGCGCCCCCGGCGTCACCACGATCTTCTCGCCCGACAGGATGAAGGGGCGCAGGTCCACGTGGCGCGGCTCGATGCCGTGGCCGATCAGGCAGGGCGCGGTGGAGAGCTGGATGGTCGGCTGGGCGATATAGTTGGCGGGGTCGGCCTTCAGAGAGGCGGCGAACTCGGCCTGCTCGGCCTTGGTGGAATGCGGGCCCACCAGCATGCCGTAGCCGCCGGAGGCCCCCACCGCCTTGACCACGAACTTGTCGAGGTTGGCCAGCACATGGCTGAGCTGGGCCGGCTCGCGGCAGAGGAAGGTCTCGATGTTGGGCAGGATGGCGTCCTCGCCCAGGTAGTAGCGGATGATCGCCGGGACGTAGGCATAGACCGCCTTGTCGTCGGCCACGCCGGTCCCTGGCGCATTGCAGATCACCACGTTGCCGGCGCGGTAGGCGTTGAACAGGCCCGCCGATCCCAGGCCGGAGTCGCTCCGGAAGGTCAGGGGATCGATGAAGTCGTCGTCCACCCGGCGGTAGATCACGTCGATCCGGCGCAGGCCCGTGGTGGTGCGCATGTAGACCATGTTGTCGTGCACCACGAGGTCGCGGCCCTCGACCAGCGGCGCGCCCATCAGCCGGGCCAGGTAGGCGTGCTCGAAATAGGCGGAGTTGTAGACGCCGGGCGTCAGCACCACGACCTGCGGGTTCGGCCGCCAGTCGGCGGCCATGCTCTTCAGCGTGGTCAGGAGCAGGTCCGGGTAGCGGTCGATGGGCCGCACGCCCGCGCCGCGGAAGGTGCCGGGGAACACCCGCTTCGAGGCCTCGCGGTTGGCCTGCATGTAGGAGACCCCGGACGGGACCCGCAGGTTGTCCTCCAGCACCGCGAACATACCGTCCGGCTGGCGGATCAGGTCCGAGCCGCAGACGTTGGCGTAGGCGCCGTGCGGCACGAACAGGTTCTGCATCTCGCGGCGGTAGGAGGGCGCGTTGAGGACCAGTTCGCGCGGGACAACGCCGTCCATCAGGATCTGCTGGCCGGAATAGATGTCGGCCAGGAACCGGTTCAGCGCCTTCAGGCGCTGGGTGAGGCCGGCCTCGATGGTCTTCCATTCTTCGGCCGCGATGATCCGCGGCAAGAGGTCCGTGGGGATGATCCGTTCGGTGGAGCTCTCCGCGCCATAGACCGTGAAGGTGATGCCCTGCAGCAGGAAGAACCGTTCCAGCGTCCGCTGGCGTTCGGCCAGTTCGTCGGCGCTGAGGGTCTCGATGCGGGCGGCCAGCGCCGCGTAGTGCGGCCGCACCTGGCCGTCGGCGCCGCGCATCTCGTCATAGGGCGTGGCCGGCGCGGCGACGTCCGCCGCCGAGATAGCTCGCTTGGCCTTGGTCGCCCCCAACTCCACGCCTTACCGTCCTTTGCCGACCCCGTGCCCTCAAGGCTTAGGGCTTCATCGGAAGCCCGGCGCGGCCTTTCGTCAATGGACGGACCGGGGGACGGCGACTGCCCAGGCTTTGGGCGCCGGCCTGGGGCGCGCGCAGGTGACAGTCCCGTTGAGCGCGGCTACACCCGAACCTGGGGGCCGCGCGAGGATTCGAGAGCTTGGCTCGTCTTGTCTACGCCGTCGCGGCCGGGGCGGCCCTCAGTCTCCAGGGCTTCTTCGCGCCCGCCAGCGCCGCCGAGCCCAAGGCGATCATCCAGGGAGAGCTGCCGCCGGACCTGCGCGCGGAGATCGCGCGCGGCGTGGGCGACACCGACCGTCCCATCGAGAACCGCTTCGAGGCCCGCAGGCGCGCGCGGGAGGCGGCCGAAGACGCCATCGCCGTCCTGCGCTCGGAGGGCTTCTACGCCTATGACGTCGAGCCGGAGGTCGGCGAGGGCGACGCGCCCAAGGCGATCGTCAAGATCGCGCCAGGGCCCAGGTTCCTGCTGGGCTCA
>NZ_JAQGIZ010000061.1 GCF_028290885.1 Phenylobacterium sp.
CTGCATCACATCTTCCTGGCCGTCGCGCTCGCGGTGACGATCATCGGCATCCCGTTCGCCTGGCAGCACGTGAAGCTGGCCATGCTGTCGCTGACGCCGGTAGGCAAGGCGGTGGTGGAGGTTTGACCGGTTCGGGGCGGTCGCGATGACGGCGCCTTTCGCCCCACCCTTTCGTTGACACTCCGGCTTCCTTGCGTATAAGTCCGCCGCTCTCGCCCGCGGGCCATCTCGCGGGCGCATTCCGTTTTGCATAGACACTCTGAATTCGAAGGCGCGAACGATGTACGCGGTGATCAAAACCGGCGGCAAGCAGTACCGGGTTTCCCCCGGCGACCTGATGGTCGTCGAGAAGCTGGCGGGTGAGCCGGGCGCCAACGTGGCCTTCGGCGAGGTGCTGATGATCGGCGAGGGCGAGGCCGTGACGGTCGGCGCCCCGACCGTGGCCGGCGCCTCGGTGTCCGCGACCCTGATCGAGACCCGCAGGGGCGAAAAGGTGAAGATCTTCAAGAAGATCCGCCGCCAGGGCTATCGCCGCACCAAGGGCCACCGCCAAACCGAGACCGTGCTGCGGGTGACGGCAATCGCCGGCGCCGACGGCAAGCAGATCAAGTGGGACGGCAAGGTCGACCTGACCACCAAGGGCGAGCTGAACGCCCGCGCCCGCGGCCTGACCTACATCAGCCCGTCCGCTCAGGCTGAAGCCGCCGCGGCGGCCAAGGTGCAGACGCCGAAGGCCACGACGGCGAAGGTTGCGAAGCCGGCTCCCAAGGCCGCTGCGAAGGCCCGCAAGATCGAGACCGCCGACGAAGTGGTCGCCGATCCCGAAGTGATCGCGGCGATGAACACCGCCGAGACCAACGCGCCGGTGGCGACGGAAGCCCCCTCTACGAAGGCAGGGGAGGCTCCGGCCAAGAAGGCCGCGGCGCCCAAGGCCGACGCCAAGCCGGCCGCCGAGAAGAAGGCTGCGCCTGCGAAGGCCGCGGCTCCCGAGAAGAAGGCTGCTGCGCCGAAGAAGGCCGCTGCGGCTCCGAAGAAGGACAAGTCGGCCAAGTAAGGCCGGCTCAGGTTTAGGAGAGCGCAATGGCTCACAAGAAATCAGGCGGCTCCTCGCGCAACGGGCGCGATTCCGCCGGTCAGCGCCTCGGCGTGAAGAAGTTCGGTGGTGAGGCTGTGCTTGCCGGCAACATCCTCGTGCGTCAGCGCGGCACCAAGTTCTGGCCGGGTGACAACGTGGGCCTTGGCCGCGACCACACCCTCTTCGCGACCGCCACCGGCGCCGTGAAGTTCATTACCAAGCGCGACGACCGCACCTACGTGAACGTGGTGATGGCCGAGGCTGACAAGGCCAAGTAGCGGAACCGCCTTTCTCCGGTTCCGCCCTTGGAAAAAGGCGGACCGGACAGACGAACCTCAGCGGGGAGTCCGGTCAGCCGGGCTCCCCGCTTTCGTTTTGGGCCCCATCAGAGGGCCGGGAGGTTGAAGATGTGCGCGATTGAAGTGACGCCCGTGGTTTCCACGGAACGGCTGGTCCTGCGTGGGCCGATGGTGACCGACGCCGCCCCGATCGCGGCGCTCGCCTCAGACCGCAATGTGGCCGGGATGACCGGCCACATCCCGCACCCTTACGGCGTGGCCGACGCGGAGGGCTTCATCGCGCGCGTCCAGGATATGGATTGGGACCGCGAGGCCTGCTGGGTCGTCGAGCACCACGTCTTCGGCGTCGTGGGCGCCGTCGGCCTAAAGGCGGGCGAGCGGCCGGAGCTGGGCTACTGGATCGGTCGCCCATTCTGGAACCGCGGCTATGCCACGGAAGCCGTCCGCGGGGCGCTCAAGTGGGTCAAGCGCGACTGGCGCAGGCACGTCGTGGTCGCCGGCCATTTCGCCGACAACCCGGCGTCAGGCCAAGTGCTCTGCAAGGCCGGCTTCCTCTACACCGGCGACGTGGAGCGGCGGGTCTCGGCCGCCCGCGCCCGCAACGACGTGCCGACGCGGATGATGGTGTGGCTGGCGTAGGTGTGGCGATCAAGATTGGTCCACGAACCACGCGAACCACACGAACAGTGTGGGTCGATGACGGCGCGCCGCAGCGATCGACAAGGCGTGTTCGTGACGTTCGTGTGGTTCGTGGACATCCTTCTGCCGCTTCGCGGCGGCGAGAGCGTTCGCTGGATCTGTGCTAAGGCCCGCGTGACATGAAGTTCCTCGACGAGTGCAAGATCTACATCCGCTCCGGCAACGGCGGCGGCGGGGCCGTGTCGTTCCGGCGGGAGAAGTACATCGAGTACGGCGGCCCGGACGGCGGCGACGGCGGCAGGGGGGGCGACGTGTGGATCGAGGCGGTCGAGGGGCTGAACACCCTGATCGACTTCCGCTACCACCAGCACTTCAAGGCGGAGACCGGCGTCCACGGCATGGGCCGCAACCGCCATGGCCACAACGGCGAGGACGCGACCCTGCGCGTGCCGGTGGGCACCCAAGTGTTCGCCGAGGACAAGGAAACCCTGCTGCTCGACATGGACAAGGCCGGCCAGAGGGTCCGCCTGCTGAAGGGCGGCAACGGCGGCTTCGGCAACACCCATTTCAAGGGCCCGGTGAACCAGGCGCCGCGCTTCGCCAATCCGGGGCAGGACGGTGAGGAGCGGTGGATCTGGCTGCGGCTTAAACTCATTGCGGACGTGGGGCTGGTGGGCCTGCCCAACGCCGGCAAGTCGACCTTCCTAGCCGCCGCCAGCGCCGCCAAGCCGAAGATCGCCGACTACCCGTTCACGACGCTGGCCCCCAACCTCGGCATGGTCGACCTGTCGGTGGGCGAACGGTTCATTCTGGCCGACATCCCCGGCCTGATCGAAGGCGCCAGCGAAGGTGCGGGCCTGGGCGTGCGCTTTCTCGGCCACGTGGAGCGCACCGCGACCCTGATCCACCTGGTGGACGGCACCCAGGACGACGTAGTGGAAGCCTGGCGAACGGTGCGCCACGAACTGGAAAGCTACGGCGACGAACTGGGCGATAAGACCGAATTTCTGGTGCTCTCCAAGGTCGACGCCTTGGATGCGGCGACCCGCAAGGCCAAGGCCAAGGAGCTGGCCAAGGCCTCCGGCGCCAAGGTCCGCCAGGTCTCCGGCGTCTCCGGCGAGGGCGTCACCGAGTTGCTGCGTGACGCCTACGCCCTGGTCCGCGAGCGCAAGGGCGAGGCGGCCCAGGAGGCCGTCGCCGCCGGCGGGCCCGAGCCCCAGGACTGGACGCCATGACCGACCTGGCCGGCGCCAGGCGCATCGTGGTCAAGGTCGGCTCGGCCCTGCTGGTCGGCCCATCCTCGTCTGAAAAGGGGGATGGCGCCGACCGCCATTGGCTGGCCGCCTTCGCAGCCGACCTCGCCCGCCTGCGCGCCCGCGGCCAGCAGGTGCTGGTGGTCTCCTCCGGCGCGGTGGCGCTCGGCCGCCGTCGCCTTGCCCTGCCCAAGCGCGCCCTGACGCTCCCCGAGAAGCAGGCCGCAGCGGCCGCTGGCCAGTCGGCGCTGATGCGCGCCTGGGAGGAGGCGCTGGAGCCCCACGCCATCGCCGTCGCCCAGGTGCTGCTCACCCGCGACGACACCGAGGTCCGCAGGCGCTGGCTGAACGCGCGGGCCACCGTCGAGACCCTGCTGGCGCTGGGCGTGGTCCCGGTGGTCAACGAGAACGATACGGTGGTCACCGAAGAGATCCGGTACGGCGACAACGACCGCCTGGCGGCCCGGGTGGCCCAGATGATCGGCGCGGACCTGCTGGTGCTGCTGTCGGACGTCGACGGGCTCTACACCGCCGATCCCCGCCGCGATCCGTCCGCCGAGCACCTGCCCCGCGTGGCGCGCCTGACGCCGCAGATCGAGGCCATGGCCGGCGGCGCGAACTCTGCCGCGGGCGTCGGAACCGGCGGCATGGCCACTAAGCTCGCCGCCGCGCGGATCGCCAGCGCCGCGGGCTGCGCCACGGTGATCACGCTCGGCCACCGCCCGTCGCCGTTGCAGGCGGTGGAGGACGGCGAGCGTTCGACGATCATCGAACCGTCCACCACGCCGGCCGCCGCCTACAAGGCCTGGATCGCCGGCTCGCTCGCGCCGGCCGGCGCCCTGGTGGTGGACCAGGGCGCGGCCGAGGCCGTGCGGCGCGGCAAGAGCCTGCTGGCGGCCGGCGTGCGGCGCACCGAAGGCCGCTTCGACAAGGGTGACGCGGTGGTCATCCTCGACGAGGCCGGCCATGAGATCGCCCGTGGCCTGGTGCGCTACGAGGCCGACGATGCGACGCGGATCTGCGGCCTGAAGAGCGCGGCCATCGAGGCCGTGCTCGGCTACACGAGCGGGCCGCTGGTGCACGCGGATGACCTGGCGCTGGCGGCCCACACGCGCGCTCAGGCCTGAGGCAGATCCCCCGGCTCATCCACATCGAACAGCACCCCGTCGTCCGGGCTCTCCACCAGCGCCAGCCGGTCGCCCAGACCTTGCAGCACGCCCCGCGCGCCGGCGTCGCCGGTGAGCGCCAGGAGTTGCGGGAAGAGGGCGCGGCTGAGCAGCACCGGGTTGCCGCGGCGGCCGCCGAACACCGGCGCGGCGGCCAGGGCGCCGGCCCGCAAGGCGTCGGCCATCGGCTGCAGCACGGCGTGCGGCGCGCGCGGCATGTCGCCCAGGAACACGAAGGCGCCGGCCGCGTCGGGGGGCAGGCTGGCGATGCCGGTGCGCAGCGAGGCGCCCATGCCCTCGGCGTGGTCGGTGGCGTGGACGATCCGCACGCGCGGGTCGAAGTCGCGGGCGAC
>NZ_JAQGIZ010000062.1 GCF_028290885.1 Phenylobacterium sp.
GTCGCGCCCGGTCGAACCCTTCTGATCCGGCCGGCCGATGATCAGCGGCGCCATCCGCTCCCACCGCTCGTCGGTCAGCACCAAACGATCCATCACGCCCAAGACCGCCTCCAAAAAGCAGTCTTGAATCACGCTTCGGCCTCAGCCGGAATCCCTAGAGTCCACAGCTCCTAAGGCCCAGATGCTCCCCCACAGGGGGAGCTGTCAGCGCAGCTGACTGAGGGGGTTCCACCAGCCGAGTCGGCGGCTGAAACCCCCTCCGGCGCTTCGCGCCACCTCCCCCTCATCGCGCTTCGCGCTGGGGGAGGATCCAAAGAAAAAGCCCCGGAGGTTTCCCCCCGGGGCTCGATTCTGCGCCTGCGGTGCGCGCCGCCTTAGCGGCGGCTGCCCATCAGGCTGAGCAGGAACTGGAACAGGTTGATGAAGTCCAGATAGAGGCTGAGCGCGCCGTAGTTGGTGGCCACGCTCATGGCCGCCTGGTCGCCGCCCAGCTGGTAGTAGGTCATCTTCAGGCGCTGGGTGTCGTAGGCCGTCAGGCCGGCGAAGATCGCCACGCCCAGCAGGTTGACCATCAGATAGATGGCCGGGCTGTGGAGGAACATGTTCACCAGGCTGGCGATGATCAGGCCCCACACCCCCATGATCAGGAAGCTGCCCATGCCGGTCAGGTTGCGCTTGGTGGTGTAGCCCACCAGAGACAGCGCCCCGAAGGACGAGGCGGTGATCAGGAAGGTCGTGGCGATCGAGGCCCCGGTGTAGGCCAGGACGACCACGCCCAGCGAGGCGCCGATCAGGCTGACGATGGACCAGTAGGTCACGCCGGCCGTGCGCGGGGTCTGGTTGCGGATCGCAAATCCGGAGAACAGGATCACAGCCAGTGGCGCGAAGGCCACGATCATGCCGATGCCGGTCAGTCCGGCGAAGCGCCCGTCGGCCGTCACCTTGAACATCAGGTCGCGGATCGGTGCGACCGAACTGGTGACGAACGCCATCCCGGCCGAAACGACCAGGCCAAGCGCCACCTTGTTGTAGACCCCAAGCATGAAACTGCGGAGGCCTGCGTCAACCGACATGTCGGCGCGATCCGCGGGGATCGTGCGCGCGTAGTCGCGGTTGAAGTCGCTCATTTGAGCATAGCCCTTGATCTAAACGTCCCGATTGGACGCAAGGGGAAATATCGGGGTCGCGTGAGGCGGAAGCAAGGCCTAGTTGATCAAGGTGTCGTTAAGGATTCGGCGGGGTTTCGCGGAGCCGTGGCGGCCCGCGGCGGCCTGCGTTAGTTAGGGTCCATGATCCGGCTCTTCGCCGCCCTGCCGATCCCGCAAGATATCGGCCTGGCGCTGGCCCGCCGCCAGACCGGGGTCGAGGGGGCCCGCTGGCGCCCGCTCGATGCGCTGCACCTGACGCTGAGGTTCTTCGGCGAGATCCGCGAGGACGTCGCCCGCGATCTCGACGCCGAGCTCTCCGCGGTGCGGGGCCGGCCGTTCGAGATCGCGCTTTCCGGCGTCGGCGCGTTCGGCGACGGGCCGGACATCCACGCCATCTGGGCGGGCGTCGCCGAGAGCGAACCCCTGAGGCGCCTGGCCAGGGCCTGCGAGACGGCCGCCCGCCGCGCCGGCCTGAAGGCCGATTCGCGCCACTACCGCCCGCACGTGACGCTGGCCTACCTGCGCCACCCCGACCCCGCCGAGGTCGCCGCCTGGATCCAGGCCAACAACCTGCTCAAGTCGCCGCCGATCCGCGTCGAGAGCTTCGGCCTCTATTCCAGCTTCCTGGGCAGCGAGCAGGCCCACTACCGCCTGGAGGCGGCGTACGCGCTGACCTAGTTGCTCCTCCCCTGCACCGAAGTGTGCCCTTCGGGGGAGGAACTGAGCCTAGGCGTCCACCGCATAATCCTTGAGCACGCCTAGCGTGACGATCGCCAGCGTCTCCTCGTGGGTGGCGTCGAGGACCACCTGAGGGGCGGCGCCGGCGTCCAGGGCCTCCTTCCAGCGCGGCGCGCAGAGGCACCAGCGGTCGCCGGGCCGCAGGCCGGGGAACTGCGCCTCCGGGACGGGCGTCGAAAGATCGTTGCCCGCCGCACGGCTGAAGGCCAGGAACTCGGCGGTCATCACCGCGCAGACCGTGTGCAGGCCGACGTCCTCGTGGCTGGTCTCGCAGCAGCCGTTGCGGAAGAACCCGGTGACGGGGTCGACCGAGCAGGGCTTGAGCTCCCCGCCCAGCACGTTTCGGGCGCCGGGATCGTAGCGTGTGGTCATGCCGCCACCCTAACCGCTAAGACTGGCGGATATCCATGCGCGAAGGAGCGCAAATGACGACGACGGCCGCTTCGCTAGGTTCCGGCGCGAGACCCCGCCGCAGCGCGCTCTACCTGCCCGGCTCGAATGCGCGGGCCATCGAGAAGGCCAGGACGCTGCCCTGCGACGTGGTGATCCTCGACCTGGAGGACTCCGTCGCGCCCGAGGCCAAGCTTGCGGCCCGCGCGCTGGCGGCGGAGGCGGTGGGCGCCGGCGGCTTCGGGTCGCGTGAGCTGGTGATCCGGGTGAACGGCCTCGACACCCCCTGGGGCGCTGACGACCTGGCGGCTGCCGCGGGCGCGCGGCCGGACGCGGTGCTGGTTCCGAAGGTGGGGTCGCCGCAGGACCTGGCGGCCTACCGCAAGGCGCTGGGGCCGAGGACGGCGCTGTGGGCGATGATCGAGACCTGCCAGGCGGTGTTCGCGCTGGACGCTCTGGGCCGCGCCTCGGCGGTGGAGGGCGTCGGCGGCTGGGTGATCGGGACCAACGACCTGGTCAAGGAGATGCGTTGCCGGCCGGGCCCTGACCGCTTCCCGCTGCTCCCGGCGCTGGCCATGAGCGTGATGGCCGCCCGCGGACACGGGATCGCCGTCCTCGACGGGGTCTACAACGACATCCCCGACCTCGAGGGCCTGGCCCGGGAGTGCGCGCAGGGGGCCGACCTCGGCTTCGACGGCAAGAGCCTGATCCACCCGACCCACCTTGAGGCGGCCAACCGCGCCTTCTCGCCGGAGCCGGCGGCGGTCGTCTGGGCGCGCACGGTGGTAGAGGCCTTCGATTCGCCCGAAAACACCGGGAAAGGAGTTCTCAAGGTCGATGGGCGCATGGTCGAGCGGCTGCACTTGGCGCAGGCGCAGCGGCTGATCGCCGTCGCCGAGGCCATCGCCGCCCATGAGGTTTAGAGGGTCGATGCGGGTCCAGGTCCTACCCCTGCTGTTGGTCGCCGCCGCGCTGCCGGCCGCCGCCCAGCCCGCGCCGGCGCCTTCGCCGCCGCCGCGCGACGTGATCGGCTCTCTTTTGGATCACCCTGGCCAGCAGCCGTCGAAGGACGAGGACGAGCCGGACACCGCCAGCGCGCCGCGCACCCCGCCGGAGCCGGAACCGACGATCGCGCCGCTGCCGGGCGGGGCGCCCTACACGCCCGCCCCGCGGCCGCATCTGGACGCTCCAGTCCTCGTGGAGCAGACCGGCAAAACGCCCGACGCCCCGCCGACGCCCAGGGACATGGCCTACGACTCGCGCATCCGCTCCTCCTTCGCCTCCGCGCAGAGCTTCCAGGGCGCGCTGGACGGCGGCTGGACGCTCAGCGCCGACGGCCAGGACCTCTATGCCCTGCAGATCGTCGATCGGCGGGACCGGCTGGAAGGCGTCTGGCGCGACGTCCGCCGCAAGGGCTCGCTCAACGCCTCGGGCCTGGTGGACGACATCCAGCGGCAGGGCCCGGACGTCACCCTGCGCTTCACGCCCACGCCCGGCGCGCCGACCACGGTCGCGACCCTGCACGGCGGGGCCGATGGGCGCTGGAGCGGCGAACTTGCGGAAGGCGGGGGGCGGCGAGCCGTGACCCTGCGCCGGAGCGGTCTTTAGAGCCCCAGCGTCACCCGCGCGGCGGCCAGCGCCAGCTCAAGAGCCTTCGGGCCGTACGGCCTGGCGACGCCGAACCCCCAGACCGGGGCCGGCCAGGCCGCGTCGTCGGGGCGCCTGGCGATCACGTGCACATGCAGCTGCGGGGTGATGTTGCCGAGCTGGGCGACGTTGAGCTTGGCCGCCGGCCGCCCCAGCGCGTCGGCTATGGCGCGCACGGCGGCGCCGGACCGCAGGACCTCCTCCATCAGGACGTCGCGCTCGCCCTCCGCCAGGTCCTCGAGCTCGCGGGCGGCGGCCACCCGGGGGATCAGCACGATCCAGGGGAAGCGCGCGTCGGCCTGCAGGCGCAGGTGGCTCAGCGCCAGGTCGCCGACGGCCTCGGAGGTGGCCAGGAAAGCGGGGTCGATCTCGAACATCGGTCAAGGGAACACGGCGCGGGCGTCGCCGCCAAGCCCGTTTCCCCGCCCCGCCATTGCAGCCCGCGCCCCGCTGGGCTACGGACCCGCCGCAGCAGCAAGGGAGTAGTCGCATGAGCAAGAAACCGATCCGCGTGGCGGTCACCGGCGCGGCGGGCAACATCGGCTATGCGCTGCTGTTCCGCCTCGCCTCAGGCCAGATGTTCGGCGCCGACCAGCCCCTGATCCTGCAGCTCCTGGAAATCCCGGTCGAAGGCCCGCAGAAGGCCCTGAAGGGCGTAGCCATGGAACTCGAGGACTGCGCCTATCCGCTGCTCACCGACATGGTGCTGACCGGCGACCCCGACGTGGCGTTCAAGGACGCGAACTGGTGCCTGCTGGTCGGCTCCAAGCCGCGCGGCCCCGGCATGGAGCGCGCCGACCTGCTGAAGGACAACGGCAAGATCTTCGTGGCTCAGGGCCGGTCCATCGACGCGGTGGCCGCCGACGACGCCCGCAT
>NZ_JAQGIZ010000101.1 GCF_028290885.1 Phenylobacterium sp.
GCGGCCATGGCCAGGGCCGTCGGGCCGTCATAGGCCACCAGGACCTCGTAATATTCCGCCGAGAGCTTGGCCTCGAGCAGCCGGACGTTGGCCTCGATGTCGTCGACGACGAGGATCCGGGCGGACATGGCCTCAGTCCAGCAGTCGGCGGATGGTTTCGAGGAAGTGCGACACCGAGATCGGCTTGGAGATGTAGGCTTCGCAGCCACCCTCCCGGATGCGCTCCTCGTCGCCTTTCATGGCGAAGGCGGTGACCGCCACCACCGGAATGGCTGCGAGCTCCTCGTCCTCCTTCAGCCACTTGGTGACCTCGAGGCCGGAAATCTCCGGGAGCTGAATATCCATGAGGATCAGGTCGGGACGATGCTCTCGCGCGATCGAAAGCGCCTGCAGACCCTCGCGGGTCTGCAGGGTCTCGTACCCCTGGGCTTCGAGCAGATCATGAAAGAGCTTCATGTTCAGCTCGTTATCCTCGACGATGAGGACCTTCTTGGCCATTTAGGACCCGGTGCTGTTCTCGAGGTCACCGCGCAACAGCGGACTTCCCCACCCTGCTTTGTTCATCCCATGGGATATCCTTAAACTTCGTTAGCCCAAGGAGATCCCGTGGCTGAGACCGGCCCCGTCAGAGCGCCCGCGCCGTTGCTGGAGAGCGTTCCCTCCTTGGAAGGATTGGGCCTCGCCAGGGACCGCCCGCTGGTGATCGTCGACGTGGACGAGGTGCTGGGCCTCTTCATGCTGAGCTTCGGGGCGTTCATCGCCGAGCGCGGTTACGAGCTGCGGTTCGATCGATTCGCCCTCTTCCAGAACATCTACCGGCCGGGTGCGACCGAGCACCTGGACCTGGCTGAGGGCCACAAGCTGTTCGACGAGTTCTTCCGCACCGGCTGCGGGGAGATCGAGCCGGCGCCGGGGGCCGTCGAGGCGCTGCGCCGGCTGGGGGCGCGGGCCGAGATCCTGATCCTCTCCAACGCGCCCGCCGAGGCCGAGCGGCTGCGCGCGGCCTGGCTGCGGCGGCACGGCCTGCCGCAGGCGCTGATCCTGTCTAGCGGTCCGAAGGGGCCGATCACTGCGGCGCTGGTCGCGCAGACCTCGGGCCGCAGCGCCTTCGTGGACGACCTGATCCCCAACCTCGACTCGGTGGCCGAGCACGCGCCGGGCACAGCGACGTTCCAGCACGTCGCGGACCTGCGGCTTCGTCCCCTGGCCCCGCGCTCGGATCGCCATCCGCGGATCGACGACTGGGCGGAGTTGCGCGAAGCGATCGAGGCTGCGATCAGCTGAGCGCCTGCTCCAGGTCGGCGATCAGGTCGTCGGCGTCCTCGATCCCCACCGAAAGCCGGATGAAGGAGTCGGAGATGCCCAGCTCCTCGCGCACATGCGGCGGGATGGAGGCATGAGTCATGATCGCCGGGTGCTCGATCAGGCTTTCGACTCCGCCGAGGCTTTCGGCGAGGGTGAAGAGCTCGGTCCGCTCCAGCATCCGCAGCGTCCCCTGGAGGTCGCGGTCGAGGATCAGGCTGATCATGCCGCCAAAGCCGTGCATCTGGCGCTTGGCCAGCGCGTGCTGCGGGTGGCTGGCGAGCCCTGGATAGATCACCTGCTTGACCGCCGGATGCGACTCCAGCCGCGTGGCGATCGCCATGGCGTTGGCGCAGTGCCGCTGCATGCGTAACGCCAGGGTCTTCACGCCGCGAAGGGCCAGGAAGCTGTCGAAGGGGCCGGCGATCGAGCCGATGGCGTTCTGCAGGAAGCCCAGCTGGTCGGCGACCTCCCCGTCCGATCCCGCCACCACCACGCCGCCGACCACGTCGGAGTGGCCGTTCAGGTACTTGGTGGTGGAATGCATCACGAGGTCGAAGCCGTGCTCCAGCGGCCGCTGGCAGTAGGGGCTGGCGAAGGTGTTGTCGGCGGCGATCAGGATCCCGCGCGCCTTGGCCAGCGCCGACAACGCGTCGAGGTCGGCCAGCCGCAGCATCGGGTTGGTCGGCGTCTCGACCCAGATCAGTTTCGTCTTGGGTGTGATCGCGGCCTCCACGGCGGCGACGTCGGCCAGGTCCACGAAGCTGAAGGTCAGCCCCGCGGAGCGTCGGCGCACCTTGTCGAACAGCCTGAACGAGCCGCCGTAGAGGTCCGACGAGGCGACCACGTGGGCGCCGGCGTCGAGCAGCTCCAGGATGGTCGCGATCGCCGCCAGGCCGCTCGAGAAGGCGTAGCCGCGAACGCCGCTCTCCAGGTCGGCCACCGCGCGCTCGAAGGCGAAGCGGGTGGGGTTCTGGCTGCGGGAGTATTCGAAGCCCTTATGCACGCCCGGGCTTTCCTGGGCGTAGGTCGAGGTGGCGTAGATCGGCACCATCACCGCGCCGGTCGTCGGGTCCGGGTGCTGGCCGGCGTGGATCGCGCGCGTCTCGAACGCCAGCCGGTTGGGACGGTCGCTCATGGCATCTCCGGAAAGGGGCGCTTTAGGATCGGCGCAGGTGGTTGATCAGGTCGACGCGGGTGATCAGGCCCAGGAACTCGCGGCCGTCGAGGACGATGGCCACCTCGTCGCGTTCGAAGATGGGGATCAGGGTGTCCAGCGGCTCATGGCCCTGCAAGGTGTTGAGCTTGGCGACCATGGCGGTGGCCACCCGGTCGCCGAACCGCTCCGGCCCGCCCTCCACCGCCGCCAGGAGGTCGCTCTCGTCCAGGAGGCCGATCAGCCGGCCGTCGTCCAGCACCGGCAGCTGGCTGACGTCGGCGGTGCGCATGCGCTTGTAGGCGGTGTCGAGGGTGTCCTCGGGGCTGACCGTCTCGGTGGCGCCTTCCTGGGCCCTGCGGGCCACCAGGTCGCGCAGGCTTCCGGTGATGGGCCGGTCGGTGAGGCCCTGGTCGGCCAGCCAGTTGTCGTTGAAGACCTTGGACAGGTACTTGTTGCCGCTGTCGCAGACGAAGGTCGCGACGCGCTTGGGCTCGGTCTGCGCCTGGCAATAGCGCAGGGCCGCGGCCAGCAGGGTGCCGGAGGACGAGCCGGCCAGCACGCCGGCCTTGGAGAGCAGCTCGCGCGCCGCCTCGACGCTCTCCCGGTCGGTGACCGCATAGGCGTTACCCTTCTTCACCAGCGACAGGTCGCAGTTGTCGGGCACGAAGTCCTCGCCGATGCCCTCGACGATCCAAGAGCCGGCCTGCACGTGCTCGCCGCGGTTGATCAGCGGCTCCAGCACCGAGCCCGTCGGGTCGGCCAGCACCATCTCGGTCTTGGGGCTGACCTTCCTGAAGAACCGCCCCAGCCCCGTTAGCGTGCCGCCGGAGCCGACGCCCACGACCACCGCGTCCACGTCGCCGCCCAGCTGCTCGAAGAGCTCAGGCCCCGTGGTGGTTTCGTGCGCCCTCGGATTGGCCGGATTGGAGAACTGGTTCATGTAGACCGCGCCCGGGATGTCGGCCGCCAGGCGGTGGGCGATGTCCTGGTAGTAGTCCGGATGGCCCTTGCCGACATCGCTGCGGGTGATGCGTACGTCGACGCCCAGGCCGCGCAGGTGCTGGATCTTTTCGCGGGCCATCTTGTCCGGCACCACCAGCACCAGCCGATAGCCCTTCAGGATGCCCACCTGCGCCAGGCCCAGGCCGGTGTTGCCGGCCGTCGCCTCGACGATCACCCCGCCGGGCTTGAGGCTGCCGTCGGCTTCGGCGGCCTCGATCATGGTCCTGGCGATGCGGTCCTTGATGGAGCCGCCCGGGTTGGCGCTCTCCAACTTTGTGAAGAGGCGGCACGGGCCGCAGTCGAACATCCCCGTCAGCTCCAGCACCGGGGTGTGGCCGATCAGGTCCAGGGCGGAAGTGACCGGCGCCGGGGCGGCCGAAGCGGGAGAGACCTTTTCAGCAGCGATCATGGGTCGGCCGACTCCGTTCACGGGCCCCATCAGTACCCCACCTCGACGTAACGCAACATCCATGCCCACAGATGCCTCGCCGTTAGGTCTATCGGGCGCGAGGGCCGGGGTGCTAGGGCAAGGCCATGTCCGACATCATCCGTCTCTGGGTCGAAATCTCTCACCATTCCGCCTTTCGTTCCGGCGGCTGGGGGTACGTCCGCGCCGAGGGCCGCGCCCTGACCGGCGCCGCGGGCGGGGAGCGCACGCCGTCGCCGGACCGCATCGCGCTTGCCGCCCTGCTGGCGGCGCTGAAGGACCTGCCGCCGAACGCCGCCGTCGAGGTCCACAGCGCCACCGCCCGGATCACCGGCGCAGGTCGGCGCGTCGCGGAACTCGAGGCCGGGGGCGAGCCGCCGGCCGAAGACCTCGAGCTGTGGGCGCAACTGTCCGCGGCGCTGAAAGCCCACCCCGCGCGCTTCGCGGCCGCGGCGAACCAGCTGCGTACGCCGACCGCCTTCGCGGCGGCCTGGGCCGAGCTGGCGCGCGACAAGGCGAAGGCCGCCGGCGCCTTCCGCGCCGCGATCCCCAAGACCAACCTGGCGAAGGCCGGCGTCCCGGCCTAGTGGGCTGGATTTGAAGTTCGCCTCATTCACGGCCAAGCGCTGAGCGAACTTCGGAATCGGAGCGCTAGGCGGTCACCAGATTCGCACGCGCTGGTCGGGCGGCAGGTAGAGCTTTTCGCCGGGCTTCACGTCGGAGGCCGGATACCAGGGGTCCATGTTGCGCACGGTGTCGGCGCGGAACTCGGCCGGCGCATGGCCGTCGGTGATCGCGCGCTGGCGGGCGGTCGCTTCGCGGGTCTTGGTCCGCCAGCTCTGCGCGAAGGCGATGAAGAACTGCTGGTCGCCGGTGAAGCCCTGCTGGCTGGGCCCCTCCTTGCCGCCGTTGGCCAGGCGGTAGGCGTCATAAGCCGCATTCAGCCCGGCGATGTCGGCGATGTTCTCACTCAGCATCTGCTCGCCGTTCAGCGTGATGTCGGGGAACGGATGGTACTGGCTGAACTGCACCGCCAGCGCATGGCCGGAAGCCTGGAAGTGCGCCAGGTCGGCCGGCGTCCACCAGTTGCGCAGGCGGCCGTCAGCGTCGAACTGCGCGCCCTGGTCGTCGAAACTGTGGCTGATCTCGTGGCCGATGGTGGCGCCCGTCGCGCCCATGTTCATGGCGATCGGGTTGGCCGGGTTGAAGTCCGGCGCCTGCAGGATCGCGGCCGGGAAGTTGAGGGCGTTGCGCACCGGCAGGTTCACGGCGTTGACGGTCTGCGGCGTCATCGCCCATTCCCCGCGGTCGACCGGACGGCCGAACTTGGCGAGGTTGCGGCGGTATTCGAAGAGCTCGGCGCGCTGGGCGTTGCCGAGCGCATCGCCGGGCGCGACCCGCAGCGCCGAATAGTCGATCCAGTGGTCGGGGTAGCCGACGCCCACCTTCAGGGTCGCCAGCTTGCGCCTGGCCTCGGCCTTGGTGTCCGGGGCCATCCAGTCGAGCTTGTCGATGCGCACCCTGAAGGCGGCGATCAGCTCGTCGACCATATGCTGCACCTTGGCCTTGGAGTCGGCCGGAAAGTACTTGGCGACGTAGAGTTTTCCGACCGCTTCGCCGAGCGCGCTATTGGTGGCGTTGACGGCCCGCTTCCAGCGCGCCAGCTGCTGCGGCGTGCCCGAGAGCGTCGTGCCGTAGAAGGCGAACCGCTCGTCGGCGAAGGGCTTGGGCAGGACGTTCGAGTAGTGGTCGAGCTGGCGGAAGGCCAGGTACTCCTTCCAGACCGGCAGCGGTTGGCTGGCCACAAGCGCGGCCTCGCCGGCGGTCGCCTTCGGGTGCCAGACGATGAATTGCGGCCGCTTCTCCAGGCCCGCGGCGGCGAAGAAGGCCGTCCAGTCGAGGCCCGGCGCCTTCTTCGCGAAATCGGCCGTCGCCCAGGGATTGTTGGCCTTCAGCACGTCCTCGGACTCGGCGCGCGGCGCGTGCGTCTGGGCGATCTTGGTCTCGAGGTCGAAGATCCGCTGCGCCTTGGCCTCGGCGTCCTTGATCCCGGCGAGCGTCAGGACCTTGGCGATGTGCGCCCTATAGGCCGCGCGGTCGGCGACCATGTGGGGGTTGGACGAGAGGTAGTAGTCACGGTCCGGCATGCCGAGCCCGCCCTGCAGCAGGTAGGGGGCATAGCGCTTGGGATCGTTCAGGTCCTGCTCGACCCACAGGCCGAACAGGTGGTCGGTGTCGAAGTTGGTGGAGTTGAGCGCATCGACGTCGGCGCGCAGTTCACGGCCGAATTCGGCGGCAAGCGCCTTCTTGTCCTTGATCGCCGCGATGCGGGCCAGCGTCGGCTGCAGCGGCTTCAGGCCGAGCGCATTGATCTTCGCCTCGTCGAGGTAGCTCGAATAGTAGTCGCCGATCTTGCGCGCCTCCGTGCCGGGCGGCGCGATGGCGGCCATCTTGATCAGGTCCTGGACGCGGGCCGTGGTCAGCTCCACGAGCTCACCCGAGACGCCCCACTGGGACCGGTCGGGCGGAATCTCGGTGGCCTTCATCCAGCCGCCGTTGGCGTAGGCGAAGAAGTCGTCGCCGGGCTTCACGCTGCGGTCCATGCCGGCCAGGTCGAGGCCCGGCGGATGGTTGTTCACCAGCGAGACGGCAGGCTGGGCGGCGGCGGGCCCCGCAAGGGCCAGGGCCGCAGCAAAGGCGGCCAGAGTGTGGTTGTGCTTCATGGCGCGCAACCTAGCGTTTGGGACGGTCCTGTCCACTTCGCCTCAGGCTCTCAGCAGCGCAGAACAAATCGGGTATACCGACTCCCATGATCCGGATCGGCGTGGACTTCGGCGGGACCAAGATCGAGGCGGCGGCGCTGGATGCCCAGGGCCGCTTCCAGGCCAGGGTGCGCGCGCCGTCGTCGGGGAGCTATGAGGCGAGCCTGGAGGTGGTGCGCGGCCTGGTCGCGGCCGCCGAGCGGGAGGCCGGCGTCAGCGGCGCCAGCATCGGCGTCGGCATCCCCGGATCGCCCTCCCCGCTCACCGGCCTCATCCGCAACGCCAACACGACGCACCTGAACGGCAAGCCGCTGCAGGCCGACCTGGAGCGGACGCTGGGCCGGCCGGTGCGGCTCGCCAACGACGCCAACTGCTTTGCGCTTTCGGAGGCGACGGACGGTGCGGGCGCCGAGGCGGACGTGGTCTTCGGAGCGATACTCGGCACCGGCTGCGGGGCGGGCGTGACCGCTGGCCGCCGGGTGCTGCGGGGCCGCAACGCCATTGCCGGCGAGTGGGGCCATACGCCCCTGCCCTGGCCGACGGCGGACGAGCTGCCCGGCCCCGGCTGCTTCTGCGGACGCAGGAACTGCCTGGAGTCGTGGATCTCCGGCCCGGGCTTCGCGGCCGACCACGGTAACGGCGAGGACGCCATGGCGATCGCAGCGGCGGCGCAGGCGGGCGACGCAAGCGCAGCGGCCTCGCTCGCCCGCTACAAGGACCGGCTGGCGCGCGGGTTGGCGGCGGTCAGCGACATCCTCGACCCCGACGTCATCGTGCTGGGCGGCGGCATGTCCAACGTGGAAGCGATCTACGACGGCCTCACCGAGGCGATCGGCGCCTACGCCTTCTCCGACGTCTACACGACGCCGGTGAGGAAGGCGGTGCACGGCGACTCGTCGGGCGTGCGGGGCGCGGCCTGGCTCTGGCCGCTGGAACCCGGGCCGTGAAGGCGCTCTGCCGTGACTGCTTCTGGCAGGGCGAGGCGGCGGTCCGGCGCTGCCCCGCCTGCGGCTCGCCGCGGATCGTGGCCCACGAGGACCTGGCGAGCCTCTCCATCGCCCACATGGACTGCGACGCCTTCTACGCCTCGGTGGAGAAGCGCGACCGGCCGGAGCTGCGCGACCAGGCGGTGATCGTCGGCGGCGGCAAGCGCGGGGTGGTCACCACCTGCTGCTACATCGCCCGCATCAAGGGCGTGCGCTCGGCCATGCCGATGTTCAAGGCGCTGAAGCTCTGCCCGGACGCGGTGGTCATCAAGCCGGATTTCAGCAAGTACCGGGCCGAGAGCCGGCGCATCCTCGGGCTGGCCGGGGAGCTGACGCCGCTGATCCAGAACCTTTCCCTGGACGAGGCCTGGATGGACCTCTCGGGCACGGAGCGGCTGCACAAGGCGCCGCCGGCCCTGACGCTGGCCCGGCTGCAGGCGCGGATCGAGGCGGAGACGGGCCTGACCGTCTCCATCGGGCTCTCGGCCAACAAGTTCCTGGCGAAGATCGCCTCGGACCTCGACAAGCCGCGCGGCTTCTCGGTGATCGGCGGCGCCGAGGCGCAGGCCTTCCTGGCCCCCCGGCCGGTGGGCATCCTGCCCGGGGTGGGGCCGGCCATGGTGGCGAGCCTGGAGAGGGCTGGCTTTCGCACGGTCGGCGACCTGGCCCGCGCCGACATCAAGGCGCTGGCCGAGCGGTTCGGCTCGCACGGCCTGCGGCTGTCGCGCCTGGCGCACGGCGAGGACCACCGGGGCGTCAACCCGCGCGAGGAGCGCAAGGGGATCAGCGCCGAAACCACCTTCAACGAGGACCTCTCCGCACTCGCCGACCTGGAGGACGTGCTGGCGGAGCTGTCCGAGAAGGTAGCCCGCCACGCTCGCGCCGACGGCGTGGCCGGCCGCGTGGTGACCCTGAAGCTGCGCACCACCGACTTCCGCATCCTCACGCGGCGACGCACCATCCCGGTGCCGACCCAGACGGCGAAGACCTTGTTCGCGGTCGGGCGCGAGCTGCTGGCCCGGGAAGCCACCGGCCGGCCCTACCGCCTGATCGGCATCGGCATGGCCGAGCTGGTCGAGGCCGCGGCGGTTGAGCACGACTTCTTCGCCGGCGAAGAGCGCCGCGCGCTGGCCGGCGAGAAGACACTTGACGCCCTGCGCGCCCGGTTCGGCGCCGACGCGGTGACCTCGGGGCGTATTTTTCGGGCAAAAGCGGCGGCGAAGCCCGACTAAAGCCCGCAAACCGGGCGCCGCGATGGGGCATTTATGGCCGCGGTTGATGGTTTCGCTGGCGCCCGTGACGATTCGACCCTTCCAAATGGGTCGCGTTTGCATATCTAATCAAGTGGCGGCGATGCGGCAGCGCCGGCAGGAGATGGATTGAATGGCCGAACGTAAAATGGGTGATCAAGACACCGGCATCCGGTCGGCGGTGGTCACCCAAACTAAGCCCAAGACGCAGAAGCCCTCGATGTATCGGGTGCTGTTCTTAAACGACGACTACACGCCAATGGAATTCGTCGTCTATGTTCTTGAGCAATTCTTCAATAAGTCGCGCGAAGATGCGACTCGCATAATGCTCCATGTCCATCAACACGGCGTTGGGGTCTGTGGGGTGTTCACCTACGAGGTGGCGGAAACAAAAGTGGCCCAGGTCGTTGATACGGCGCGGCGGCATCAACACCCGTTGCAGTGCACCATGGAAAAGGATTAAGGCGTCTTGCCTTCATTTTCACGACCCCTCGAGGAGTCTCTTCATCGCGCAGTGGCCTATGCCAACCAGCGCAAGCATGAGTACGCCACCCTGGAGCATCTGCTCCTCTCCCTCGTCGACGACGAGGACGCCGCCGGCGTGATGCGCGCCTGCGACGTGGACCTCGGCGCGCTTCGAACCACGCTCACCAACTACGTCGACACCGAGCTGCGCTCGCTGGTCGTGGACGACGGCGAGGACGCCAAGCCCACCGCCGGCTTCCAGCGTGTGATCCAGCGCGCGGTGATCCACGTGCAATCCTCCGGCCGCGAGGAGGTCACCGGCGCCAATGTGCTGGTCGCGATCTTCTCCGAGCGGGAGAGTCACGCCGCCTACTTCCTGCAGGAGCAGGACATGACCCGCTACGACGCGGTCAACTACATCGCCCACGGCATCGCCAAGAAGGCCGGAGCCACTGAGGCCAAGCCCGTCAAGGGCGCGGCCGACGACGAGGACAAGCCCACCGTCAAGACCGGCGGCGAGGCGCTCGAAGCCTATTGCGTGAACCTCAACGAGAAGGCCAAGCAGGGCAAGGTCGACCCGCTGATCGGCCGCTCCGCCGAGGTGGAGCGCTGCATCCAGATCCTCTGCCGGCGGACCAAGAACAACCCGTTGCTGGTCGGCGACCCGGGCGTCGGCAAGACGGCCATCGCGGAAGGCCTGGCGCGCAAGATCGTCAACCATCAGGTCCCCGAGGTCCTGGCGGGCTCGACCATCTTCTCGCTGGACATGGGCTCGCTCTTGGCCGGCACCCGCTACCGCGGCGATTTCGAGGAGCGGGTGAAGCAGGTCGTCAAGGAGCTGGAAAACCACGCCGACGCGATCCTGTTCATCGACGAGATCCACACGGTGATCGGCGCGGGCGCGACCAGCGGCGGGGCGATGGACGCCTCGAACCTGCTGAAGCCGGCGCTGGCCTCAGGCACCCTGCGGTGCATGGGCTCGACGACCTACAAGGAGTTCCGCCAGCACTTCGAGAAGGACCGCGCCCTGGTCCGGCGGTTCCAGAAGATCGACATCAACGAGCCCACGATCGACGACACGATCAAGATCCTCAAGGGGCTGAAGAGCTACTACGAGGAGTTCCACAAGCTCCGCTACACCAACGACGCCATCAAGGCGGCCGTGGAGCTGTCGGCCAAGTACATCAACGACCGCAAGCTGCCGGACAAGGCCATCGACATCATCGATGAGGCGGGCGCCAGCCAGATGCTGCTGCCGGAGAGCCGGCGGAAGAAGACCATCGGGCTGAAGGAGGTCGAGGCGGTCGTCGCCAAGATCGCCCGCATCCCGCCGAAGTCGGTCTCCAAGTCGGACACCGAGGCGCTGAAGCAGCTGGAGACCGACCTGAAGCGGGCGGTCTACGGCCAGGACGACGCGCTGGACCAGCTGTCGGCGGCCATGAAGATGGC
>NZ_JAQGIZ010000126.1 GCF_028290885.1 Phenylobacterium sp.
AGGCGTCCGCCGTGCTGGTGGGCGTGGCTTCGTCCGCGGAGATGTCCGCCGAGGTGGCCGCCGCCATGAGCCCGCCGCCGGACCTCGAATGGGACGAGATGGCGCTCGACGATCCGGTGGCGCTCGACCCCCGCGCCTGGGCCGCCGCCTAGAGCTTGTCCCGTTTCGATTGCATCGAAACGGCGCTCTAGGTTCTTTGCTGGTCGCTCTTCCTGATCGGCTGACTTGATCAAGTCAGCCGGGAAACGCTCTAGACCAAGGCCTTCTTGTAGAGCGCCGTAAGCTCGCCCCAGGCGCGTTCCGCGCCGGCCTCGTTGTAGATGGCGCTGCCCTTGACGCACCAGCCGTGGGCGCAGCCTTCGTAGACCTCGACGCGAGCCGGGACCTTGGCCGCGGCGAACGACGCCTTCAGCACGTCCTTGGCGTTCGGCTGGGCCTTGTCGTCGTTGTCGGCGACCGCTGAATAGACCGTGGCCTTCATCTGCGGGATCAGATTGTGCGGGCTCAAGGGGTCGGCGTGGTCCTTGGACACCAGCCCGCCGCCGTGGAAGGTGGCTGCGGCGCCGATGCGGTCGCGCACCGCCGCCGCCGTGCGGTAGGTCAGCGGCCCGCCCATGCAATAGCCCTGCACGCCGGCCTTCTTCTTCCGGTCGGTCTGCGGCTGGGCGTCCAGGAAGGCGATGTAGGCGACGGAGTCGCGGTCGATGCCCGGCGCGTCCAGGCCCTTGCGGTTGGCCGGGTCCATGACCTTGGCGCGGTCGGCGGGATTGTTGAAGTCGATGTTTCCCTCGACGATCGGGGCGTGCTTTACCCGGTAGAAGGGGTTGGGGACCAGCACCACGTAGCCCTGGGCGGCCAGCCTGCGGCCCATGTCGCGGAACACCGGGCGAAGGCCCATGATGTCGGGCCAGATCAGCACCGCGGGCCAGGTCCCCTTGCCCGGCGGGTGGAAGAGCGCCGCGTCGGCCGTGCCGTCGGCGGTCTTGACGTTGACGTCGGTCTCGACGACCGCGGCTTCCGCCCCGCTGGCCGCGGTGGCGGCCAGGCCCACGACGGCGAAACCGGCCAGGCCGAAGGCGCGCCGCGACACGGTCGGGTCCTGGATCAGGCCCGGATGGATCTCGTCGTCACACATGGTTTTCGTTCCTCCCGATGCTCGCGGCGTAAGGGCGCCCGCCAATGTTACGGCGTTATTTCCGGAAGGCGAGGGCGCGGCTCAGGCGGCCTGGGGCATGTTGGAGGCGAAGGAGGCGCGCGTAATGGCGATGCTGAGACCTGTCGCTGCGCTCAGGACGTCCATCCGTGCGTCGAGCTGCTTCACCAGCGCGCCTACGATGACCGTGCCCAGCCCGCCCGCCGGCTCCGCAAGGTCCTTGGGGTCCTTGCCGACGCCGTTGTCCGAAACCACGAGCTTCCAGTCGGCGCCCCGGCTCTCGTAGGTGACCATCACCAGGGAACCTTCCTTGTCCTTGGGGAAGGCGTATTTGAGCGCGTTGATCACCAACTCGGTGACGATGAGGCCCATGCTGACCGCCTGGGCGGACCCGATCGTGCCCTCGTCGGCTATGACCTGCAGGATAATCGGCTGGCTGTCGCCGATCATCGAATCCGCCAGGCTCTCGCAGAGCTTGGACAGGTAGGGGCCGACCTCGATGTGCTCGATGCCGTCAGTGGCGTGAAGGTGGGATTGTACGCTGGCGACCGACATCACCCGCTGGTGGGCGTCACGCAGGTGCCGGCGGGTCTCCTCCGAGGTGACCATGCGGGCCTTGAGCAACAGGATGCTGGCGATGATCTGCAGGCTGTTGGCGACCCGGTGCTCCATTTCCTGGAGCAGGACCCGTTTTTCCCCGAGGAGCCCCTCGGTCTTCTCGTGCAGGTCGTCCTTGGCCCGCTCGATCGCGCGCTGTTGCGTCACGTCGGTGAAGGCCAGCAGGATCGCGATGTCCGCGCTGGTGTCGAAAATCACCTTTCGCGCATTCAGAAGCATGGTGCGAGGGCCAACACCGGGAAAGTCGTGGGAAACCTCGAAACCGTCCATGGCCGTCCGCTCGGGGATGACCGTTTCCAGCAGCAGGCGAAGCGCCGGGATGTTCCATTGGCCGTCGCCCAGGCCGTAGAGCGATCGCCCCAGCGTCTGGCCGCGATCGACCTTGAAGGTTTCGTAGAAGGACCGGCTGGCCGCGACCACGTTCAACTGCGCGTCCAGGACGACCAGCGGCTCGTGGATCGTGTTGACGATGGCCTGGGCGAGCGTCTGCGGACTCTCAAGCCCGGGTATGGTGGTGATCATCGGGACCGATCTGGACCGTTAGCGGCCGCGGGCCGAACTGGCCCACCGCGCCTGAACACCGTAGGCCAATCGCACTGGAAAGTCTTCGTGGCGGACGCTTCTGGGTCGGAAAAGGCGGATCGCTCGCAAGGCGGCCGAGGTTCGGCGGGTCAAGCGCGGCGAAGTTGCTGCACGCAGGCCCGCAGAAGGCTGGCGCGGGCAGGCGAGATGCTTTGGTCGGTGAGTTCCCGCAGCGCGCCCTCCAAGGGCTCGCCCCTGTGGCGCGCGCCCAGCCGCCAGACCTCTGCGCGCACTTCGGCCTGCGTGACCCCGCCTGCGCCGAGCCAGCCCAGCAGGTTCATGACCCGCGGCCCGATGGCGGCAAGGGCGCCACTACTGCGCCACGCGACGCAGGTGGAGGTTCTCGCGGCGGAGCTCGTCCGGAGAGGCGCTCAGTGCAGCCATTGGACCAGTCCGCCGACGATGGCGACCAGCACCAGGCCCGCCCAGAGGGGCACGTTGCGCGGCGAGAAGAAGGGGGTCTTCGGGAATTCGGGCTCGACGCTCACGACCGGCGGGCCGGCAGCAGCTTGAGGACGGCGGGCGCGACGATCGCCGCCAGCACGCAGAGCGCCGAGGCTATGAACAGCAGGGGCATGGGACTTGGCTCGAAGACCGATGGCCAAATCGCAGGGGCTCAACCGCTTGAGTGGCGGCGCCCGCCCGACGGCGCACCCGTGCCATATGGGGACGGCGGGCCCGATCCCCTAATGTTGAAAACGTCATGGCCCGGCTTGTCCGGGCCACCCATCAACACGGGAGAGCGCGATTAGCCCCGGCGGCGCCGCTGCGTGCAACCGCGGACGCGGAGACCTTGGGTGGCCCGGACAAGCCGGGCCATGACGAATATATTATAATATCAACCGCTTGTGGGTTCTGACCCTATTCCGAGCCGGGCGCTATTTCCACGCCCCGTAAGGGTCGACAAAGGGTTTGCCGAGGGCTTCGGCGACGGCCGGGTGGGTGAGCTGGCCCTTCAGCACGTTGAGGCCCTTGGCGAGGTGCTTGTTCTTCTTGAGCGCGTCCAGGCCCTGGTCGGCGAGCTGGAGGCCGAAGGAGAGCGTCGCGTGGACGAGGGCTTCCGAGGAGGTGCGGGGCGCGGCGCCCGGCATGTTGGCGACGCAGTAGTGGACGACGCCGTCGACGGTGTAGGTCGGGTCGGCGTGGGTGGTCGGCCGGCTGGTCTCGAAGCAGCCGCCCTGGTCGATGGAGACGTCCACCAACACCGAGCCGGGCTTCATCTTCTTCAGGTGCTCGCGGCGCACCAGCTTGGGGGCCGAGGCGCCGGCGGTCAGCACCGCGCCCACCACGACGTCCGCCTTCAAGACCTCCTCGTCGACCGCGTCGGCGGTGGAGTAGCGGGTCAGGATGCGGCCGTGGAACATGTTGTCGAGGTCACGCATGCGCGGGATTGAGCGCTCGACGATCACCACCTCGGCGCCCAGGCCCGCGGCCATCCGCGCGGCGTTCATGCCGACGACGCCGCCGCCCAGCACGACGATCCGGGCCGGCGGCACGCCGGGCACGCCGGAGAGCAGCAGGCCCATGCCGCCGTTGTGCTTGAGCAGGGTCTCGCCGGCCGAGAACACCGCGATGCGGCCGGCCACCTCGGACATCGGCGCCAGCAGCGGCAGGCCGCCGTTGGCGTCGGTCACCGTCTCGTAGGCGATGGCCGCGCAGCCGGAGGCCAGCAGGCCGTCGGCCTGCGCCGGATCGGGCGCCAGGTGCAGGTAGGTGAAGAGGATGTGCTTGGCCGTCAGGCGGGCCCACTCGGCGGGCTGCGGCTCCTTGACCTTGACGATCAGCTCGGCGGCTTCGAACACCGCCGCGGCGTCGGGCAGGATCTTGGCGCCGGCCCGCACATAGGCCTCGTCCGGATAGCCCGCGCCCTGGCCGGCGGTGGTCTCGACGACCACCTCGTGCCCGTGGCTGACGTACTCGCGCACGGCGGTGGGGGTGAGGCCGACGCGATATTCGTCCGGCTTGATCTCGCGGGGCACGCCGACGCGCATGGAAGGCTCCATCAGGGTGGGTTTTTGCTAGTGCGGCGCGGTTTGAGGGGAAGAAGTGGCCAAGTCAATGGGGACGCCACCGGGCGGGGGCCGCGGCTCGTCGTTAGACGGCCGCCCCGAACAGGCGCCCGATGCCGGCGGTGATCGCCATGGCCAGCGCGCCCCAGAAGGTGACCCGCAGCACCGCTCTCAAGACGCTTGCGCCGCCGGCCCGCGCGCCTATGGCGCCCAGCAGCGCCAGGCTGGCCAGGGCCGCCGCCGCGACGGCCGGCGAGACCCACCGGGTTGGCGCGAGGACCACGACCGCCAGCGGTACGGCCGCGCCGAGGGAGAAGGTCAGCGCCGAGGTCAGAGCCGCCTGGATCGGCCGCGCTGTGGTGACGCTCGAGATACCCAGCTCGTCGCGGGCATGGGCGGCGATCGGGTCCTTGGCCATGAGCTGCTCGGCGACCTGGCGCGCCAGGGCCGGGTCCAGGCCCCGCGCGACATAGAGCTCCGTCAGCTCCTGGGTCTCCGCCGCAGGGTCGGCTGCGAGCTCGTCGGTCTCCCGAGCGAGGTCGGCCTTTTCGGTGTCCGACTGGGAACTGACCGAAACATACTCGCCCGCCGCCATGGACATGGCTCCGGCCACGAGGCCGGCGGCTCCGGCCAGGACGACGCCGCCCTTCGCCGGGGTGGCCGCGGCCACCCCGACGATCAGGCTGGCGGTGGAGACGATGCCGTC
>NZ_JAQGIZ010000133.1 GCF_028290885.1 Phenylobacterium sp.
TGTTCGATGACGATCTTACGGACGCGTTCTAGGACGTCGGACATTAGGTAGGTCCCTCAAGGCTTAGTCAGGCTTTTGCATCGGCGACGCGGACGGTGAAGTCAACTGCCGCCGGGGTGATCGATGGGTTCGGGCCGCCGGGTAGCATGTTCCTCTCGGAGTGGCGAGCGTCAGATCATCGCCATGCCGCCGTTCACGTGCAGCGTCTGGCCGGTGACGTAGGCGGCCTCCTGACTCGCGAGATAGACGCAGGCTGCGGCGACGTCGCCGCCCGCGCCCAGGCGTCCGGCAGGGATGGTCGAGAGGATGTGGCTCTTCTGCTGCTCGCTCAGGGCGTCGGTCATCGGGCTTTCGATGAAACCCGGCGCCACGCAGTTGACGGTGATCCCGCGGGTCGCGACTTCCTGGGCCAGCGCCTTGGAGAAACCGATCATCCCGGCCTTGGAGGCGGCGTAGTTGGCCTGGCCGGGATTGCCCATCACGCCGACGATCGAGGTGATTCCGATGATCCGGCCCGAGCGCCGCCGCATCATGCCCTTGATGGCCGCTCGGGACAGCCGGAAATAGCTCTCCAGGTTGACCTTGAGGACCGTGTCCCAGTCGTCGTCCTTCATCCGCAGCAGCAGGCCGTCCTTGGTGATGCCGGCGTTGGCCACCAGGATGTCGAGCGGCTGACCCGCGGCGGCTTCGGCGGCGTCCACCAGCCCGTCCACCGCGTCCGGATCGGAGAGGTTGGCCGGGACGGCGTAGGTGGGCCCGCCCAGCGTCAGGGCCAAGTCCTGCAGCACCGCCTCGCGGGTGCCGGACAGCACCACATGCGCGCCCTGGGCGTGCAGGGCGCGTGCGATCTCGGCGCCGATGCCGCCGGTGGCCCCGGTGACGAGGGCGGTCTTGCCGGTGAGGTCGAACATGCGGGCTCTCTATAAGGACTTGGCGAAGGCTTCGAGGTCGGCGGGGGTGTTCAGCGGCGTCGCCTCGGCGTCCGGCGCGATCCGCTTGGCCATGCCCGACAGCACTTTGCCGGCCCCGGCCTCCGCGAAGCGGGTCACCCCGCCCTGCTCCACCAGCCACAGGATGCTCTCGCGCCAGCGGACACGGCCCGTCACCTGCTCCACCAGCAGCCGGCGGATCTCCTCCGGGTCGTGAGTCGGCCGGGCGGTGACGTTGGCGACCAGAGGCGCCCGCGGCGCGAGGATCGTGGCTTCGGCGAGCGCCCGGGCCATCTCGTCGGCCGCCGGCTGCATCAGCGGGCAGTGGAAGGGCGCGGAGACGTTCAGCGGAATGGCGCGGGCGCCCAGCGCCTTGGCCTTCTCGATGGCGGCGTCGACCGCAGCCTTCTCGCCGGAGATCACCACATTGCCCTGGTTGTTGTCGTTGGCGACCACGCAGACGCCGATCTTGGCGCCCTCGGCCGCGGCCTCCTCGGCCAGGGCCACGTCGGTCTTCGGCCCGATCAGCGAGGCCATGGCCCCTGCCCCCACCGGCACGGCGCGCTGCATGGCCTGGCCGCGCAGCTTCAGCAGCCGGGCGGTGTCGGCGACGCTGATCGCGCCGGCGGCGGCCAGTGCGGAGTATTCCCCCAGGCTGTGGCCGGCGACGAAGGCCGCCTTGTCGACGCCGATGCCGAATTCCTTCTCCAGGGTGCGCATCACCGCCAGGCTGACGGCCATCAGCGCCGGCTGGGCGTTCTCGGTCAGCGTCAGCTGATCCTCCGGCCCGTCGCGCATCAGCCGCGACAGGTTCTGGCCCAGCGCCTCGTCGATCTCCTGGAACACCTCTCGGGCTGGCGCGAACGCCTCGGCCAGGTCGGAGCCCATGCCCACGGCCTGGCTGCCCTGGCCGGGGAAAAGGAAGGCGAGGCTCATCGGTTGGCTCCGGGCTCTATGGATTCAGCGGCGCGAGGGTTACGGAATAAGGCAACGCGCGGCAAGTTGGCATCGGGGGCGCGAACGGGAGAGACCCATGCGGGCGGTGGTTCGGCGCAACAAGCAACTGGTCTGCGACGAGATCGGTGAACTGGAGCCCGCCGAGGGTCAGGTGCTGGTCAGGACGCTGGCCTGCGGCATCTGCGGCTCGGACCTGCACGCCCTGCACCACATGGAGCATATGATCGACCTCGCCCGCCGCGCCGGCGGGGCCGACAACGGGTTCGACCCTTCCGCGGACACCGTGTTCGGGCACGAATTCTGCGCCGAGATCCTGGACCACGGCCCGGGTTCGTCGAAGGCCCTGAAGGCCGGCACGCGGGTGGTCAGCGTGCCGGCGACCCTGACCGCCGGCGGCGTCGAGCTGCTGGGCTTCTCCAACCGCCTGCCGGGCGGTTTTGCGGAGCGCATGCTGCTGAGCGAGGCCCTGGTGCTCGAGGTCCCCAACGGCCTTCCCACGGACCAGGCGGCGCTCACCGAGCCGTTCGCCGTGGGCTTCCACGCCGTGGCCAAGGCGAGGATGGACGCTGACTCCGTGGCCCTGGTGGTCGGCTGCGGCCCGGTGGGCCTGGCGGTGATCGCCGCGCTGAAGGCCGAGGGCCATGGCCCCGTCATCGCCGCGGACTTCTCCCCGCGCCGCCGCGCCGCCGCCGAGCGCCTGGGCGCCGACATCGTCATAGATCCTGCCCGGGAGTCGCCGCACGACCGTTGGGAGGGGCTGGGCGTGCCCAAGGCCCGGGCCGCCCAGCAGATGATGCGCATGATGGGCCGAAGCTTCGGCCGCCCCGTGGTCTTCGAGTGCGTCGGCGCGCCCGGCGTCCTGCAGGGCCTCATCGAGGCCGCGCCCGCCGGCGCCCAGATCATCGTGGCCGGTGTCTGCATGGAGACTGACCGCATCGAGCCCTCCATCGCCATCACCAAGGAAATCGAGCTGACCTTCGTCTTCGGCTACACGCCCGAGGAGTTCGCCGGAACCTTGCGCAACATCTCCGAGGGCGTGATCGACGTCTCGGGCCTGGTCACCGCCAAGGTCGGATTGGACGGCGTCGCCGACGCCTTCGTGGCGCTCGCAGATCCCGAGGCGCAGGTGAAGATCCTGGTCGAACCGGGCCTTTGAAAACTTGACGATGTAAACAAGGAGCCGCGTTTCAGCGCTGCGAAGACAACCGGCGCCTTCGGGTGTAGAGCGGCCTTCGAGTCCTCAAGAATTCAGGGAAGAACGGTCATGAAACGTCTTGCTATGCTCGCGGCTCTGGGTGTCGCCGCCCTCGCCACATCGGCGTCCGCCGAACTGAAGGCCGGGGCCAAGGCGCCCGACTTCACCGCGCCGGCCTACCTCGCCGGCCAGCCCTTCACCTACAAACTCGCCGACGCCCTGAAGAAGGGCCCGGTGGTGGTCTACTTCTTCCCCGCCGCCCACACCAAGGGCTGCAACATCGAGGCCCACCTGTTCTCCGAGGCCATCGACCAGTTCAAGGCCGAGCACGCCACGGTGATCGGCGTGACCGCCGGCAACACCGACCAGCTGGCCGACTTCTCGAAGGAGACGGAGCACTGTGGCGGCAAGTTCCCGGTCGCCTCCGATCCCGGCGCCAAGATCGCCAAGGAATATGACGCCGTCCTGACGGCGAAGCCCGACTGGTCGAGCCGCACCTCCTATGTGATCGCCAAGAACGGCCAGGTCGCCGACGTCTATTCGGCGATGGACCCCTCCGAGCACGTCAGCAAGACGCTGGCCGCGGTGAAGGCGCTGAAGAAGTAAGAAACGCTGCGACGCCCGCCGGTCAGCCCTTGGGGGCTGTCGGCGCGGCGCGCTTGCTGCAGTCGATCCTCGAACAGACCCGCCGATTTATGTCGCCGGCGATCTCGGGCATCAGCTCGGTCATCATGGGTGTCATCTTCGACATCAGGACCGGCATCTTGGCCAACATCGCCCGCCCGCTCGGGCTGTCGTAGAAGTCGACCAGATCCTGCAGCTCCTTCTCGCTGAAGGTGGAGGCGTAGAGCGGGATCGACCGGTCGACCACCTTCTGCATGAGGCTGTCCATCGACTCCGCCACGGCGTCGTTGATCACCTTGGCGTCCTGCGGCGTCAGGTTTGGATTGTTCTTCCGCGACTGCGCGATGATCGTGGGGCCCATCTGGCGCAGCATATTGCCCATAAGCTGATCCATGTGCATCTCGGTGAAGAGCTTCCTCGCCAGCTCGACGCTATGGGGGTTCGGCGTGGTCGCCTCGGCGCCGAGGGCGGGCGTGCCGGCGAGGATGGCGGCGGCGGCAAGTCCCGCAACCGCGCGGCGAAGGTTCAGCATATGGTCTCCCCCCTTGGAGTTTGCCGGGCAGGCTGCGCGCCCGCCGCTCGGCTCGCAACCCTTGAAGCTTGCGCCCGAGCGGGTTTTCCCCTATCAGCCCGCCTCTTCACGGAGAGCGGTCTCTCGCGGAACGCCAATGGGCCGGGACCATCCCGGCCGCCGCGCCAGAGATCCATCGGGACCAGCGGACCTTCCGCCGCCGGCCGCGCCGCCCTCCTAATGGAAGAAGGAACCTATGGCGCTCTACGAGCACGTCGTCATCTCGCGGCAGGATATCTCGCCGCAACAGGCTGAAGCCCTCAACGATACAATGAAATCCCTGATCGAGGCCGGCGGCGGGACCGTCGCCAAGATCGAGTACTGGGGTCTTCGCAACCTGACCTACCGGATCAAGAAGAACCGCAAGGGTCACTACTCCCTGCTGGCCATCGACAGCCCCGCCGAGGCGGTGAAAGAGATGGAGCGCCAGCTCAGCATCAACGAAGACGTCCTGCGGTACCTCACCGTGCGCGTCGACGAACTGGAGCTGGAGCTCTCGCCGATCCTCGCCCGCCGCGATCGCGACCGCGAACGCCGCGACGACTTCCCGGCCAAGGAAGGAGCCTTCTGATGACCGACGAAACCACCATCGACGCCCCGGCCGCCGGCGGTGCAGCGGGCGGCCAACGCCGGCCGTTCTTCCGCCGCCGCAAGGTGTGCCCGTTCTCCGGCGCCAACGCGCCGAAGATCGACTACAAGGACGTCAAGCTCCTGCAACGCTACGTTTCCGAACGCGGCAAGATCGTCCCCTCGCGCATCACCGCCGTCTCGGCGAAGAAGCAACGTGAACTGGCCAAGGCCATCAAGCGCGCCCGCTTCCTCGCCCTGCTGCCCTATGTCGTGAAGTAAGGAAGGGCCGCACAGATGAAAGTCATTCTGCTCGAACGCGTCGAGCGCCTCGGCGCCCTTGGCGAAACGGTCACGGTGAAGGACGGCTTCGCCCGTAACTTCCTGCTGCCCCGCCACAAGGCCCTGCGCGCGACCGAAAACAACCTGAAGGTCTTCGAAGGCCAGCGCGCCGACATCGAAGAGCGCAACGTCAAGGCCAAGGAAGCCGCCGAAGAGGCGGGTTCCAAGCTGGACGGTTCGTCCTACATCCTGATCCGCCAGGCGG
>NZ_JAQGIZ010000231.1 GCF_028290885.1 Phenylobacterium sp.
GTAGACCAGCGTCTTCCTGGGTTTGGCCATGGTCAAAAGTTCCTCCCGCTAGTGTCCCGATTCCGAAGTTCGCTAGAGCTTGCGGCTGTCTTTGGCGAACTTCGGAATCGATGAGGACACTAGCAAGTCCATGTTTTCTAGTGTGCTTCTTGGATTTGAAGTTCGCTCGGCGCGTGGCCCGTGAATGAGGCGAACTTCAAATCCAGCACACTAGCCCGCCTGGAATTTTGACACACAAGCTATTCGGAGGCGAGACGACGAAGGTTACGCGGCGAGGACGCTGGCTGTTCGGCAAGCCCGCCCCTAAGCTCCGCGGTTCGGCAGTAGGGAGCGGGTGTTGGGCGAAGCGGTGGAAGTCTGGCGGGGCAGCGTCGCCACCTGGGAATGCGACGCCATGGGCCACCTGAACGTCGGCTTCTACGTGGCCAAGGCCATGGAGGGACTGGCGGGGTTCGCCGCCGAGCTCGGCATGGCCCGCGTCTTCGCCCCCGACGCCCGCGCCACCCTGATCGTGCGCGAGGAGCACATCCGCTTCCTGCGCGAGGCTCGCCCGCACGCGGCTCTGACCATGACCGGCGGGGTGGTCGAGATCGGCGAGACGGACGCCAGGCTCCTGCTGCTATTGCGCCACCGCACCGGCGAGCTGGCCGCCAGCTTCCAGCTGGTGGTCGCCCACGCCACGGCGCGCGAGGGACGCCCGTTCCCCTGGCCGGCGCGGGTGCTGGAGCGCGCGAAGGCGCTCACCGTCGAGGTCCCGCCGGAGGCTGCGCCGCGCAGCCTCGACCTCGGGCCGGTGCAGAGCCGCGCGAGCTTGGCGCGGGCCGATGAGCTCGGGCTCGGCCGCACGGCGCTCGGCGCGGTCGGCGCGGAGGATTGCGACGTCTTCGGCCGCATGCGCACCGAGCTGATGATGGCCCGCATCTCCGACGGCATCCCGCATTTCTTCAACGGCCGCAGGCCCGGGGCGGACGAGCTCGGCGGCCGGGCCGGCGGGGCGGCGCTGGAGTACCGGCTGATCCACCTCGACTGGCCGCGCGCCGGCGACCGGGTGGAGCTGCGTTCCGGCGCGTCCGGCGGCGACGCTCGGTTCCGTAGGCTGACCCACTGGCTGCTCGATCCGGACAGCGGCCGCGCCTGGGGGGTCGCCGAGGCGATCGCGGTTTCCTTCGACCTGGAGACCCGCAAGATCGTCACGCTGAGCGACGAGGCCCTGGCCGAGGCGGACGCCCGAGTGATTGCGGGCCTGACCCTCTAAAGCGCTGCGCTGGCCTTGAGCGTCTCGCGAACCCGCTCCGGCCGCTCCATGGGCAGGAAGTGCGAGGTTCCGGGGACCGTCTCCACCGCGATGCGCCCATCGCGGATGAGCTCGGCCTCGTGGCCCTCCAGCCGGAAGGTCGAGCCCTCCTCGGCGCGCAGGACGCGGATCGGGCAGCGACTGTCCCGAAAGGCGGCCCAGGCGTCGTAGTTATGGGTGCGGAAGTTCGAAGCCTCCCATTCCGGCGCGCAGGTCAGGGTCACCTCGCCGCTTGCGGTCTCTCGGAAGCCCGCAGCCACATAGTCGGCGACCTGGTCGGCGCTCCAGGTCCTGAAGCCTCCACGGCCGAGATAGGCGTCGAGCGCCGCCTGGCGGCTGGGGAAGGTCGCCCGCCTGCGAAGCGCCGCGGGCGCCAGAGGCGACTCCGCGACGGCCCGAGGGTTGCGCTGCATCTCGAGCGGCATGACCACGGGATCGAAGAGGGCGAGCGCACGCACTCGCTCCGGCTCGGCCGCCGCGGCCAGCAGGCCGGAGGTCCCGCCCATGGAATGGCCGGCCAGCACGACCGGCGCCTCGCAGGCCGCAGCCAGCAGCGCCAGCAGGTCGTCGCGGAACTCCAGCCAGCCTTGGCGCCCCTCGATGACTGTCGGCAGCGTGCTGGCGCCGTGGCCGCGCAGATCGAGCGCCAGAATCCGCAAGCGTCCGGCCAGCGGCTGCAGGATCGTGCGGTAGGTGCGGCCGTTGAACCCGTTGGCGTGGGAGAAGACGATGTCCACCGGCCGGTCCGGCGGCCCGAAGTCCAGCGCCGCCATCGCCCCGCCGCGCGTAGGGAGCGCGATCAGCCGCTGCTGCGGCTCCGTGTCAACCGTGGCGTTCATGGCATCCCCTTGCTCAGCGCCCATATAGCCGCGGACAGCCGCTGGAGAAGACATGAAGCTCGCAACGATCGGCTATGAGCGCGAAACCCAGGCGGCCGTGATCCAGCGCCTGAAGGACGCCGGCGTGGAAGTGCTGATCGACGTTCGCGCTGTGGCCGCCTCGCGCCGCGCGGGCTTTTCCAAGACCCTGCTGGCGGCCAGCCTGAACGACGCGGGCATCGGCTATGTGCACCTGCGCCAGCTCGGCACCCCGAAGGCCGGCCGCGACTTCGCGCGAAAAGGCAAGATCGCCGAGATGCATCGGATCTTCGAAGAGCACATGGCCGAGCCGGGCGCCCAGGTGGAGCTGGCCAAGGCCACGGAGATCGTCCGTGGCGACAAGAAGGTCGCCCTGCTCTGCTACGAAGCCGACGCCGCGGGCTGCCATCGCACGATCCTGGCGAACCGCATCTGCGACGCGCTTGGCTGCGAGATCGAGAACCTCTGACTCCTCGCCCCCCGGCGAAGCCGAGAGGGAGAGGAGTTTCTAGACTTCGAGCTCGGCGTCCGTCAGGTCGCAACCCTGCAGGTTCGCCCCGGTCATGTCGGCTTCAAGGAACCGGGCGCGCGCAGCTTGGGCGCCGCGCAGGTCGGCGTTGCGCAGGGTGGCGCGTGTGAAATCGGTGCGCACGAAGCGGCCGTCGCCGATCGTCAGCGGACCGAGCAGCGCGCCGCGCAGGTCGGCGCGGGTGAAGGAGGCTCCGGCGAGCTTTGCGCCCCGCAGGTCGGCGTCGCGCAGGTCGCAGCCGCGGAAATCGCTGCCGGACAGGTCCGCGCCCTGCAGCTGAACGCCCTGCATGTCGAGGCCGAAGAAGATGGCGTTGCGCGCGACCAGGGCGGTGAACTTCCGGGCCTTCAGGGTGTGCATGGGGCGGAAGTCCGCCTTGCTGAGGTCGATCACGGCGCCGCGCTCGCCGCCGGTGTCGCAATAGGCCTCGTGCTCGGCCAGCACCTGGTCGAGCGGCCGGTTGTCCACGAAGAACACCTCCGGCGGCGCGCGCAGGACATCGCTCATGTCGACGTCGTCGAGGGTGGCGCGGTCCAGGTTGGCGCCGGTCAGCACCGTTCGTTTCATCGAGGCGCCGGAAAGGTCGGCCCCGGCCAGGTCCGCGCCGGTCAGGTCGGCGCCGTCCAGCACCGCGCGGGTGAGCTTGGCGCCGGCCATCTGCGCGCCGGACAGGTTGGCGTCGGTGAAGTCGCTGGACATGGCCACCGCGCCGGCCATCTGCGCGCCGGCCAGGTTGGCCCCGGACAGGATCGCGTAGTTCAGCTCGCCCGGGCGGTGCTCGTGGCGCAGGATGCGGAAGCCGTCGAGCTTGTCCTGCAGGGCGATGCGGCCCTCGCGCAGGTCGCAGCCGGGCAGCTCCGCGCCAGACAGGTTCGCGCCACGCATGCAGGCGCCGCGCAGGTCGGCGCGGCCGAGGTTGGCGCGCCGCATGTCCGCCTCGCGCAGGTCGGCGCCGAACAGGATGCCGCGGCTGAGGTTGGCTCGCGCCAGCGTCGCCCCGTGGAAATTCGCGCCGGCGAAGTCCGCCTCGCGGAGGTCAAGGCCCTCCAGGGTGCAGTTGGAGAGGTCCGCATAGGTCAGGCTTAGGCGCCGTCCGCCGGAGCGGCCCGCCAGGTAGCGCTGGTGCGCCTCCACGGCCTCGCGAAGGGCCTGGGCGTCGAGGGCCAGGTGGTGCGGTTGAGCTCGGGAGGACATGCGGGACCTTTGCGCTACCGCACGTTGCACCGCCCTCGCTTAAGGAACGGTTGCCCGAAGCCGGCAGGCGGCCGCTTTTTTCAGACCCAACCGCGCCGCTTGATCCACAGGATGGGGCCGATGGCCGAGAGCGCCATCAGGCCGAGCGCCATCGGATAGCCGAGCCGCCACGCCAGCTCCGGCATGTGGTGGAAGTTCATCCCGTAGATGGAGGCCACCAGGGTCGGCGGCATGAGGATCACCGCAGCCACCGAGAAGAACTTGATGATGCCGTTCTGCTCGATGTTGATCAGGCCCAGCGCGGCATCCAGCAGGAAGGCGATGTGGCTCGACTGGAAGCCGGCGTGCTCGGTCAGCGAGTGGCCGTCGCGCTGCAGCGTCCTCAGATGCGCGCGGCTCTCAGGGTCTTCGGCGATCTCCTTGGCCAGAGACGCAAAGCTGAACAGGCGGGCCAGGCTCACCAGGCTGTTGCGGGTCATCGAGGTCAGCGACTGGGCCCGCGCCAGCTGGGTGAGCAGGGCCTCGAATTGCGCGCCCTTGGGGCGGCCGAAGATGGCATGCGAGACGCCCTCGACATCCTTGCCGGTCTGTTCCAGCAGGTCCGCCAGCCGTTCGATGGCGGTGTCCAGCAGGTGGAACAGCGCCTCGGTCCCGGATGCGAGGTGCAGGGCCGGAGCGCGTTCGGCGAAGAGATCGAAGGCGCGCGGCGTGTCGTAGCGGATGGTGATCAGGAGGCCCTTGGCCAGCACGAACGTCACCGGGGCGTCGGTCCGGCCGTCGTCCGCCCGGCGGGCCAGCAGGGTGGCGGTCATGAAGGTCGCGCCGTTCGCCTGATAGAGGCGGCTGGATGGCTCGATCTCGGCCATCTCCTCACGGGTCGGCAGTCCGAGACCCACCGCGGCCTCGACGGCGAGCTCCTCCTCGCGCGTCGGGCACAGCAGGTCGAGCCAGAGCGTATCCTCCGGCGGCCGCCAGCCCTCCGCCGGCGACAGTGTCTCGAGGCCCGCGGCCCCGCGCCGAAGCAGTCTGAGCATCTAGACCCTCCGCAAGCCAGCGCCCCTAGTGGAGCCCCCCGGAGAGGCCGTCAATTCGATTAGACGCGGCTCAGTTGCCGGCGTCGCCGCGGGTGGCCTTGGCGATCAGGGCCGCGATCCGATCGGTGGAGTCCGCGGCCTGGGTCAGCATCTGCAGCGGGCCGGAACCCGGCCGCACCGCCGAGGCCATCTGCGTGGCCGCGGACTGGGCCATGGCAATGGCGGTGTTCTCGGCGTTGGAGATGCCGCTGGAGGCCAGGATCTTGGCCTTGGCGTCCTGGTAGATGAAGCCGTAGGTCTGGTAGGTCGAGCCGCCCAGATCGCGACTGGGATCGTACCAGACCTTCACCTGGCTCCAGTTGCCCTCGGGCGAAACGTCGACCAGGGTCACGTCCTTCTCCACCTTGCCGCGCGAGCCTTCGATGGGCGACCAGTTGGCGTGGGTGATCTGGACGATGCGGTCGGTCAGCACCTGGCTGACCACGGCCACGTGGCCCAGGCGCATGCGCTCGGTCGGCTTGAAGCACAGGACGGCGCCGGTCTTCGGCTGGAAGCCCACGTCATACTTGCCGACGGCCTGCCGCCACCAGGTGCGGGCGTCGCCGAAGATCTGGATGCCGGAGATCAGGCGAGCGAACGGAACGCACTGCCAATAGGTGTCCGCCAGCGCCCCACCGGCGGTGGGCGCGAGGCTCATAACCGCCGCGACGGCGAGTGAACCCAGCAGGGTTCTCGTCCGTTTAAGCATGTTTACCGAACTCCCCGACGCGAACTGCTGAAGAGGTAACCCTATCGCGCATTGAGTGAAAAGAGGGTTTAGACCCGCGTGGCCGATCGCCGCGGCGCGGTTATCGTAGGATCGGCCCCTGGAACCTGGCTGAATAGTTGCGAACAACGAGAGTTGACAAGCAAAATCCGGCAATGACTCACCGCGATGTAAGATGAAAAACCCGCGCGGAACGCCTTTTCGCCTCTCCAATATCTGTCATTTCACATCGCCTGATCTTGTATCATCATAGTTGTCACTGCCGAGCTCTATAGATCACGGCGCTGTAACGCGCTGAAATAAGAGCTAGCGTCGCCGCGGGATTGTCTTCGCCTCTGAAGCGAATTCTTTGCGGGCCCGATCACAAGTTTGCGAGTCAGGCGCCGCGCGTCCAATTCGTGCGCAATTCGGGCGCCTGAGCCGATTCTGGCCGCCCCTGGCTGAAATCGGCCGGTAGGCTAGAAAGCTCGCAACGCGGGCGATGGGGGCATTTCATGAGCGATCTTGCGGCGTTGGTCGCCAGCCCCGAGGCGTGGATCGCGCTTCTCACCCTCATTGTCATGGAAGTGGTGCTGGGCGTGGACAACCTGGTCTTCGTCTCGATCCTCTCCAACAAGCTGCCGGAGAAAAACCGGGCGGCGGCGCGGCGGATCGGTATCGGCCTGGCGCTGGTGCTGCGGCTCGTCCTGCTGTCGGGGATCGCCTTCATCGTCAGCCTCACCAAGCCGGTGCTGGTGCTGCCCTTCGCCGTCCCCTCGCTGGCCGACGGCCACCCGGCGTTCGACGTGGCGTTTTCCTGGCGCGACCTGATCCTGCTGGCCGGCGGGCTGTTCCTGGTTTGGAAAGCCACCAGCGAGATCCACCACACGGTCGATCCGGAGGAGAGCGGCGACCTGCTCGACAAGAAGGGCCAGGCCACCCTCGGTTTCGGCGCCGCCATCGTGCAGATCCTGGCCCTGGACGTTGTGTTCTCCATCGACTCGATCCTGACGGCGGTCGGCATGACCGAGCACCTGCCGATCATGATGGTGGCGGTGATCGTGGCGGTGGGGCTGATGCTGGTGGCCTCCGGACCGCTCGCCCGCTTCATCCACGACAATCCGAGCGTGGTGATGCTGGCGCTGGGCTTCCTGCTGATGATCGGCGCGACCCTGATCGCCGACGCCTTCGGGGTGCACGTGCCGAAGGGCTACATCTACGCCGCCATGGCCTTCTCCGGCCTGGTCGAGGGCCTGAACATGACGGCGCGCAAGCGGCGCAAGAAGCCGCCTGCGGAGGATCGGACCCTGCATTAGCGCGGCTGTCCGCGCGCAACTCGCCGCCCCACCCGGCGTTCTCCCAGCCTTGCAATGGAGAAAGCCATGAAAGCCTCGACGATCGCCGCCAGCCTGGCCGCGGCCGGGCTGCTGGCCGGCGCCTCGGCCGCCGCCGCCGCGGACAACGAGGCCGGCGTGCCCCTGACGCCGGCGGAGGCGGCAGGCGCCTGGACGATCGAGTCCGCCGGCCACGCGCTCTGCACCCTGACGCTGGGCGCCGCCCACACGGTCAAGGCGCCGGCGACCTGCGGCGACGTCCTGTCGGCGAGCCCGACTGCCTGGCAGCCCACCAAAGACGGCATGCAGCTGGTGGGGGCCGGCGGCCAGCCGATGATCGCATTCCACCGCTGGAGCAACAGCCTGTTCGTGTCCCACCGCTCCAGTGGCGTGGACATCCAGCTCCGCCGTGGCGGGCCCGGGAATATCGGCCAGGGCCTGCCGGGCTAAAGGAAACTGTAGGGGTCGATGTCGATGGCCACGCGGACCGAGGCCGGCGGCTTCACCCGCGCGCGCCAGGTCGCCATGTAGGCCGAGAGGTCCACCGTGCGGTCGGCCCGCACCAGGAAGCGCTTGCGACGGCGGCCGCGGATCAGGCCGAGCGGCGCGTCGGCCGGGCCATAGACCTCGACGCCGACCGAATTGGGCGCGGCCTGGGCCATCGCCTGCACGAAGGCCTCCAGCCGCACGGGGTCGACATCGGAGACGATCACCGCGGCCAGCCGTCCGAACGGCGGCAGGCCGGCCAGTTCCCGCTCGGCCATCTCGGCGGCCACGAAGGCGTCGCGGTCCTGCGCCTTCAGCGCCTGCATCACCGCGTGCTCCGGCGCCCAGGTCTGCAGGAGCGCGCGGCCCGGCCGGTCCTTGCGCCCGGCGCGGCCGGTGGCTTGGGCGAGCAACTGATAGGTCCGCTCGGCGGCGCGCAGATCGCCGCCGCGCAGTCCAAGGTCGGCGTCGACGACGCCGACCAGCGTCAGGTTCGGGAAGTTGTGGCCCTTGGCGGCGGCCTGTGTGGCCACCAGGATGTCGATCTGGCCGTCCGCCATGGCCTCGATCAGCCGCCGGGCCTCGCGCGCGTCGAACACCGTGTCGGATGAGAACACCGCCACGCGGGCCTGCGGGAAGAGGCTCTTGGCCTCCTCCTCCACCCGCTCCACGCCGGGGCCGATGGAGACCAGGCTGTCGTGCGCGCCGCAGTGCGGGCAGGCCTTGGGCTTGGGCATCGAAAAGCCGGTCAGGTGGCAGACCAGGCGGCCGGAGTAGCGGTGCTCCACCAGCCAGGAGTCGGTGTCGGGCGCGCACAGCCGCTCGCCGCAGGCCTTGCAGAGCACCAGCGGCGCATAGCCTCGCCGGTTGAGGAACAGCAGGGTCTGCTCGCCGCGGGCGAAGGTCTCGCCCATGGCCTTGACCAGCGCCGGCGACAGCCAGCGGCCGGTGTCGGGCGGCGCCTCGCGAAGGTCGATCAGCTCGATGTCGGGCAGGCGCGCGGCGCCGTGGCGGGTGGACAGCCGCAGCCAGGCGTAGCGGCCCTGCTCGGCGTTGCGCAGGCTCTCCAGCGAGGGCGTCGCTGAGGCCAGGACGACCGCCGCATCCTCGATCTTGCCGCGCGCCACCGCCAGGTCGCGGGCGTGGTAGATGAACCCCTCCTCCTGCTTGAAGGAGGCGTCGTGCTCCTCGTCGACGACGATCAGCTTCAGGTTGGCGAACGGCAGGAACAGCGCCGAGCGCGCGCCGACCACGATCCGGCAGCGGCCGGTGGCGACCGCCTCCCAGACCCGCCGGCGCGCGGGTGGGGCGACGTCGGAGTGCCACTCCCCGGGCTCGGCCCCGAAGCGGGCGGCGACGCGGCCGATCACCGCCTGGGTGAGCGCGATCTCCGGCAGCAGGATCAGCACCTGGGCGTCCGGGTCGGCGGCAAGCGCGGCCGCGGCGGCCTCGAGGTAGACCTCGGTCTTGCCGGACCCGGTCACGCCGTCCAGCAGGGCGACGTTGAAGCCGCCCTTGGCCAGCATGGCCTTGAGCGCCTCGGCGGCGGCGGCCTGGCTGGCGTTCAGCACGGCGCCGGGCCGTGCGGGGTCGGGCGGATCGAAGCGGGCCTGCGCCTCCACCAGCCGCACGGCCAGCACGCCCTCGTCGATCAGCGCCTTGACGACACCGGACGAGACGCCGGCGGCCCGCGCCAGGTCCGCAGGCGCGAGCGCCTGGGCGGAAGCGGCCTCCAGCACCTTCGCCCGCGCCGGCGTGGGCCGCGCCGACGCGGCGCCGGTCAGCTCGACGATCCGCACCGGCCGGGGTTTGGGCGCGCGTGCGCCGCGCAGCGCGATGGCCAGCGGCTGGCCCGGCCAGTCCACCGCATAGCGCGCCGCCCACTGGACGAACTCCACCGTCCCCGGCGGCAGGCGCGGCTCCTCCAGCAGGCCCTCGACGGGCTTCAGCGGCCGGTTGCCGCCGGCGGCTTCGCGCAGGCCCACGACCACGCCGCGCAGCAGCCGAGGGCCTAGCGGCGCAGCCACCTGGTCGCCCAGCTCCAGCCCCATGCCCTCGGGCTCGGCGTAGTCGAAGGCCTCCGGCAGGGGCATCGGCAGGAGAACGGAGGCGATGCGGCTCATGCCCAAACCTTTTCGCGCCTCGCGCGCTGTCAGAGGCTTTTGCGCTGAGGCCGCGTACGGCTACAAGCGGCGCACACATAAGAAGGCGAGTTTCGATGCAGCTATTCCTAGACACCACCGACGTGGCCGTCCTCAAGGACCTGGCCATGACCGGGCTGGTGGACGGCGTCACCACCAATCCAACCCTGATCGCCAAGTCCGGCCGTCCGATGCTGCAGGTGATCGCCGAGATCTGCGACGCCATCGAAGGCCCGGTGAGCGCCGAGGTGGCCGCCATGGACACCGCCGGCATGCTGGACGAGGGCCGCAAGCTCGCCTCCATCGCCCCCAACGTCGTCGTGAAGGTGCCGCTGACCCGCGACGGCCTGATCGCCACCCGCGAGTTCGCCCACGAAGGCATCGCCACCAACGTCACCCTTTGCTTCTCCGCCGGCCAGGCGCTGCTCGCCGCCAAGGCGGGCGCGAGCTACATCTCGCCGTTCATCGGCCGGCTGGACGACCACGGCGCCGACGGCATGGATCTGATCGTCGAGATCCGCGCGATCTACGACAACTACGACTTCGACACCGAGATCCTGGCGGCTTCGATCCGCGGCCCGGCGCACGTGACCGCCGCGGCGCTCTCCGGCGCCGATTGCGCGACCATTCCGCCTGACGTGTTCAACGCCCTCTTCAAGCACCCGTTAACCGAAAAGGGCCTTGATCAGTTCATGAGCGACTGGGCCAAGACGGGCCAGTCGATCCTGTAGGGGTTTCGAGGGCGCACATGGACGGGTCGCAGGGCGGAATCGAAGAAGCCCGGCTGGAGCCCGCGTCCGTGCGCCGCTTCCTGTCGGACAATCCGCAGTTCCTCACCGCCGACCAGGGCCTGTTGGCCGAGCTCGGCCTGAGGGTCGATGTCGGCAATGTCGTGGATTTCGGCCCGGCGGTGATGGCCCGCGTGCACGCCGCCCACCAGCGCGAGGCCACCCAGCGCCAGCAGGTCGAGGAGACGGCCCGCGCCAACTTCTCCGCCCAGGCCCAGACGCACGGGGCGGTCATCGACCTCCTGGACGCGCGCAACCATTCCGACCTCGCCCGCCGCGTGGACGAGCTGGCGCAGCAACGATTCGGCCTTGCCGCCGGGACCATCGCGCTTGAGACCGAAGGCCATCCGCCCGCCGGTTGGCGCAAGCTGGTCGAGGGCCAGGTGGACATGATCCTGGGCGGCCCGCAGCGGCTGGCCCGCATGGGCTTCGCGCCCACGGCGCTTGGTCTGTTTGGCGAGCGGGCGGAGGCGATCAAGTCGATGGCGATGGTCCGCATGGCGATCTGGGAGCCCTCGCGCCAAGGCCTGCTGGCCTTCGGCTCGACGGACGCCGAGGGCTTCACGGAGGACATGGGGACCGAGCTCGTGGCCTTCCTCGCCCGCGTGGTCGAACGCACCGCCGAGCGCTGGCCGGTTCTGTGAGACTGGGCCTGTGACCGCAAGGGAGGCCCTGGCGTTCTGGCTGGAGCACCTGGCCCACGAACGGCGGTCCTCGCCACGCACGCTGGAGGCCTACGGCTTCGCCGCCTCCCGCTACATCGGCTTCCTGGAACAGCACCGCGGCGAGGCGATCTCACTCGCCGTCTTGGGCGAAGTCACCGCCGGCGAGATCCGCGCCTGGCTGGCCCACCTGCGCCAGGGGGATCGGCCGCTGTCACCCCGCTCGCTCAGCCAGGCGCTGTCGGCCATCCGCACCTTCCACAGCTTCCTGGACCGCCGGCTGGGCGCGCCCAATCCGGCCATCGCCCTGGTCCGCGGTCCCCGGGTAAAGCCCGGAGCGCCCCGGCCTGTCAGCGAGGACCAGGCCCGCGGGATGCTCGCCGAGCCGGGCCTCGATCCGGACCGCGAGGCCTGGGAGGCGGCCCGCGACGAGGCGGTGCTGACCCTGCTCTACGGCTGCGGCCTGCGGATCTCCGAGGCCCTGTCCCTGAAGCGCTCCGACGCCCCCCTGCCGGACAGCCTGCGCATCCTCGGCAAGGGCTCGAAGACCCGCATCGTGCCGGTGCTGCCCGCCGTGCGCGAGGCCATCGACGCCTACCTGGCCGAGGCGCCCTTCGCCATCGCGCCGGACGAGCCGCTGTTCCGCGCCAAGCGCGGCGGCCCCTTGAGTCCCCGCCACGTGCAGGCGAGCGTGCAGAACCTCAGGGGCCGGCTGGGCCTGCCGGCCAGCGCCACGCCACACGCGTTGCGCCACTCCTTCGCCACCCACCTGCTGGGCGCCGGCGCCGACCTGCGCTCGATCCAGGAACTGCTGGGCCACGCCTCGCTGTCGACCACCCAGCGCTACACGCAGGTCGACGCGGCGGCCCTGCTCAGCGCCTATTCGAAGGCGCATCCTCACGCATAGCCGGCGCGTCGGCCGCGCCGGGCAAGGCCGGCGGGTGGTAGCCGACCGGCGCCGGGACGGGGCAACCCTGGAAGCTGCGCGCCACGGCGTACTGCGCGATGCCGTTCGGCAGCCGGCCGAGCTTCTTCAGGGTCTCCTGCTGATCCGCGGAGACCCGGCGCTCGACGTCGGCGCAGCCGGCGACCGGACGGTAAAGGTTCGGCGTCCGCTCGATCGCAGGCGGCGATCCGCCCGCCGCGACGGCGGCGGCAAGGGCGGCGACGATCATTGGGCGCCCCCGATCAGGCAACGCTGCCCCTCCGGATAGTCGGCCCACTTCCGCAGGCCAATGGCCGGCCGATCGCCCTTTCGATAAAGCGCCATGGGCTCGGCCAGGGAGGCTTCGAGGCGGCCGGCGTTTGGGCAGGCCCTGGGCTGCGATCCGGGAACGGCCCGGATGAACCCGGCCCTCGGCGGGACAATCACCTCGGCGGGCATGCCGCGCACGATTTCGGCGGACAGCTGGGCGGCCAGGAGCAGGGCGATCATGGCGCGATCTCCGTTCGCTTGAAGACGCGAAGGCTGCCACTCCAACCGCGGGCCGCCAAGTTAAGTTTCCCTCACGAACCTCATCCAGGCGATGTCGGACCCTGGATCGCGGCCATGCTCTACGCAGTAGAAACCCTCGCGCCGGTAAAAGGCCTGGGCGCGCCGGTTCGGGGCCTGCACCTTCAGCGACAGCGGGCCGTCGGCGGCCGCACACAGGTGGTCGAGCAATGCCTTGCCGACGCCGCGGCCACGGACGTCGACATAGAGCGAATGCAGGAAGTTCTGCGGCCGGAAGAATGCCGCGAGCCCCAGGATGCGCCCGCCGTCCACCGCCACATAGACCTCCTCCTCGCGGGCTGCGCGCAGGAAGTCCTCGCGGCTGTGCCGCTCGGGCGGCAGCCATGTGAAGGTCTCGCTGAGCACCCGCACATAGAGGTCCGCGCAGGCGCCGAGCTCGTCGGACCTGGCGCGGCGCACCTCCATCGCCCCAAAGGCCTCCCGTCAGGCCTGCATCGTCCACCCCTCGACGCCCATGGCGGCCTGCTTCAGCGCCTCGGAGCGGGTCGGGTGCGGATGGCAGGTGCGGGCGACGTCCTCGGACGCCGCACGGAACTCCATGGCCACGCAGTATTCGGCGACCATCTCGGACACAGAAGGGCCGATCAGGTGGGCGCCCAGCACCTCGTCGGTGACGGCGTCGGCGAGGATCTTCACGAAGCCCTCGGTCTCGTGGTTGATCTTGGCGCGGCTGTTGGCGGTGAAGGGGAACTTGCCGGCCTTGTAGGCGCGCCCCTCCTCCTTCAGCTCCTCCTCGGTCTTGCCGACCCAGGCGACCTCAGGCGCCGTGTAGACCACGCTCGGGATGATCCCGTAGTTCACGTGGCCCGCCTTGCCGGCGATGGTTTCGATGCAGGCCACGGCCTCGTCCTCGGCCTTGTGCGCCAGCATGGGCCCGTGGGTGACGTCGCCGATCGCCCAGACGCCGGGCGCCGAGGTCTTCCAGTGGTCGGTCTCGATGAATCCGCGCTTGTCGGGGGTGACGCCGACGCTCTCCAGGCCGAGGCCCTCGGTGTAGGGCCGGCGGCCGATGGCCAGCAGCACATAGTCGGCCTCCAGGGTCTCGGCCGCCCCGCCGGCCACCGGCTCGACGCTCAGCGTCACGCCGGTCTTCGAGGCCTTGGCGGCTGTCACCTTGCTGGAGAGCTTGAAGACTATCCCCTGCTTGGTCAGCGAGCGCTGGAACGTCTTGGCCATCTCGGCGTCCATGCCCGGGCAGATGCGGTCGAGGAATTCCACGACGGTCACCTGGGCGCCCAGCCGGCGCCACACCGAGCCCAGTTCCAGGCCGATGATCCCGGCGCCGATCACCAAGAGGCTCTTGGGAACCTCCGGCAGCGACAGCGCGCCGGTGGAATCGACGATCCGCTGCTGGTCGACGGCGACGCCCGGCAGGCCCGCGGGCTCCGAACCGGTGGCGATGACGATGTTCTTGGCCTCCAGCGCGGTGACCGCGCCATCCGCGCCGGTCACCTCGACCTTGCCGGCGCCGGCGATGCGGCCCGCGCCCTTGATCCAGTCGACCTTGTTCTTCCTGAACAGGAACTCGACGCCCTTGGTGAGCTGGGCGACCGAGGCGGCCTTCTGGGCCATCATCTGGGTGAGGTTCAGCTTCGGCGCGACCTCGATGCCGAGCTCGGCGAAGTGGTTGGCGGCCGCGTCGTACATCTCCGAGGCGTGCAGCAGCGCCTTCGATGGCATGCAGCCGACGTTGAGGCAGGTGCCGCCGAGCGTCACCCCGCCGTCGACGCCCTTGTCGACGCAGGCGACCCTCAGCCCAAGCTGACCGGCCCGGATCGCGGCGTTGTAGCCGCCGGGGCCGCCGCCGATGATGATGACGTCGTAGGTTGTCTCAGCCATGAATGCGCCCGATCGGATATGGGGGCGCACCCTAGGCGACGAAAGTCCGAGGTCAACCGGAGACGGCGGAGGTTATCGCGGCGTCGTTGAACTCGGCGGATTTGACGTCGTCGAACTCGGTTCCTGCGGCGTCGACGACGGCGGAGTGGGCGCTGTGCTGCTCCCTGAAGGGCCGCGCGTCGTGTCGCTGCTGTTCGTGCCGGTCGCGGCGGGCGCGGTGCTGCGGGAACCCGAATCGCCCATGGACTCGCAGGCGGCAAGGCCAAGCGCCGCCAGGGCGCCGATCGCGACCTTGAATGAAGTCATGACACTCTCCTGATTTGCGACCCCCTCGCCATCCGCAGGGCAACCCACCTGGGAACGGCGATGTTCCCGCGGCAGGATGTCGCCATGGGGCCGGTGGAGCCTCGCCCAAGCAACCACACCGCGAGCTGCCAAGCCGGCGTTGCGCTCCAGAGCGGAACCATCCGCGCCGCCACACCGGCCGCGGATGGTCGGGCCGAAGCGGTATGCCGCAAAGCCGCTGCGGCAGGCGGCGCGAGCCTAGAGGTCGAGCAGCAGGCGCTGCGGCTCCTCAATGGCTTCCTTGACGTGCACCAGGAAGGTCACCGCGCCCTGGCCGTCGACCACGCGGTGGTCGTAGCTGAGCGCCAGGTACATCATCGGCCGGATCACCACCTGGCCGCCCACCGCCACCGGCCGGTCCTGGATCTTGTGCATGCCCAGGATGCCCGACTGCGGAGCGTTCAGGATCGGCGTCGACATCAGCGAGCCGTAGATGCCGCCGTTGGTGATGCTGAAGGTGCCGCCCTGCAGGTCCTCGAGCGCCAGGGCCCCGTCACGGGCCTTTTTCGCCAGCTCGCCGATGCCCTTTTCGATCTCGGCCAGGCTCAGCGTGTCGGCGTCGCGCAGCACCGGGACCACCAGGCCGCGCTCGGTGCCGACGGCGACCCCAATATCGTAGTGGTTCTTGTAGATGAGGTCCTGGCCGTCGATCTCGGCGTTGACCGCGGGCACCATCTTGAGCGCGTGGGTCACCGCGCGGACGAAAAAGCTCATGAAGCCGAGCTTCACGCCGTGGGTCTTCTCGAAGGCGTCCTTGTACTGCGTGCGCATCGCCATGACCGCGGTCATGTCCACCTCGTTGAAGGTGGTCAGCATGGCGGCGTTGTTCTGCGCCTCCTTCAGCCGGCGCGCGATGGTCTGGCGAAGGCGGGTCATGCGCACCCGCTCCTCGCGCTCGTGGATTTCGCGCGGGCCGGCGGGCGCGGGCGCCGGCGGCGGGGCCTTGGCGCGGGCGTCGAGGGCGGCCAGCGCGTCGCCCTTGGTGATGCGGCCATCCTTCCCGGAGCCGGCGATCGCCGCGGCGTCGAGCTTGTTCTCGGCCACCACGCGCTGGGCCGAGGGCGCCAGCACCGGCTCGGCGGCGGCCTTGGCCGGGGTGCTGGCGACAGGGGCCGGGGCGGGCGGCGGCTTGGCGGGCGTGGGCTCGGGCTGCG
>NZ_JAQGIZ010000235.1 GCF_028290885.1 Phenylobacterium sp.
CCGCGCCCGCTAGCCGGATCGGGCCTGGGGAGGCGAGCATGGCGAGCAAACTCACCCGCTGGATCGTGGCGCTGGCGATCTCGGGCCTGATGATGGCCCTGGTCCTGGCCGGCGCTGCGAAGGCGCAGGATGCGGTCGGCGACTGGCGCGGGACCCTGTCCAAAGCGACCGCCGAACTACACGTCGGCCTGGAGATCACCGCCAAGCCCGGCGGCGGCTACCAGGGACGGCTGATCAGTCCCGACCAGAGCCCCGCCTGGCTGCCCCTCGACAGCGTGACCCTGGAGAACGGTCACCTGGTGTTCTCCGGGGCGCGGCTCAACGGCCGTTACGAAGGCTGGTGGGACGACGCGCAATCGGCCTTCGTGGGCGAGTGGACGCAGGGCGAAAGGCTGCCGCTGGTGCTGACCAGGGGCAAGGCCGAGCCGCGGGCGCGCCCGCAGACGCCGAAGCCGCCGTTCCCCTATCGCGCCGAGGAGGTGGGTTTCGGCAGCGCGCCGGGCGTGCGCCTGGCCGGCACGCTCACCCTGCCGAAGGGACGCGGTCCCTTCCCGGCCGCCGTGCTGATCACCGGCTCCGGCGCCCAGGACCGCGACGAGAGCATCATGGGCCACAAGCCGTTCGCCGTGCTGGCCGACGCCCTGACGCGGCGCGGGATCGCCGTGCTGCGGACCGACGACCGCGGCTTCGCCAAGTCCACCGGGGACTTCGCCAAGGCGACCAGCGAGGACTTCGCCGCCGACACCGAAGCCGCCGTGGCCTACCTGCGCGGGCGGCCGGAGATCGACGGCAAGCGGATCGGCCTGATCGGGCACTCGGAGGGCGGCATGATCGCCCCGATGGTCGCCGTGGCCGATCCGCGCGTGGCCTTCGTGGTGATGCTGGCCGGACCCGGCGTGCCCAGCCGCGAACTGATGACCGCGCAGCGCGAGGCCGTCGCGAGGTCCGCGGGCGCGCCACCCGAGACGGTTGCCCGCAACGAGGCGATCATGGGCCGCGTCGAGACGGCGATGGCGCAGGCCAAGGACTGGGACCAGGCGCAGGCCGACGCCGCCAAGGTGCTGACAGACGCCGGCATGCCCGCCGCCGGCGCGGCGACGACCGTCAAGCAGCTGAGCTCGCCTTGGTTCAAGTGGGTCATCGCCGATGACCCGCGGCCGACGTTGCGGAAGGTGCACGCCCCGGTGCTGGCGATCGACGGCGACAAGGACGTGCAGGTGGTCTCGAAGCAGAACCTGCCCGCGATCCGCGAGGCGCTGAAGGACAACCCGGACGCGGAGGTCTTGGAGCTTCCGGGCCTCAACCACCTCTTCCAGACCGCCACCACCGGCGCCCCCTCCGAGTACGCGCGGATCGAAGAGACCATGTCGCCGGCGGCGCTCGACCTGGTCACCGGCTGGGTGGTCAAGCACACCCGGCGCTGAAGAAGCTTGGCGGTGGCGCGAGATGCCGGCTAGCTAGGCCGATGCGCATCCCCGCCCTGGCCGTCGCGGCCGCCCTCGCCCTTCCCGCAGCCGCCCTCCCCGCAGCCGGCCGGGCCGCCCCCGCCGACCTGGTGATCTGGGGCGGCCCGATCTACACGGCGGTGGACGCCAAGCCCAAGGTCCAGGCGGTGGCGGTCTCCCATGGGCGGATCGCCTTCGCGGGCGCAAGGGCCGGCGCCAAGGCGCTGGTGGGGCCAAAGACCAAGGTCGTGGACCTGAAGGGCGCGGCGCTCTTCCCCGGCTTCACCGACAGCCACGCCCATCTGCGCGAAATCGGCGAGCGGGAGCTGACGCTCAATCTGGAAGGCTCGAAGTCGGCGGCGGAGGTCACCGCGCGGCTGAAGGCCTATCTCGCCAAGCATCCTCCGGCCGGCCTGGTGGTCGGTGGGGGCTGGATCGAGACCGGCTGGCCGGAGGGCCGCTTCCTTGACCGCGCCGACCTCGACGCCGTCGCGCCGACGACGCCGGTGCTGCTGCAGCGGGCCGACGGCCACGCGCTGACCGCCAATTCCGCCGCACTGAAGGCCGCCGGGATCGACGAGACCACCGCCGCGCCGGCCGGAGGGCAGATCCTGAAGGGCCCCGACGGCAAGCCCACCGGCATGCTGGTGGACAACGCCATGGGCCTGGTGGAGCGCCTGCGGACCGCGCCTACGCGCGACCAGAAGCTGGCCGCCTACCGCGCGGCCTTCCGGGTCGAGACCGCCTACGGCTGGACCGGCGTCCATTTCATGAGCGTCGACTGGGCCGATGTGCCGCTGCTGGAGGAGATGGGCAAGAACCACGAGGCGAGCTTGCGGGTCTACAACGCCGTCTCCGGCCAGCAGGCCGCACCGCTGTTCGCCAGCGGCCCGCGCGCCACCGCTGACGGGCGGATCACCACCCGGGCGATCAAGCTGTTCATGGACGGCGCGCTCGGCTCACGCGGTGCGGCGCTGTTCGAGCCCTATTCCGACGCGCCCGGGCTCAAGGGGACGTTCATCACCGACCCTGCGGTCATGCGGCCACTGATGGCCAAGGCGCTGGCCTCCGGCATCCAGGTCTCCACCCACGCCATCGGCGACCGGGGCAATGCGACCGCGCTTGATCTCTACGAAGAGGCGTTCAAGGCCAACCCGGCGGCGGGCAAGGCCGCGCGCTGGCGGATCGAGCACGCCCAGATCCTGCGGCCCGTGGACATCCCGCGCTTCCACGCCGACGCGGTGATCGCGTCGATGCAGCCCAGCCACGCCATCGGCGACTTCCACTTCGCCCCGGCCCGCCTGGGCAAGGACCGCCTGAAGGGGGCCTACGCCTGGAAGAGCCTGCTGGATTCAGGGGCGGTGGTGGTGGGCGGCTCGGACGCCCCGGTGGAGCGCGGCGCGCCCCTGATCGAGTTCTACGCCGCGGTGGCGCGCAAGGACCTGCAGGGGTTCTCCAACGCCGACTGGCATCCAGAGGAGCGGCTCAGCCGCGCCGAGGCGCTGAAGCTGTTCACCTCATCGGCCGCCTATGCCCGCTTTGCCGAGAAGGACCTCGGTACGATCAGCGTCGGCAAGCGCGCCGACCTCAGCGGCTTTTCCGTCGACCTGATGACCGCGCCCGAGGCGGCGATCCCCAAGGGCCATGCGGTCCTGACCGTCGTCGACGGCCAGGTGCTCTACGACAACCGCTGAGGTCGCTGCGAGGGCTCGCTACTCGTCGTCGCCGTCGGCGATGTCGGCGATGCCGCCGGACATCGGCTCACCGAAAGCTGTGCGGACGACCTTGCCCTTGTCCTTCTGGTGCGGGTGGGCTTGCTGCGGTTCTTGCGAGTCCGCGGCAGGATCGGTCTTGTTCGGATCGTTCGGGTCAGCCATGGGAAATGCTCTCAGGTTGGACCAAGGACACCGACACGCGCCCCGGCCGGGAGGAGTTACCCTATGGGCTGTCGTCCGCACATTCAACTTGCGGAAAACTTACAGCGTCAAGAAAGACGCCGAAGCACCGCCTGCGTGATCCGTTCGCAGCGGGCGCCCAGGAACGGGTAGGCGCCGACCATCACGTCGGCGAGCTGGGCGTCGAGGGTCTCGCGCAGCCGCCGCCGCGCGCGGTGCAGGCGGGTCTTCACGGTCTCGACCTTTAGGTCCAGGTGGCGGGCGGTTTCCTCGGCGCTGAGCTCCTCGATCTCGCGCAGGATGAACACCAGCCGGAAGGGCTCCGGCAGGGCGTCGACCGCGCGCTCCAGGATGCGGCGGATCTGGGCGCGGGCGGCGTCGGCCTCGGGGTCGTCGCTCCTGGCCATGCCCGGGAAGTCGAGAACCTGCGCGCCTGTCTGGGCGGTTTCCAATTCGTCCAGCTCGACCATGGTCCGGCGGCGGCGCAGGCGCCCATGGGCCTCGTTGAGCACGATGCGCGTCAACCAGGTGGCGATCCCCGCTTCGCCGCGGAAGCCCGCGATGGCGGCAAAGGCGCGGACATAGGCCTCCTGCAGCACGTCCTCGGCTTCCGCCTCGTCGCGGACCACGGCGCGGGCGATGCGGAACAGGCGTTGGTTGCAGCGGGTCATGATGGCGCGGAAGGCCTCTCGGTCACCGGCCTTAGCCTTGGCGACCAGATCGGCCTCCGGCAGGCCGGCGTAATCGAGAGCATGGACGGCGCGCATAATGGCTCCTGTTTAATCCCGTTGGATGCAGCCGGGGCCGGCAAGTTCCCGGGAACCCCCGCCGGTCGGCGTCATCCAATGACGCGAACCGCCGCGTTCGGCGGAAGATCGGGAGCAAAAACCATGCTGAAGGCTATCGGATTCGCAGCCGCCGCCGCCCTGTTCGCGTCCAGCGCCTATGCCCAGGCGACAAAGCCCAACGACGCCCAGATCGCCCACATCGCCCACACCGCCGACAACCTCGACATCGCCGCGGCCAAGCAGGCGCTCGCCAAGTCGAAGGACAAGGCGGTGCGCGACTTCGCCCAGGAGATGGTCCGCGACCACACCGCGGTGAACGACCAGGCGCTGGCCCTGGTCAAGAAGCTGGGCGTCACTCCGCAGGACAATCCCACCAGCCAGTCCCTGTCCAAGGACGCGGCCGCCAAGCTCGCCAGCCTGGGCAAGCTGAACGGCAAGGCGTTCGACAAGGCCTATATCCAGAACGAGGTGGCCTATCACAAGACGGTCAACGGCGCGCTCGCCTCGACCCTAATCCCCGACGCCCAGAACGCCGAACTGAAGAGCCTGCTGCAGACCGGGCTGACGCTGTTCAAGGAACATCAGGCGCACGCCGAACAGCTGGCGACGAGCCTGAAATAGGGCGGGTTCCGATGAAGGCGCCACATCTGTGGCTCGCGGCGCTGGCCGCGGCGGCGCTCGCCGCCGTTCCGGTTTCGGCGCCAGCCGCCAACGCCCCCAAGGCCAGGCCTCCCGCCGTCTACACGGTGACGCTGCAGCAGTTGAAGTTTGGCCCGGTTCCGGCGGGCCTGCGCGTCGGCGACAGCATCGAATGGGTGAACAAGGACATCTTCCTCCATTCGGCGACCGCCAGGGACAAGAGCTTCGACGTCGAGCTGAAACCCGGCGCGCGCGTCCGCACGGTGCTGACCAAGGCCGGCGCCATCCCGTTTTCCTGCCGTTACCATCCGAACATGACCGGGACGCTGGTGGTGGCGAAATAGGCCCGCTAAGGCTCGCGCCGAGTTTGCGAGGAAGGGCGCCGGATGGCGGGCGGCTGGTTGATCGGGGTGCTGCTGGAGGTCGCCGGCGAACCCGCGCCCCTGCGCCACTACTTCGCGGTCGGCCACGAGGAGCAGGCGAAGTCCGAATGGACCGCCATCGACTGGGCCGGCCGCGCCGGCCGCGTGGCCTCCAGCCCGGTCGGCGGCCAGGAGCCCGTGCAGGCGATCCGCGCGCTCACCCCGGCCAGGATGAAGATGCTGGGCCTGGCGCAGGGCGAAGTCCGCGAACTCGGCTGGCGCCATCCGCGCCGGTGGCTGACGGGTTAGTAGCCTACCGCGTCCATTGCGCCAGCCAGTCGGCCAGGGCCTGGGGGGTCATGTGGCGGGCGTCCTGCAAGGCGGAGACATGCCCGCCGTCGAGCAGCTTGTCGGTCTTGGGATCGACCACCAGCAGGGCCGGCACGCCTTCCAGGCGCTCGGTGATGCCGTAGTGGGCGGGGATCTGCAGGTTCTTGTCGAAGTGGCCGACATCGACCAGCACGGTCTCGTAGTGGCGATCCACGAAGGCCCTGAGGTCGGGCCGGTCGACGGTAGCGGTCAGGATCCGGCAGTCGCCGCACCAGTTGCCGCCTAAGTCGATCAGCAGGAGCTTGCCGGAGGCCTTGGCGCGCGCCTTGGCCTTGGCCACCGCCGCGTCGGCGTCGGCCGCTTCGTCGTAGGGGTAGGGCAAGGGGGTTTTCAGCTGGGCGAAGCTTGTGATGCCGACCTTCGGGGCTGCCGCCGGGGCGGCGGCGGCCGGGGCGGCGAGGGCGAGGGTCAGCAGGGCGGCGGCCAGGACGATGCGGATCATGCGCCTTAAGGAGGGAAACCTTCGCCGTATTGCAAGCTCTGCCGTTCAGGCGCTGTTGTAGCAGGCCGCAGCCCGATGGAGACCCGCATGAGCCTTGCCGTCCCCACGATCGCCGTCGCCCTGTCGCTCCTAGCCAGTGCGGCCGACGCCCAACTGGCCCCCGGCGCCGCCCCCGTGATCGCCGTCATCTCGCGGATGACCGACGCCGTGAACCGCGGCGACCTGCCGACCGTATTCGCCGCCTTCACCCCCAGCCCGACAATCGTCGAGGACCTGGCCCCGTACCGCTGGCAGGGGCCGGGCACGCCGCAGGCCTGGATCGAGGGCATGGGCGCCAACGCCCAGGCCCACGGGATCACCACCATCAACATGAGGCTCGCCCCGCCGACCCGCATCGACGTCAGCAGCGACCGCGCCTACGCCATCGTGCCGGGGCAGTTGAGCTACACCCTGAAGGACGGCCATTCGGAACACGCCGACGGACTGATCACCGTGCTGCTGCAGCAGGTCGGCGCCGACTGGAAGATCGATACCCTGATCTGGAGTGGCCCGCAGGCCACGCGGTAGGCCGTTCCGCAGGGCGCGTCGCGGGCTGATCTGCGACACTTGGCTCGGGCGCCAGGCGCGACCTCCGTAGTGATACCTAGTTCTCCCGGGCGGCCTGCGCCGTTAGCCTGGCGGAAAGCGGGAGGTGGTAACCACGTCCTGACATAGCTCGCGGGACCTGGATCCATGCCCGAAGCGGCCCTCGCCGCCTCTGCGAAGCTCTATCGGCCAAAGCTCGCCACCACCCTGGCGGAGGGCTACGGCCTCGCGGACCTGCGGCACGACGCCATCGCCGGCCTGACGGTGGCCATCGTCGCCCTGCCGCTCTCCATGGCCATCGCGGTCGCCTCCGGCGTCTCGCCCGACCGCGGCCTGTTCGCCGCCATCGTGGGCGGATTCCTGGTGTCGGCCCTGGGCGGCAGCCGCTTCCAGGTCGGCGGTCCGGCCGGCGCATTCATCGTGCTGGTGGCCGCGACCGTCGCCAAGTTCGGCGTCGACGGCCTGATGCTGACGGTCATGCTCTCCGGCCTGATGCTGACGCTGCTGGGCGCGCTGCGCCTCGGCGGGCTGATCCGGCACATCCCGCACGCCGTGACGGTCGGCTTCACCGCCGGCATCGCGCTCACCATCCTGGCGAGCCAGATGAAGGACCTGTTCGGCCTGCGGCTCGCCGGCGCCGAGCCCGGGGCGGTGGTCCCGAAGATCGCGGCCCTGGCGCATGCCTGGCCCAGCGCCAGCCCGGCCGCCTTCGGCCTGGGCCTGGGGGTGATCGCCATCGCCGCGGGCGTCCGGCGCGCGAAGCCGCTCTGGCCTGCCATGCTGATCGCGGTGACGGCGGCCTCGATCGCAGCCAGCCTACTGCACCTGCCGCTGGACACCATCGGTAGCCGGTTCGGCGGGATCCCGCACGGCCTGCCTGCGCCACACCTCCCGACGGTGACGGCGCAGAAGCTGCTGGCGGTGCTGCCGGCCGCGCTCTCCTTCACCCTGCTGGGCGGGATCGAATCCCTGCTCTCCGCCGTCGTCGCCGATGGCATGACCGGCCGCCGCCACCGGTCGAACATGGAGCTGGTCGCCCAGGGCCTTGCCAATATCGCCTCGGCCCTGTTCGGCGGGGTCAGCGTGACGGGGACGATCGCGCGCACGGCGACCAATGTGCGGGCCGGCGCCCGCAGTCCGGTGGCCGGCATGCTGCACGCGGTCTTCCTGCTGGCCTTCATGGTCGTGGCGGCGCCGCTTGCGAGCTATGTGCCACTCTCGGCCCTGGCCGGGGTGCTGGTGCTGGTCGCCTGGAATATGGCCGAGAAGCCGGCCATCGCGCAGCTCCTGCGCGACCCTCGCACCGGCTCCGTGCTGCTGACCACCTTCGGCCTGACTGTGGCCCGCGACCTGACGACCGGCATCGCCTGCGGCTGCGCACTCGCGGCGGCCCTGTGGGGGTTCGAAACCTGGCGCAACCACAGAAGCTTGTCGCCTTTCGCATGAGCGGAATTGAAGCGTTCGCGTACCAGGGTTAGTCTAACGCGGGTGTTTCATTTCTCCTTTTGCATGGGGGCTCGCATGCGCAAACTCTCCTCTTCCGCCGCCGTCGCCGCCGGGCTCGCCGCCCTCCTCTGCGCCCAGCCCGCCTTCGCGCAATACGGAATGGACAAGAAGGGGCCGAAAAACGCCGCCACGCCGGAATTGCCGCACTGCGACCACGTCCTGGGCCGCGCCGCGATCAAGGAGCCGGAGGTCAAGTGGTGGACCCAGTACGGCCTTAGCAGCCCCGAAACCCTTCTGAAGCTGTTCGCCTCCCGCTCGGGCTGCCTGCGGATCGTCGACCGCAACGGCGGCCTGGCGATGCGCAACGAGGAAGCGGCGCTCGGGACCGGCGGCGACCTGCGCCGTGGCTCCAACATCGGCAAGGGCCAGGTGGCCGGCGCCGACTTCTTCATCGTCCCGGACCTCGCCAACTCCAACTCGAACTCCGGCGGCAGCAACATCGGGGCGGTGGCGGGGGCCTTCGGTTCGCGGCTCGGCGGCTTCGGCGCGCTGGCCGGCAGCCTGCGCACCAAGAAGTCCGAGGCCCAGGCGCTGATCACCCTGGTCGACGCGCGCACTACCGAGCAGCTCTATGTCGCCGAGGGCGTGTCGCAGAAGACCGACATCTCCTTCGGCGCGGGCGGCGGCAGCTACGGCTGGAGCGGCTTCGCGGCGGCGGCCGGCGGCGGCTATGGCAACACCGACCAGGGCAAGGTGATCTCCGCGGCCTACTTCAACGCCTTCGCCGACCTCGTCGGCTACCTGCAGCACAATTCGCCCACCGGCGAGCAGGCGAGCAAGGCGGCCGGCATCCAAGGCTACAGCGTCAAGCAGCCGGTGGTGCTGCGCAAATCCCCGTCGCCGCAATCGGCGCAGGTGCGCAGCTTCAATCCCGGCGACATGGTCTTCCCGACCGGCCAGAAGAACGGCATCTGGTGGGAGGTCGACGACGAGAACGGCAATCGCGGCTGGATCTCCTCGGCGATGATCAGCACCCACTAGGACAGGTCAGCGAGCCAAGTCAGCCGGGAAACGTTCCGGGCCCGGCCTGCACAGGCGCAGTGTTGTCGCGGCGAATAGTGATTCGCCGGGCGGTTTGTCCTGCCCGCGACGCGACGGTCGCGATTCTGGGGCCAAAGGTCGCAGTCAGATATTGAAGCGTCGGCAACCCGACGTTCTCAGAAGCCAGGAAATCGCCATGATTTCCACGGTTCTCCGCAGTCTTTTCTGGCTATTACCATTTCTGTTGCCGGAAGTGTCGAGTACTCGACAGTCTTTGCCGATCTGCATCGATAACTTGAAACCCAAGCCGCACCACGGCGTTTCGATTCCCCGATGCAAAGGCCCCTCCCCACGGTGCAGAACCGACTGATCGACTCCTTGCCCGCCGAAGACATGGGGCTGATCGGCGCGCAGCTCACGTTGATCGACCTGGAGCGCGGGCGGCTGCTCTACGATCCCGGCGACCGGATCGACACCATCTACTTCCCCCACGACGGGGTGATCTCGCTGATGACCTTGATGGAGAACGGCGCCGCCATCGAAAGCGCCACCATCGGCCGCGAGGGCGCCCTGGGGCTGATGGCGGCGGTGGCGCCGCGCCAGTCGCTGTCGCGCGCCATCGTCCAGACCCCCACCCGCGCCGCCCGGATCAGCGCCGGCCATCTGCACGAGGCCTGGGAGAAGAGCCCGCGCATCCGCGACCTGGTGGACCGCCACACCGAGGCCCTGTTCGGCCATGCCATCCAGTCGGTGGCCTGCAACGCCCTGCACTCGGTGGAGGCGCGGTTCTGCCGCTGGCTGCTGACCTGCCACGACCGCATCTCCACCAACACCGTGGCCCTGACCCAGGAGTTCCTGGCCGACATGCTGGGCGTGCAGCGCACCACCGTGACGGCCGTCGCCAGGGCGCTGCAGGAGAAAGGCGCCATCCGCTATCGCCGCGGCGTCGTGGACATCATCGACCGCACGGTGCTCGAGCAGCTGGGCTGCGAATGCTACGGCGTCATCCGCCGGACCTACGAGCGGCTGCTGCCCGAGGAGAGCCCCTTGCCTTCCCCGTTCACGGGGAAGGGGGACCGCTCGCCGTAGAGCGAGCGGTGGAAGGGGCGTGTTCAAGCTCCGCATCCAGTCTCGCCCCCACCACCATCGGCTCGGAGTCTGTCGTCGGGCCGACCTTTGGTCGGTCCCCGGGGGCCCATGGTCCCCGCTCCCCCGCTACGCGTGGGAGGTAAGGCTTGCGCAGGATCAAAATTCCCCGTTTCTTGACGCACACGGCAGGATTGAACCTGCCATCTCCCTTCCGCGCATCTCGAGAGACACCGATGATCCCCGCTCGCCGAAATATCCTGCTTGCCGCCGCGGCCGTCGCGGCGTTGGGCGTCACGCCGGCGCTGGGCGCGCCGAAGGCGCACAAGGGCGCGACCGCCGCAACGCCGCCGGCCGCCGAGGCGCCGGTTGCGGCGGCCGACCTCGCCTCGCCTAAATACGGGACGTGGGGCTTCGACACGTCGGGCATGGACACCTCGGTGAAGCCCGGCGACGACTTCTTCGCCTACGCCAACGGCAAGTGGGCGGCCCGCACCGAGATCCCATCGGACCGCACCCGCTTCGGTAACTTCGACAAGCTTTCGGTGCTCTCGGAAGCCCGGGTCCACGCCATCGCCATGGACGCCGCGGCCGGCAAGCTGACGGACCCCGACGGGGCCAAGATCGGGGCCGCCTACGCCTCCTTCATGAACAAGGCGCTGGCCGACAAGCAGAGCGCCAAGCCGATCGCGCCGGAGCTGGCGCAGGTCCGCGCCGCCAAGACCAAGGACGACTTCACGGCCCTGATGGGCAAGTCCAACACCTCCGGCTTCACCAGCATCCTGCCGGTGGGCATCAGCATCGACGCCAAGAGTCCGCAGAAGTACACGGTGATGGCCGGAACCGGCGGCCTGGGCCTGCCCGACCGCGACTACTACCTGCAGGCCGCCTTCGCCGCGAAGAAGGCCAAGTACCAGGCCTATGTGCAGCAGATGCTGACCCTGGCGGGCTGGGCGAAGCCGGCCGAGAACGCCAAGGCGATCGTCGATTTCGAGACCAAGCTGGCTGAGGCCTCCTGGACCCGGGTCGAGCGGCGCGACCGCGACAAGACCTACAATCCCGCGACCCCGGCCGAGCTCAACGCCATGACGCCGGGGGTCGACTGGAACCGCTACCTCGCCGCCAATGAGCTGCCGGGCGTGCAGCGGGTGGTGGTGACCACCAACACCGCCTTCCCGAAGTTCGCCAAGATCTATGCCGACACCCCGCTCGACACCCTGAAGGCGTGGCAGGCCTTCCACGTGGCGGACTCGGCGGCGCCCTACCTGTCCAAGCCGTTCGTCGACGCGCACTTCGAGTTCCGCAACAAGGAGCTGGCCGGCCAGCCGGAGCAGCAGCCGCGCTGGAAGCGTGGGGTGGCCTTCACCAACACGGCGATCGGCGAGTCCGTGGGCCGCGTCTACGTCGCCCGCTACTTCCCGCCGGAGGCCAAAGCCAAGATGGACGCCCTGGTGGGCGACATCCACACCGCGCTGCAGGCGCGCATCGAGAAGCTCAACTGGATGGGCGACGAGACCAAGGCCAAGGCGCTGGAGAAGCTCTCCAAGTTCACCGTCAAGATCGCCTACACGGCCAAGTGGCGCGACTATTCCAAGCTCGTGCTGAAGCGCGACGACCTCTACGGCAACGCCCAGCGGGCGGGCGTCTTCGAGTGGCGCCGCGAAGTGGCGCGCCTGAACGGCCCGGTCGACAAGTCCGAGTGGGGCATGACGCCCCAGACGGTCAACGCCTACTACAACCCGGTGAACAACGAGATCGTGTTCCCGGCCGCGATCCTCGCCCCGCCGTTCTTCGATCCGAACGCCGACCCTGCGATCAACTACGGCGGCATTGGCGGGGTGATCGGCCACGAGATCAGCCACGGCTTCGACGACCAGGGCCGCAAGTCGAACGGCGACGGGGTGCTGACCGACTGGTGGACCGCCGAGGACGCGACGAAGTTCAAGGTCCAGACCGACCGCCTGGGCGCGCAGTACTCGGCCTTCGAGCCCCTGCCCGGCGCGCATGTGATCGGCGGCCTGACCATGGGCGAGAACATCGGCGACATGGGCGGCCTATCCCTGGCGCTCGACGCCTACCACGCCTCGCTGCACGGCAAGCCGGCGCCGATCGTCGACGGCCTGACCGGAGACCAGCGGGTGTTCCTGGGCTGGGCGCAGGTGTGGCGCGAGAAAATCCGCGACGAGACGCTGCGCCAGCAGCTGGTCACCAACCCGCACTCGCCGGCGATCTATCGGGTCAACGGGACGATCCGCAACATCGAGGGCTGGTACTCGGCCTTCGACGTCCAGCCCGGCGAGAAGCTCTATGTGCCGCCGGAGCAGCGGGTGAGGATCTGGTGAGGGTGTCTACGCCCATCCCTCCTCTTTAGGGGAGGGTGGGCGAGGCGAAGCCTCGGACGGGTGGGGGTCTGTGGGCCAAGGTGAGAGTCTGACGCTTGAACGCGACTCCCCCACCCTGGCCGGCTTCGCCGGCCTGTCCCTCCCCTAAAGAGGAGGGATGATTCTTAGATCCCCTCGGCGACGCCGAGGAAGCCCTGGCCCTCGGGCGCGCGGTGGCGGTTGGCGACCATGCGCTGATGCAGCTCGACGATCCGGCGGCTACCGGCCTTCTGGAAGGCGGACGGGAAGAGGCCATGCAGCAGGCAGGCCGCGGCGCCGACGAACATGGTCCCCGCGAAGCCCCAGGCGGAGCCCATGTGCTGCAGGTAGGTCTCACCCACCGTCTCGGGGTGGTCGGTGAACGCGCGAAGCATGGCTATCGGTCCCTGGAAGCAGCTTGCGGTCATGATGGCGCAAGGCGGGGGAAAATCATTGTCGCGTTTGGCCTCAGGGCGAACCGACCTAGAATGTGGTTCCAATCGAAAGCCACAATATAGAATGACCTTCTACATTCCGAGTTTATTACTCAGGCGTTAATCCGCGAAATGGCTTCGGCGAGGATCGGCCGCTGGCCCTTGTGGATCTTCCAGAGCGCGGTGGGCGCGTCGAAATAGCCCGCCCGGTCGACCTCCGGAAAGCTGGCGCGCCGACCGGAGCGCGGCGGCCACTCGATCTCGAACTCATTGCTCTTCAGCGCCGTCAGGTCGAGGTCGGCTTCCACCAGCCAGGCGAGGACCAGCTTGCCGCCGCTCGTGAGGCATGGCGTCAGCGGCGCCGGTTCGCCTTCAAGAAATGGGGTGATCGGCTGGCCGAGCTCCTCGGCGAACTCCCGCTGCGCCGCGGCCCAGCTCGCCTCGCCGTCGTCCACCAGTCCCTTGGGGATCGACCAGCCGGCCTCGTCCTTCTTCGCCCAGTAGGGACCGCCCGGATGCGCCAGCAGGAACTCCGGACCGGCGTCGCGCCGGCGGTAGGCGAGCACCCCGGCGCTGGTCTCGCGCGCCACGGCTCAGCGGCCCGGCGGGTCGGCGGCGGACGCGACGACGGCGCGCGGACCGTCGGCGGCGGGGCCAGGCGGCCGCGGCTTCAGGCCGATCATCTGCCGACGCTGGTCGTAGAGCACGGAGTAAGCGTAGTAGGGCGCGACGCCGGCATAGATCACCACGCCGAACACGCGGGCCTCCTGGCGGTAGGTGAGGCGCGTGCCCTGGTCGCGCAGGCCGACGGTCATGGCGGCGCGGGCGGCGAGCGCGCCGGTGGCGTCGAACAACTCAAGCACCGCCTGGCTGCCATCCGGCCAGGGCGGGCCCTCCAGGCGGCCGTTGGCGACGGAAAGGCCCTGTGCGCCGGTGTCCAGCAGCACGACCCCGCAGGCACGGCTCCCTGTGGCCGGGTTGCTGAGGCAGCCGGGCGCCGCGTCGTGCAGGCCGCCGCCGCGCTGGTGGGCGTAGGGCGTGGCGAGCGGCGCCATGGCGTAGCCTTGGCTCTCCGCCTCGCTGGGATTGAGGATCAGCCGGCCGTCGCCCTCGCCCGGCCGCGGCAGCTCGACGATCCAGCGCCGCACGCCCAGCGACAGCAGCGGATTGCCGACCCGGCCCGGAGCCATGTCGATCCCGAGGATCGCCTTGAAGCCCTCCCCCGGCAGGCCGTCGCTGGCGATGCCGTATTGGGGAAGCGTGGTGCGCGAGGCCGGGCAGTGCGGCAGGTAGGGGTAGCAGCCGATGGACCTGATCAGGTGGACGGGTGCGGTCCCCTTCGCCTCCCCCATGGCGAGCGCGGCCTCGCCCACCACGCCCTCGTAGCGCGAGCCGGAGGCGTAGCCGTAGCTCTCCGGCTCGGCGCTCGCCGTGGCGTCGGCGGGGCCCAGCGCGCCCGGCAGGATGCGCAGGCCCGTGGAGCCGGTGTCGAGGCTGACCAGCATGGCGGTGCGGCCGATGCTG
>NZ_JAQGIZ010000246.1 GCF_028290885.1 Phenylobacterium sp.
GGGCCCGCGCAGCGATGGCGCCGGCCAGCACCAGCAGCCCCGCCAAGGCCGCGACCGCCGCCGCCCCGCGCACCGCCAGCGCCAGGCGGTCGAAGAGGCTGGTGGCGGCCTCCAGTTGCTCGCGCACCGAGATCACGTTCACGGTCGGGAAGTCGCGGCCGAGCTGGTGGATCACCGCGGCCTCCTGCGCTTTCGAGGCCTTGGCGATGGCCACTTGCCGCAGGTTCGCGCCGGCCACCGCCTGCGGCGTCACCACCAGCGGGAAGCTCGCGCCGAAGCCGCCGAAGTCGACCTTGCGCAGCACCGCCACGCGGGCGTCGATGTCGCGGCCCAGCACGGAGAGCGTCACGGCATCGCCTATCTTCACGTCCTTGCCCTTGGCCACGTCGACGTCCATGGCGACCAGCGGCGGCCCGGCGTAGTTGGCCGGCCACCAGCGGCCGTCGGTGATGCCGGGATTCTCCGGCTGCGGTCCGATGGCGGACATGGAGATGTCGCTGTCGTAGGCCCAGCGGTCCTGGCGCGCGATCCGCTCGGCGACCACAGGCTCGCCGCGCACCCTGGTGATCCGTCCGGTGACGAAGGGCTCGCGCAGGTAGATCTTCTGCGTCAACGGCCGGCCGAAGGCGTGCGTCACCGCCGCGTCGAAGGCCGCGGTCCGATCACCCGGGATGTCGGTGAACACCAGCGCCGGGGCGGTGCGCGGCGCGATCTCCGCGACCTGGTTCAGGAGCGCCGACTGGATCAGCACCACGGCGGCAAGAAGCGCGACGCCCAGGCCGATGGCCGGCGAAGCCGTGCGCGCGGCAGAGTGCGGGCCGGCGAGGTTGGCCAGGCCGATGCGCAAGGGACCCCTCGATCCCGCGCGCGCCTTGCCGGCCGCCCACGCCGCGCCCGCGCCCAGCGCCCACAGAAGGCCGAAGGAGACCGCGACGCCGGCGATCATGATCACCGCCGCCAGCTTGGTCGGCGCGGTGATCACCGCCATGGCCGCAAGGCCCGCCGCCGCCAGCACCGCGCCCACGATCTCCGGCCCGATCTTCAGGCTGCCGGAAAGGTCGCTGCGGAACAGGCTGGCCGGTGGCGTGGAGCGGGCGCGGCCAAGCGGAGCGAGGGAGAAGGCGGCGGCCGAGAGCAGGCCGAAGCCCGCGGCCTTCAGCAGCGGCCCCGGATAGACGGCGAACAGGGCCGGGATCGGCAGGCTGTCCTTGACCAGCGCGCCCATGACCAGCGGCGCGGCGGCTCCCATCGTCAGCCCGATGGCCACGCCCAGCGCCGCCAGGAGGCCGATCTGGATGAGGTAGATGTCGCGCACCAGCTGGCCCTCGGCGCCCAGCGCCTTGAGGGTGGCGATGACCGGCTTGCGGACCTCCAGATAGGCGCTGACCGCCCCGAACACGCCGAGCCCGCCGGCCACCAGCGAGGCCAGGCCGATGAAGCCCAGGAAGTATTCCAGCTGGTCGATCAGCCGGTGGATGCCGGGCGCCGCGTCGTTCCGGTCGCGGATCCGCACGATGCCGCCCAGTTCCTGGCGCAGCCGGACCTTGGCCGCCTCCAGCGGGGCGCCGGGCGGCAGGGCCACGCGCGCCGTCTCGCCAAACGGCAGGCCGGGGGCGAGGAAGCCGCCCTGCTCCACCGCGCCGATATTCGCGATCACGCGGGGACCGAGCGCGAAGCCCCGCGACAGGCGGTCGGGCTCCTCCATCAGGACGCCCCGCACCACGAGCGGCAGGTTGCCGGCCAGGAACCGGTCGCCGACCTGCAGGTGCAGGCGGTCCAGCAAAGGCTGTTCGACCACCGCGCCCGCCACCCCGCCGCGCGGCGCGATGGCCGCCTGCAGCGAGCTCGCGCCCTTCAGCGTCACGCTGCCGGCCAGCGGATAGGCCTCGTTGACCCCGCGCAGTTCGATCAGCCGCCGCTCGCCCGAGGGCGCCTCGGCCATGGCCATCGAGGCCACCGAATAGGAGACGCGGCCTTCCTTCTCCAGATCGGCGCGCTCGGCCGGGGTGAACTGCCGCTGGCGGACGGAGAGCGCCAGGTCGCCGCCGAGGATCTCGCTGGCCTGGCTGGCCAGCCCGCGCCGGAAGGCTTCCGCCGTCGAGCTGGCCGCGGCGATAGCGGCGACGCCCAGCGCCAGGCAGGCCAGGAAGATGCGGAAGCCGCGGACGCCGCCGCGCAGCTCACGGCCGGCGAAACGCAGCGAGAGCGGCATCATGCGGGCGTCAGGCTCGGTTGGGCGCTTTCCGGGGCCACGCGTCCGTCGCGCAGCCGCACGGTGCGGTCGGCGCGCGCGGCCAGGGTCTCCTCGTGGGTGACCAGCACCAGCGCGGCGCCGGTCTCGGTCACCAGGTCGAACATCAGGTCGGCCACGTGGGCGGCGTTGGCGGCGTCGAGGTTGCCGGTGGGCTCGTCGGCGAACAGCAGCGCCGGGCGGCAGGCGAGCGCGCGGGCGAGCGCCACCCGCTGCTGCTCCCCGCCGGAAAGCTGGTGCGGATAGTGCCGGCCGCGGGCCGACAGCCCCACGCGGTCCAGCCAGGTCTTGGCGGTCTCCGTCGCGCCGGGCGCACGCGCGATCTCCAGCGGGGCTGCGACATTCTCCTCGGCGGTCATGTTGGGCAGCAGGTGGAAGCTCTGGAACACCAGCGACACCCGCCCCCGGCGCAGCCGCGCGCGGCCGTCCTCGTCGACGCCCGCCAGGTCCTGGCCGAACAGCAGCACGCGCCCGCCGGTCGGCCGCTCAAGACCCGCGGCCACGGCGATCAGCGAGGACTTTCCGGACCCGGACGGCCCCACCAGCGCCACACGCTCGCCGCTTCCGATGCGTACGTCGAGGCCTCGAAGGATCTCCACCGGGCCCGCCGCCGACGGCAGGGTCAGCGAGACGTTCTCCAGGACCAACGGGTCGGCGCCGGTCTTCAGCACGGGGGCGTCGGTCAATGGGGATCCTTCGATAAGTTGAGCGCGGAACACGATCCCCTAAATAGGACAGGCTCATGGCCGATACACGACCCGTCTCGCTTTCCCGCCGCGCGCTGATCGCCGCCGGCCTCGCCGCCCTCCCCGCCCGGGCGCTGGCGGCGCGCGGCCAGGTGGTGACCATCCTGGGGGACTCGATCACCGCGGGCCTCGGCCTGCCGGCGCAGGCGGCCCTGCCAGCCCAGCTGCACCTCGCCCTGGAGAAGCTCGGCGTCCACAACCTGGTGCGCGGCGCCGGCGTCTCCGGCGACACCAGCGGCGACGGGGCGAGCCGCATCGACTTCAGCGTCCAGCCGGACACCGCCGTGGTGGTGGTGGCGCTGGGCGGCAACGACCTCCTGCAAGGCATCGATCCGAAGACCACGCGGACCAATCTGGACCGCATCCTGAACCGCCTGAAGCAGCGCCGCATGGGCGTGGTGCTGGCCGGCCTGCACGCCCCGCCCGAGCTCGGCCGCGGCTACGCCCGCGACTTCGACGCGGTGTTCGCGACCCTCGCCAAGGCGCACAGCGTCACCCTCTATCCGAATCTCCTGTCCGGCGTGGGGCGCAACCCGGCGCTGAACCAGGGCGACGCCATCCACCCGAACGCCCGCGGCGTGCAGATCATCGCCCGCAAGCTGGCGCCCGTGGTGGCGAGCGAACTGAGGAAGCGGGCTTAGGCCGCCGGCCCGTCCGCAAGCGCCGCGCGCGTGGACGGTTCGCGGCCCCGCCGCGTTCCGCCGAGCAGCTTGTAGAGCGCCGGCATGGCCAGCAGCACCAGCGGCCCCTGGGCGATCAGCCCGGAGATGATGGCGATCGCCAGCGGCCGTTCCATGGACGAGCCGCCGCCCAGCGCCAAGGCCAGCGGCGCCAGCGCCAGGATCGCGGCGAGCGTGGTCATGGCGATGGGGCGCAACCGGTTGACGCCGGCCTGGACGAGCGCCTGCTCGGGATCGACCCCCTCTTCCAGCAGCGCCTCGTATTCCGTGAAGTAGAAGATCGCCACCTCGGTGGCGATGCCGAGGATCATCGTGGTGCCCATCAGCGCCATGATGTTGAGTTCGACCTGGGTCAGCCACAGGCCGATGGCCACCGCCGAGGCGGCCGCCAGCGGCATCAGCAGGATGGTGACGGCGATTCGGAAGCTCTCGTAGATCACCAGCAACAGGACGAACACCGCGGCCACCGCGGCAGCGAACACCAGGGCCATGCCGCGGAAGGCCGACTGCTGCTCGGCGAACAGACCGCCCATCTCGAAGGTCACGCCGGCCGGCAGCACGCCTGCCTTCGTGACCGCGGCCTGCACCTCCTTGGCCGCCGAGCCGGTGTCGCGGCCGGTGACCCGGGCGGTCACGGCATCCATGCGGCGCATGTTCTCGCGGGCGATCTCCGCCTGACCGGTGACCACGCGCAGGGTCGCGATCCGCGAAAGCGGGAAGAGATGCCCGTCGCCGGGCGACTTCAACATCAGGGCGCCGATCTGCCCGACACGGGCGCGCGAGGCCTCCGGCGTCCAGACGCGGACGTCGGCGAGGTTGGCGCCCGACTGGATCTGGGTCGCCACATTGCCGCTGAGCAGGCCTTCCAGCTGCTTGCTGGCCTCGCCCGCGTCGATGCCTTCCAGCTCGGCCAGCGCCGGGTCGATGTGGATCTCCAGGCCGTCGCCAGCGATCACCACCCCGGTCTTCACCTCGGTGACGCCGCGCACCTTGCCGATGGCGTCGGCCACGGCCGGCGCGGTCTGCCGCAAGAGGGCGACGTTGTCCGAGTAGAGCTTCACCTCGATGGGCTGCGGCACGGCGGTAAGGTCGCCGATCAGGTCCTCCATGAGCTGGGCGGTCTCGACCTCCAGGCCTGGCACGCTCGCCTGGACCTTGCCCCGCACCTCATCCATCACCGTCTCGATCGGCCGGCGGCCCGTGCGTTTGAGGCGGATGAAGTAGTCGCCTTGATTGGGCTCCGTCAGGCCGCCGCCGAGCTGCACGCCGGTGCGCCGGGAATAGGTGTCCACGTCCGGCGTTGCGCGGATGATCGCCTCGACCTGGCGCATCAGTCGGTCGGTCTCGGTCAGCGACATGCCGGGCGGGGCGATGTAGTCGAAGATGAAGCCGCCTTCGTCGATCTTCGGGATGAAGCCGGTGCCGACGCTTGCGAAGCTCAACACGCCGACAGCCGCCAGGGCTGCGACGCCCGCCACGGCCAGGATCGGCCGACCGACGGCGCGCTCCAGGGCCCGGCGGTAGAAACTCATGATCCGGCCGTTCGGGTTGAGTTCGGCGACATGGCTGCGGGTCTTGACTAGCTGCTCGACCATCACCGGCACCAGCCACCAGGCGACCAGGAACGACACCGTCAGTGACACCGCCATGGTGATCGACAGCGCCTTGAAGAAGGCGCCGGTGACGCCGGTCAGGAAGGCCAGCGGCAGGAAGATGACGACGGTCGCCGATGACGATCCGATCAGCGGCCGCAGGAACTCCGAAACCGCCCGCTCGATGGTCGACCGGCCCTTGTCGGCGGCCTCGGACAGGCGGCGCTCGATATGCTCGATCATCACGATGGCGTCGTCGATGATCAGGCCGATGGCCGCGGCCATGCCGCCCAGCGTCATGATGTTGAAGCTCTGGCCCATGAGCTTCAGGATCAGCGTGGTCCCGGCCAGCACCGCGGGCACGGCGATCACCGCGGCCAGGGTGACTTTCCAGTCCCGCAGGAAGACCAGCAGCACCAGGGCGGCCAGCACCACCCCGATGATGATGGCGTTGCGCAGCGAGGAGGCGGAATCGAGGATCAGCTCGCTCTGGTCGTACCAGGCCTTGACCTGCATGTCGGCCGGCCCCTGGGCGCGGGCCTTCTGGAACGCCGCCTGCACCGCCTTGGCGATCTGGACGGTGTTGCCGCCGGGCTGCTGATAGACGTTGACCAGCACCGCGTCGCGGCCGTCGGCGGTCACCCGGATCCATTGCGGCGCGGGCGCGGCCTTGACCTGGGCCACGTCGCGCACGCGCAGCACCGTCCCGTTGGTGGTCTTCACCACCACGTTCTCGATCTGCCGCGGATCGGTCAGCCGCGAGTCGGTCAGCACCAGCAGCAGCTTGCCCTGGTCCTCCAGACGGCCTGACGAGGCCAGGACGTTGGCGCCGGAGATGGCGGTGGCCACGTCGCTGAGCGAAAGCCCATAGGCCCAGAGCTTGGCCGGATCGGCCTCGATCCGGTATTCGCCCGCCGCCCCGCCCTCCGACATCACCCGGGCGACGCCATTGATGGTCGAGAGCGAGGGGGCGAGCACCCGGTCGGCGAAGCGCCGCAGCTCCACCGGTGTCGCACGCGCCGAGGTCAGGCTGTAGGCGGCCACCGGGAAGGTCGTCGGGTCCATCCGGCGGACGTTGAACATCACCCCCGGCGGCAGGGTGGTCTGCGCCCGGGTGACCGCCGCCTCGACCCGCTGCAGGGCAAGGTCCATATCCGAGCCCCAGGCGAAGTTGATCGACATCTCCGCCGAACCACGGCTGGTGGTGGAGCGCAGGTTCTGGACGCCGGGGATGGCGCGCACGGCCTGCTCGACGGGGCGCGTGACGGTCACTTCCATCTGGTCCGGCGGACGGTCGCCGGCGTCGATGGCGATCGCGATGCGCGGGAAGAACACCGTCGGGAACAGGCTGACAGGCAGCAGGAAGGCGGCCGCAATGCCGCCCGCCACCAGCATGGAAAGCAGGGTGAGCAGCGAGCGTCGGCGCTGCGAAACCAGATGGCCGATGTTCATCGGCCGCGAACCTTCACCGCCATGCCGTCCTGCAGCTCATAGGCCCCCTCGACGGCGACCTGGGCGCCGGAGGGAAGCTGGCCGGTGATCTCGACGTCCTGCCCATGATCCAGCCCGAGGCCGACGAACGCCCGATGGGCCTTGCCGCCAGAGACCAGGAAGACGTGCGGGCCAGTCTCGTCGAACACCACCGAGGCCCTGGGAACCACCCAGCCGGTGCGCGCGCCGGTCACCACCTCGCCGCGGACCGCTGCGGCGATCGGCAGGATCGCGCCGTTCAGCGGCGCGATGGCGTCGAGGGTCTTGGTGGTCTGGTCGGCCGCGCGCCCGACCATGGTGAGGCGCGAAACGATGGGCGGCCCCCCGAACACCGGCTGCAGGGTCACCGCCTGGCCGACGGCGAACTTGCCGGAGGGCTCCAGGCCGAGCTTCGCGACGGCCCCGCTGGCGCGAGCCAGCACCACCAGGGGGGCGTCCTGGGCCACATGGTCGCCGGCCGCGGCCGAGACCGTCGTCACCACGCCGGCCTGCGGCGCGCTGATCGCCTGCAGCGACCGGCCGGAGCCCTGCTTGGTCTGCGCGGTGAGCGTCGCCTGCGCATCGGCGAGCATCTTTTTCGCCGCGGTCAGCTGGTCCGAAGCCGCCAGGCGCTCGTCATAGAGCCGCTGCACGCGGGCGAGGTCGGTCTGCGCGAAGGTCACCGCGTCGGCGGCCTGTTTGAAGGCCATCTCGGCGCCCGGGGCGTTGGCGATCTCCATGAGCGCCTCGCCGGCCGCCACCGTCTGGCCGGAGCGCACCAGCACGCGTGAGACGATCGACGCCTTGGGCGCAGCGAGGGTGACGCTGCCGGCCGGGTCGGCCTGCACCACGCCGTAAACCGAGACCACGTCCTGCACGAGCTGGCGGCGCACCGGCGCCAGGGTCACGACGGCGGTGGGGTTCGGCTCGCCGGCGTCCTCGCCGCCCTTGCCGCGCAGCAGGACCACCGCAGCCACGGCGCCGGCCGCCACCGCCACCGCGGCCAGGATCATCAGTAGGCGTCGACCGGTCATGGGGCGGCTCTCGATTCCGCGGGAGGAAGGAAGAGCGCCGTCTCCAGCGCGATTTCGGTCAGACGCGCGGCGAGCGTCTTGTCGTTGAGGTCGGCCCGCCGCGAGAGGGCGTTCTGGGACAGGGTCAGGTAGGTCTGGCTGTCGAGGTCGCCGCGGTCGTAGGCCGCGACCGCCGGGCGCACCAGGGCCTCCAGGCGGGGCACCTCGACCCTGAGCACCGCCGTCGTCGCCACGGCGCTCGCCCGCTCGCCCTCGGCGCCGCGGACCTCGGCGTCCGTGGCGTCAAGCCTGGCCTGGTACTCGGCCCGCAGTTGCTCGCGCGTGGCGTTCTGCACGCGCACCTCGCCGCGCCCGCCGTTGAAGATCGGCAGGGCGAAGGCGGCGGTGAGACCCTGGGTGACGACGCCCGCGGGGTCCTTGGCGAAGTTCAGACCGACATTGTTGAGCGGAAACTGCGCCAGCACCGCCTTGCGCACATTGGCGTCCTGGGCGCCATAGCCGGCCTTCAGCGCCAGCAGATCGGGCCGCCGATCGGGCAGGCTGGCCAGCGCCCGGCCGATAGCCTCCTGGTCATAGACAGGCGCCTCGGGGGTGGGAACGAGCGGCAGCATGACGTCGGCGCGCAGGCCGAGCAGCGCGTTCAGGTCGCGCCGCGCCTTCTGGGTGTCGTGCCGCGCGGTGAACAGCAGGTTCTCCGCATCGAGCTTGACCGCAAGATCGGCGGCGGTGGTCTGCAGGTTGACGTCGTGGTGGTCGAGCGCCCTGGCCGAGCGCGCATAGCGGTCGGCGGCCAGGGCCGCCGTCTGGCTCAGCACCGCGATCCGCGCGTCGCCGGCCAACACCGTCTCGGCCAGCTGGCGGGCGTTCTGGGCGACGGTCCACTCCGACCAGAGGAGGTTGAGATCGGCCTCCTGGGCGCTGAACCTCGCCGCGCGGCGGGTGTAGGTGCGCTGCAGCAGGCTCGCCAGGTCGAGGCCGACCCCGACGCTGTAGGCCGTCTGGTGGTCAGGGCCGGCGATCGGCCTGTCGAGCGAGCCCGAGATCTGCGGATCGGGCAGCAGGCCGGCCAAGAACACCTGGGCGTCGTTGACCTTCGCCGCCTTGCGCTTGGCTTCCAGGTCGGGGTTGTTCAGCACGGCCAGCACCGCGGTTTCGAGCGGCGACAGCCCGTCGCGCGCATCGACCTGGATGGTCTTCAGCGGCGCCACCCGCAGGCGCGCCGGGTCCGCCGTCAGCCGCTGAGGCGCCTCGGCGAGGTTCGGGCCCGCCGGCAGCGGGCTCGGATGGTAGACCGCGCAGCCGCTCAAGCCGGCCGCCATCAGCAGCGCGGTGAGCCGCCGCGCGACAGCGGAACGCTCCATGCCCCGATCAACGGCCCGGCCCAGCGGAGCCTCCCTCTTCGTACCGCCGAGCCCGGATCTCACTTACCGACGACGAGCACTTGGAAGGTGCCCGGCACGGTCGTGGGCCGGCCCCCAGGCGTGGTCGCCGGGACGTACTGGGCGGTGGGCAGATAGACCCGCCCCGTCCGCTCATCCAGCGCGATGGTCCGGGCCCCCAGCTGGGTCGGGACGGTGTCGACCAGCGTTCCCTTGCCGCCGGCCAATGCGATCACCGCCATGGTCCCGGCGCGTCCGGCCGGCACGAAGGCCAGCTTCTGACGCGGATCGTAGGCGATGCCGTCGGCGCCCTTGCCGGTGGGAAGGGTCTGCAGGACCTTGCCGGTCCTGGCGTCCACCACGTCGGTCGCCCCGTCGCAGGCGGCGATCAGGAGCTTGTCGGCAGCGTCGTAGGCCAGGCCGGTGGGTCCGTCGCAGCCGCTCAGGGCGTAGCGCGCCAGCACCTTGCGGCCGGCGATGTCGACGACGACGATCTCGTTCTTGTTCTCGACGTTGATGAACGCCTTGCCCGAGCCGTCGACGGCCGCGGCCTCCAGGTCGCCGCCTACCTCGATGGTCCCGACGGCCTTGTGGGTCTTGGGGTCGATCAGGGTCACCTGGCCGCCGGCATGGTCCATGACGAGGATAAGGCCGGTCTTGGCGTCGAACGCCGCGGCGTCCGGGCCCTTGCCCGTGTCGACCGTGGCGACCGTGGCGCCTGTCTTGACGTCGATGAACACCGCCGTGTTGGTCCCACCATTCGTCACCAGCACCTCGCTCCCGCCGTTCACCGGCATCGCGTCGTGCAGCCGCTGGCCGGGCCCGAAGGAGGACACCCCCTTGGTGGCCAGGTCGATGGCCATGACCGAGGTCCCGTGGGCCACCAGTACGCGGTTGTTCTTCTGATCCACCCGCACATAGTCCCAGCCGCCGTCGGGGCCGGCGACATGATCTAGCACGTGGTAACCCGACCCCGCCGCCTGGGCGGCGGTCGAGATCGCAAGCGTGGCAAGGCAACCGGCGATGATGCGCGCGACGGACATGAGTCTCTCTCTGCTCCCCAATTCGATCCACCGGTTCTAGGCCCTCGCCAATGACCGGTCGATGGCAGGGAGATTGTGAAATCCCAATGTGCCGGTGTTACTCGGCTCTCGGAAAGGTCACCCTGGCCTCAAGGCCGGGCGCCGCCCCGATCAGCCGCACCTCGGCGCCGTGCAGCCTGGCCACTGCCGCCACCAGGGCCAGCCCCAGCCCGCTCCCCGGCGTCGAACGGCTACGCTCCAGGCGGTAGAAGCGGTCGAACAGCCGCTCTCGCTCGATGTCCGGCACGCCGGGGCCGTTGTCGAGCACCGCGAGCGTCGCCGCCCCGCCCGAGCGCCCCGCCCTCACCGTGACCTCCGCCCCGGGGCCGGCGTGGCGCAGCGCGTTCTCCACCAGGTTCACCAGCATCTGGGTGAGGAGTTCGGGATCGCCGACCACCGGAACGGCCGCCTCGGCCTGCAGCCTGAGACTCTGCTGGGCGTCTTCGGCGGAAGGCGCGAAGGCCTCGACGACCGTCTGTCCGATGGCCGCGAGGTCGCTCGCCCGGAAGGCCGCGCGCCGCGCGCCGCCCTCGATCTGGGCGATCCGCAGCAGGGCGGCGAAGGTGTCGAGGATGGTGTCGAGGTCGGTGAGCGCCCCTTCCAGGGCCTGGCCGCGCTCCTGCGGCGACAGCAGTCCCGCCTCCAGCTTCTGGCGCAGCCGGGTCAGCGGGGTGCGCAGGTCATGGGCGATATCGCTGGAGACCTGCTTCAGGCTCTCCATCAGCGCGGCGATACGGTCCAGCATCCGGTTGAAGGTCAGCGCCAGCCGATCGAGGTCGTCGTTGGCTCCGCGGACCGGCACGCGGCGCGCCAGGTCGCCGTCGATGATCGCCTCCGCCGTGCCCGAGATCGCCGCCAGCCGCCGATGGACTCCGCGGCTCATGGCATAGCCGCCCGCCACGCCCAGCACGACGACCCCCAGGAAGGCGCCGCCGAAGCCGCGCAGCAGCGCCCCGTCGAGCGCCTCGATCCGCTCCTCCTCGTCGCCGACCAGCAGGCGGTGACCGTCGGGCAGCCTCACCGTCAGAACGCGGACCGACTCGCCGTCCCGGCCCTGGCGATCGCGCAGCACCGACCATCCGGGCGGCGCCCGGCTCACGGACAGCCGTCCGGCCAGCGCCTCTCCGGCCGGCCCCTCCACGCCATAGTCGATGGCCCCCGGCGTGCGGTCCCGTTCGCGCACGGCCTCGACCACGCCCTGCAGGCCTTCGGACTTGTATTCCTGGACCAGGGCGGCGGACTCCGCGGCGATGCGGGCGTCGAACTCCTGCGAGAGGGCCTGGCGGGTGGTGAAGACCGTGATCACGCCGAGCGCCACCACCGACAGGGCGAAAACGGCGGTGTAAAGCGCCGCCAGCCGCAGGGTGTAGGAGCGGAACATCAGTCCGGCTCGCGCAGCACATAGCCCGCGCCTCGCACGGTATGGATCAGCTCATGGGCATGGCCGCGGTCCACCTTGCCGCGCAGCCGGCTCATATGGGTTTCGACGATGTTGGTCTTCGGGTCGAAGTGGAAGTCCCAGACGCTCTCCAACAGCATGGTGCGGGTCACCACCCGGCCGGCATGGCGGAGCAGATATTCCAGGAGCTGGAATTCGCGCGGCTGCAACTCGATCCGCTGGCCGCCGCGGGTCACGGTGCGCTTGAGCAGGTCGAGCCGCAGATCGGCGACGGAAAGTTCCGTGCGCACCTCCTGGGTCGGCGGCCGGCGGGCCAGCGCGTTGACCCGGGCGAGCAGTTCGGCCAGGGCGAAGGGCTTGACCAGGTAGTCGTCGCCCCCAGCCTCCAGTCCTTCGACGCGGTCGTCTATGCCGCCCAGGGCCGTCAGCAGCAGCACCGGCGTCTTCACGCCCGAAGCGCGGATGGTGCGCAGGATCGCCAGGCCGTCGATCTCCGGCAGCATGCGGTCGAGGATGATCACGTCGTAGGTTTCGCCGGCGGCCAGCATCAGGCCGCTGCGCCCCGTCGAGGTGGCGTCGACGGTATGGCCCACCTCCGACAGGGCGCGCTTCAGGTAGGCGGCGGCTTCCTTGTCGTCCTCCACGATCAACAGCTTCATGGCCGAACCCTGCCCTCATCTTCGGCCCGCGGAAAGCCTTTGGCCCGCCGCGGAGCTGGATCTAGTCCGGATGCGGGCCTTCCGCCTTGTTCTCGAGGACCTTCCCGGTCTTGGCGTCGACGCCGACCTCGAAGGTCTTGCCGCCGCCCTTGATGTCGAAGGACCAGCGCAGGCCGCTGCCGCCCGCTTCCTTCTCCAGCTCACGGTCGGTGACCGCGCCTGGACGGGCCTTCAGAGCAATGGCCTGCGCCTGCTCCAGCCCGATCTTGGCCTGGCCGGCGAGCTCGTGGCCGGCATAGGCGGCCGGCGGTGCCGCGGCCTGCGCCGCAGCGGCGCCCAAGGCCAGGGCGAGGGTCGAGATGATCAGAATACGCTTCATGCAGTGTCTCCGGTCGCCCCGTGACCCAGCCGACAAACTGCACCGCCGGAGGTTCGGCGGCGATTGCCGCGCGATTACCATTCCTCAATCGCGGTCTGGCAGCGCCTGACGGCCCGGGCACCTCGAGAGGACGGTCCAGGCGGCAAGCGCCCAGGCGGCGCCCAGGCACCAGCCGGCGAGCACGTCGCTCGGCCAATGGACGCCCAGGTAGACCCGGCTGACCCCGATGCCCAGCACCAGCAGCACCGCCAGCACATAGACCATGATCTTGGTCCCGCGATTGGGCTCGAGGCTGGCGATCAGCGTGGCCAGCGTCAGGAAGGTGGCCGCCGACAGGGTCGAATGCCCGCTGGGGAAACTTGCCGAGTAGACATAGGCCCCGTGGGGCACGAGCGCGGGCCGCGGCCGGCCGTAGAGGTTCTTCAGGCCTTCGCTGGAGATGTCGGCCAACAGCACGGTCCCCGCCAGGATGGCCGCGTGCCAGCGTCGGCCATGCATCAGGAAGGCCAGCACGCCCACGATGGTGACCAGCGTCATCACCGTCACGCCGCCCAGGGCGGTCACGTCCCGCATGGCCTCCTGGAAGGAGTAAGAGCCGATCGGTTCGCTGGGATTGGCGGGGTTTCGCAACGCCAGCAGGATGCGCTTGTCGATGGCCTGGGTTTCGCCCTCGGTCATCTCGCTGGCGATGTTGAAGAAAGCCCAGAACCCCCCGGCCGCCCCGATCACCAGGATCAGAGCGCGGCTCTCGATGCGGCGAAGGAGCTGTTGCAGGAATGTTGGCATGGGCCTCCCGGAACCTGAGCCGTTACGGGGAAGCTAGCAGGCTCCGTGCCTCAGCCGAAAGCCGCGCCTTGCGCCGGCGGCGACCGCAGTGTCAACGCGACGGCCGCCTCGGCCGCGTCACGACTGGCGTCGGCGCCGTCGGCCACGGTGACCCCCTCCTCGTCGTAGACGCTCCAGCGCCACCCTTCATCGACTTGGCTGAGCGAATAGGCGAGGTAGGAATCCTGCGGCATCGGGCCTTACTCCACGCGGTCTGACCGGGGCTGAACACCTCAAGCACGGAAGTGGTTTCGCGGCGCCGCAGCAATTCCGCCGCGTTGCCGTAAACGTGACCGAAGCCCCGTCAGGTCTCGGCGTCGAGCAGCTCGCGGCCGGCGTCGCGGATGTTGGCGCAGCCGGTGAGGATCATCGCCACCGCCAGCTCCGAGCGCAGCGTCGCCAGCATCTTGGCGACCTGCGCCTCGCCGCCGGCCCCGAGCGCATAGGCCCAGGCGCGGCCGACGAAGCAAGCCTTGGCCCCCAGCGCCATGGCCTTCAGCACGTCCAGGCCCGAGCGGATTCCGCCGTCCATGTAGACCTCCAGGTCCGAGCCCACCGCCTGGGCGATGCCCGGCAGGGCGGAGATCGAGGAACGCACGCCGTCGAGTTGCCGCCCGCCATGGTTCGAGACCACCAGCCCCTGGGCGCCGGCCTTCACCGCGTCCTTCGCGTCGGCCACGTCCAGCACGCCCTTGACCACGATCGGCCGGTCCCAGGTCTCGCGCACCCAGTCGAGGTCCTTCCAGGTCACCGAGCGGTCGAAGTTCCGGGCGATCCACGAGAGGAAATCGGTGACCCGCCGGCTGTCGCTCACCGCGCCGGCCACCGAGCCCAGGGTATGCGGCCGGCCGTTCGCCCAGACGTCCCACATCCAGGCCGGATGGGTGAGCCCGTCCCAGGCCGTGTTGAGCGCGCCGGACAGCCCGCTCGACCCGGTGAACCCCGAGCGCACGTCGCGATACCGCGCGCCGGGGATCGGCAGGTCGACGGTGAAGGCCAGCACCGGGCAGCCGGCCTCCCTGGCCCGCGCCAGCAGTTCGCGCATGTAGCCGCGGTCCTTCAGCATGTAGAGCTGGAACCAGGGCGCGACCCCGGTCGCTGCCACCTCGTCCAGCGAACAGACGCTCACCGTCGAGAGGCACATGGGGATGCCGGCGGCCGCCGCCGCGCGGGCCGCCTGGGTCTCGCCCCGGCGGGCGTACATGCCGGCCATGCCCACCGGCGCCAGGCCCACCGGCATGGAGAAGGTCTGGCCAAGCGAAGTCACCGTCATGTCCAGCTGCGACATGTCGCGCATCACCCGCTGGCGCAGCGCGATCGCTTCCAGGTCGGCGACGTTGCGGGCCAGCGTGGCCTCGGCGTAGGAGCCGCCGTCGATGTACTCGAAGAAGATCTTCGGCAGACGTCGCCGCGCGAGCTCCCGATAGTCCGAGACTGAAGCCGCGCGCAAACGTCCCTCCCCTAAACAAGCCCCGCGAAGTTGGAGCCTGAAGCGCCGCGCCGCGCAAGCCTCAGGCGGAGACGGCGTCCAGCGCGGCGGCCGCGGGCTGTCGTGGCGGGCCCATCATGATCCAGACCTGGCGCCCGCGGGCCAGGAGCTCGCCTTCGGCGGTGAACAGCGCGACGCCGGCGGTCTCCTTGCGGCCTTCCCGGATCAGCGGCCAGGCGGCGACGATGCAGGGCTCGCCCACCTTGGGCCGGCGGATCACCTCGCCGGTCATGGTGCCCAAGAGGGCGCCGTGGCGGCCTTCCTTGACCAGCCAGGCGAAGACGCCCGGACAGTCCAGCGCCGCCCAGACCACTTCTGTCGGCGTCAATCCGTCGGCGTCGGCGAAAGCGGCGTGAGGGGTCCAGACGCAGGCCACGTGGCCGACCGGCGCGCCCTCGACCTGTCCGGCGAAGACCCGAAGGCCGTCGCCCTCTTCGCGCTCTACGCCGCAGGTGAAGCAGATCGGGTGCACCCGCTGCTCATGGGCGATGTAGCTCGCCATCGCCCGGCGCGCGGCCTCCAGCGTCGGCGGCGGCGGGACCTCGAGCTCCAGCTCGGCGGCGTCGCTACGGCCGATCAGCGTCCCCTGGGCGTCGGTCATCACCGCCGCGTCGTCGGAGAGCGTCAGCTCCAGGTCCGCGTCCAAAGGCACACGGGCGCGCAGCACCGCGGTCGCCGGGCCGTCGATGTCCCTGGCAAGGACACCGCAGACGTAGCCGCCGTTGCCGGAGTCGGGAGGCCCGCAGAACTGCTGGGCGATGACGATCTTGGCCAAAGGAAATCGCTCTCGGAATCAAAGGATCAAATCAATGGCCAAGGCTTTTCCATGGAAGGCGCACGCGACGGAAGCCCAAATCGCGCGCACGCGACGTTGGAGCCCGGGGCGGGTCACGCTAGTTTGCGCGCCACACCGCCGGCTGGCGGATTCGAACACGACGACTTTTAGGAGATATCGGTGAGCGAGCGGATGGAACGGCCCTGGGCCCTGATGCGCCACCACGCCGGCTGGGCGGACGTCTTCCACATCGAGACCGAGAGCCACGACTCCATCACCGGCTTCTATCCCGACCGCGAGACGGTGGGGCCCCCGGTGAGCTATTCGGTGCGCGCCGTGCTGGCCCGCTTTCCGACCCTGGAAGCCGCCCGCGCGGCGCGCGAGGGCGCGGTCGCCGAATGGCGCAAGCACGACGCCGCCGTCCGCGACGCCGAGGCCCAGTTGCGCGAAGCCGAGAAGGCCCGCGAGGACGCCTGGCTGAAATGCCTGAGGGACGCCGCCGAGCGGTAGCCGCGGCCCCGACGGCCTCCCGCCCCGCCTGGAAAAACGGCTAGACTCTGAACCCCTTGGCCGCCCACCAGGCGATTCCGACGGCCACCGCCGCGGCCAGCACCGCACGCCACAGGGGCGCGAAGCTCAAGCCCGGATCCTGCGCGAACTGGCCGTGCCCGGAGACCATCGGCCCGACCAGGTTCGAGCGCTTGTAGATCAGGTAGAAAGCCACCGCCGCCACGTGCAGCGCCACCAGCGCCTCGAGGGCCCAGAAGGTCAGGTGGTGCCAATGGGCGAACTGGCGGCCGAGGTCGAAGCTCACCCTGTCGGAGAGCGGCCCGGACTCGATGCCGTCCACATCCACGGCGAACAGCCCGGTGACCGTCTGCACGATCAGAACCGCGAGGATCACCAGCACGCTCCAGGCGCCCAGCGGATTGTGGCCGGGAACCGCGCTCGGCGCGCGCCTGGGCAGGGTCCTGAGGTAGGCCAGCGTTGCGGCCGGGCCGCGCACGAAGCTCGCGAACCGCGCGGTGGCGGAGCCTGCGAATCCCCAGATCAGCCGGAACGCCAGGAGCCCCAGGACCGCGTAGCCGGCCCACCGGTGCCAGTCCATGCGGCCCGCCTCCCCCGCCCACCAGGCAAAGGCGATCAGGACGACAAGGCCCCAGTGGACAATGCGTGTGGGCCCGTCCCACAGCCGCGCCCGAACGGCTGCGGCGCCTGGCGTTGTCCCACGCCCAGTCATGGCCCTTAGTGTTGCTCAGGCACGCGGAACTTGTCGTGGCAGTTCTTGCAGGCGCCGCCGGTGGCGCGGAACTGCGCCTTGATGGCGTCCAGGTCGCCGCCGGCGGAGATGTCCGCCAGCTTCGTCGTCTCGGCCTGCAGCCTCATCGCCGCCGCTTCGAAGCCCGCCGCATCGGTCCAGACGTCCGGCTTGGCCGCGGTCTTCAGGCCGGTCTCGGGGCCGCTGCCCTTCGGGAACCAGCTCGGCAGGGCGGCGGCCGTGCCCTTCACCTTGGTCGCGTTTGCGGCGATCACGGCCTTGTCCGGCGTGTCCTTCTTGAGTTCGTCGCCGATCGCCTTGAAGGCCGCGCCCTGCTCCTTGAAGTGCGCCTGGCGCGCGACCAGGGCCTTGCCGCCGGGGGTCGTCGGGACCGGCTGCGTCTCGACGGCCAGCGCCGCGCCGGCCGTCGCCAGGCCCAGCCCAGCCGTCACGGCCAGCGCCGTCATGATCGTCTTCAGCGCCATGGCGCGTGTCTCCTCGGGAACTGCGTCGGGTCGCGGCGATGTGACGGGATCAGTGGGGCGGCGTCAACGTCCGGCCTGGCTGTGCGGCGGGCTTCACCGGAACGCCCTGCGCCTTGCCCTCGGCGAGGAGGCTTGCGCAGTTGGCGTCCTTGGCGAGGCCGGCGTCGACGAACGGCAGCAGGGCCGCAAGCGGCGAGAGCACCGCGCTCAGCGCCAGGGCGACGCCGCCCTGCGCGATGGCCTGGCCCTTCTCGACCTTGACCTTGGGCGAACGGAGCGGACCCTCCAACGTGATCGGCGCCAGCAGCCGCACCAACTGGAACTTCTTCGGATGGCCCTGCACCCTGAGGTTCATCTCCTCGGTGTCGAGGTTGATCGTCCCGCCACCCTCGATAAGCACCGGGGCGGTATCGATCACCAGCCGGTCGGCGGTCATGACTCCGCCTTCGGCCTTGAAGTGGGCGACGGCGCAGCGGATCGGCGTCGTCGTCTGGTCCTTCGAGAACAGCAGGCCCAGGCCCTTGATCACGTTGACGCCGGCCAGCTCGGCCAGCGACTCGCGGATCTCTCCGCCCGGCACGACGACCATCATCTCGCCGTTGGCGTCGCCCATCGCGTCGTGCACGGAGTCGCCGGTCCCATGCAGCTTGACCCTGCCGACCAGCGCGCCCGCGACCGGGGGGGCGCCCTGGAACCGCAACGGCAGCAGGCTTTCCATGCGCGCGTTGGACAGCCGCAGGTCAAGGTCAGTGATGGCATTGGCCTTGCGGCCATTCAACTGGGCAGTACCGACGATGTGGCCCTGAGGCAGGTCCAGCTCGACCGGATCGGCCTTCAAGAGGCCGGCGTCGAGCTTCACGTGCGTCGAGCCGGACCGCAGATGGATCGGCGCGTCGGTGATCGAGGCGGCCTTGTAGGTCACGTCGGCGTCGAGGCTGCGGATACGGTCGAAATTCAAGGTGGCGTCGGGGAAGATCCGCTGCTCGGCCTGCAGCTTCCGGGCGACCGCGATCTGCGACGGCGAGGCGATCTTCCCGTGTTTCGGCCCGCCGCCGAACAATGCGCCGAGGTCGGGGAAGGAGAGGCTGCGGGAGCGCAGGTTTGCGGTCAGGAAGGGCCGCTTGCCGCCGGTCTTCACGGAAAGCGCGCCGGTAAGGTCGGAGCTGCCGACCCGGCCGCCCAGCCCGTCGATCCGCCACAGGTGCACGTTGCGCGAGAGCCGGCCATGCAGCGTGTAGGGCGGGGTGTTCGGCAGCGGCACGCCGGTCAGGCCGTAGAGGTCCGAGAGGTCCGGGCCGCGGGCGGTGGTGTTCATGTAGAACTGGCCGAGGTCGAAGGGCTTCGGCACCGCGCCCTGGGCGGTCACATAGGTGGCCCCCGCGCGGATGTCGGCGTCGAACGGATAGGGCTTGTCGCGGTCGATATTGAGCAGCGGCCCGCCGGTCACCTGCAGGTGGAACGGTTGCGCGTTGAGCGACCCTTGGCCGACCATCTCGAAGCCCCGGTTGCGGACGCCCAACTGCTCCTTGGCGTCGATGGTCCCGGTGAAGGTCAGCTTCCGCTTCTCGTCACGGTAGTCGAGCTTGCCGCCATCGATGACGAACTTGCGGATCGGCGGCAGGCGCAGCGGTTGGTCGGGCTTGGCGCCGTCCGAGAAGTCCCAGGTCGAGCGCCCCTGCGCGTCGCGATAGAGCCGCGCCTGCGGCCGGTCGAATTCCAGCAGCCGCAGGTCCAGGCGGCCGGCGAACAGCGGGATCAGCCGGATCTGCACGGCCATCCGGTCGATGTCGGCGAGATTTCCGGTCCCCGTTTTTGGCGCCCAGGCAGGGTCGGCGACGTGGACGCCGTCCACGGTGGCGCTGGGCTGCCAGGACCAGGGGTGGACCCGCAGGTTCCCGGTGATGCTGACCTGTCGGTGCAGCCTGGCCGAGGCGACCGAGGCGAGCGGGCCGCGGAACCAGTTCCAGTCCCAAACGGCCGCCACGACCGCGGCGCCGGCGGCCAGCGCCAGGAACGACCCCGCGGTCCATAGCAGCGCGCGACGACGGCGGCGCGCAGACTGCTGCGGCGCACCTTGGTCGTCGCCGACCGCTTCGGGTGTTGTCGCCGTACCGGTGTTCAAACGATTGCTCCGGGCCGTCCAAGCGACCCTAACGCGCGAGGACCGCGTTCGGCGCCCTAAACCCTAATGGGTCACGCCTCGGCCGGAGAGCGCCGAGCGCGCCGTGGCCGCGATGATCTGCAGATCGAAGGAGAACGACATGCGCTCCAGGTACTCCCGGTCGAGCTTGGCCTTCTCGGGGATCGGCAGCTCGTCGCGCCCGTTGATCTGCGCCCAGCCGGTGAGCCCGGGGCGCAGCGCATCCACCCCGGCCTCGGTGCGCAGCGCCACCAGGTCGTCCTGGTTGAAGAGGGCGGGCCTTGGCCCCACCAGGCTCATGTCGCCCTTCAGCACGCTCCACAGCTGCGGCAGCTCGTCGAGGCTGGTGCGGCGCAGAAAGCGGCCGAGCGGCGTCACCCAGCGGTCCGGATCCGCCATCAGGTGGGTGGCCACGTTCGGCGCGCCGGTGCGCATGGTGCGGAACTTGGGCATGGCGAAGATGCGGTTCCCCCGCCCCACCCGGCGCGACCAATGCAACGCCGGTCCGGGGCTATCCAGACGCACGGCGATCGCCAGCCCGGCGAGCAGCGGCGACAGCAGGACCAGGCCCGCCGAGGCGCCGGCGATGTCCAAGACCCGCTTCAAGACCCCTCCTGCCCCAAGGCCGCCTCAAAGCGCGCGGCCTAAGCAGTTGTAGGCGCAGGAGCGGGTCCGCGCAAAGTCAGACGGGCCTGGGCGCCGCCGGCTTCTTCGGTTTCGGCGTCGCGAAGGCCGGATCGTCGACGACCTCCGGCGCGAGGATCTCCAGCACCGGTGAGATCGGCGCGGCTTCGCCGCCCACCGCCAGCGGCGCGGCCGGCGCTTCGACCAGGGCTTCGAGGACCGGTTCCGGCGCGGCTTCGGCCACGACTTCGAGAACGGGCTTAGGCGTCGGCTCAGGCTCAGGCGCAGCTTCCATCACCGGCTCGGCCAGGGGCGCGGCAAGCGCGGGGGCCTCGGGCTCGACGGCGGGCTGGGTCTTCAAGGCGGCCCCGAACATCGCCTCGAGGTTCTCCGGCTGCGCCCAGCGGGTCATCCACCACCAGGCCGCCCCGCTCATCGCGGCGCCGGCGAACAGGCCCCAGAGCGGCGAAGCCAGGCCCACGGGAACGCGAAGCAGCACATCCGGCTTGGCGAAGGTCTGGGCGCCGGCAAAAGTCTGGGCGCCGGTATCGGTGTTCGGGGCGAAGGACATGGGCGTTTCTCCTGCGTGGATTGTGCGACGCAACATATCACGCTGTTCGATCTCGCTAGTGCGAAACATCCGTGAAACCAACATTGTGATCAGCCGCCGTTCGGCGGCGTCAGACGCCGTAGACTCGCCCCTCGCCGGCTTCCCCCAAGGTCGCTGCAGTCCAACCGCAGACGGCCTCCAAGGTTCCGGCCATGTCCGCCGGAGCGCCCAGCAGCACGAGCGCGCAGCCGTTCATCTTCAGGGGATCGGTCAGCGGCCGCATCCGCGTCTCGGCGACCAGCACCGGCGCCCGCATCTCGTCCTCCAGGTCGCGCAGGAAGCCGTCGAAGGTTTCCAGGTCCTTCAGCGGTAGCCAGACCAGCGCCGTGGCCCTCCGATTGCGCCGCCGCACGCCGACCAGGGTCTCAATTATCCGGACGTAGTCGTCGGCCCGTTCGAACGGCGGGTCGATCAGCACCAGCGCTAGGCCCGACGCCGGGACCTGGGCGACCGCGGCGTCATAGCCGTCGGCGCACAGCGTTCGGACGCCGCGCCGGGCCTTCATCAGCTCGCGCAGGGCCGCGTGCTCCTCGGGCCGCAGTTCGCAGGCCAGGTAGCTGTCGCCCGGCCGCAGCGCCTGGGCGATCAGCCAGGGCGAGCCCGGATAGCGCCGCGCCGGCCCGCCTGCGTTCAGGGTTCGGACCGCCGCGGTCAACGGGGCGAACTCGGCGGGCGCGCCCGGAGCCGACATCAGCCGCACGATCCCGGCGTCGGCCTCGCCCGACTTCTTCGCCTCCGGCCCCGCCAGGTCGTAGAGCCCGCGGCCGGCATGGGTGTCGATCACGCTAAGCGGGCCGGTTGCCGCCGTCAGCCGGGCGAGCAGCTGCAGCAGGGCGGCGTGCTTGACCAGGTCGGCGAAGTTCCCGGCGTGGAAGGCGTGGCGATAGTTCAAGGGCTTGGCCTCTCCCGAAACCGCGAGGAACCGCGCCCGCGCATACCACGTTGGCGCAGCCTGAGGAGGCGCGTCGTGGCCCGGGGCCTTGCGGAACAAACCATCCCGGAGGCCGACGTCCAGGCTGCGGGTCTCACCTACGTCAGCGACCTCGATCCCGGCATCCGCCGCCGCAAGGCCGGCCACGGCTTCAACTACCTGGACCCTGACGGCAAGCCGGTGACCGGCGAACCCACCCTCGACCGGATTCGCAAGCTCGCCATCCCGCCGGCCTGGACCGACGTCTGGATCTGCCCGAGCCCGCGCGGCCACATCCAGGCCACCGGCCGCGACGCCAAGGGCCGCAAGCAGTACCGCTACCATGAGCGCTGGCGCGAGGTGCGCGACCTCCACAAATACGACCGGTTGATCGCCTTCGGCCGCGCGCTGCCCAAGCTCCGCGCCCAGGTCGAGCGCGACCTCGCACGCCACGGCCTGCCGCGCGAGAAGGTGCTGGCTGCGGTGATCCGGGTCATGGAGATCACCCTGATCCGCGTCGGCAACGAGGAATACGCCCGGGCCAACCGGAGCTTCGGCCTGACCACCCTGCGGGACCGCCACGCGAAGATCGGCGCCCGGAAGGCAGTGTTCGAGTTCCGCGGCAAGAGCGGCAAGGTCCACAGGACCGGCTTCAGCGACCGGCGCCTGGCCCGCATCGTCAAGGCCTGTCAGGACCTGCCCGGCCAGCATCTTTTCCAGTACCTGGACCACGACGGCCGGCGGCACAGCGTGGAGTCGGCCGACGTCAACGCCTACCTGCGCGACGTGCTGGGCGAGGACTTCTCCGCCAAGGACATCCGCACCTGGGCCGGGACGATCGCCGCGGCCGGCGCGCTCGTCACCCTGCCCAGGTGGGCCAGCGAGGCCGAGGCCAGGCACAACGTCGTCATCTGCGTAAAGGCCGTGGCCGGCGTGCTCGGCAACACCCCCGCCGTCTGCCGCAAGGCCTACATCCATCCCGCCGTGCTGGAGGCCTATGAGGCAGGCGAGCTGCCGTTGAAGCCTGGGACCAGCGACCGCGCGTTCGAGCTGGCGGTGTTGAAGTTCCTGGAACGGGTGCGGGACAAGGCCCCCGCTCCGCGCGGGAGGTAAGCTAGCTTTCCGCCACGTCCGCCGCCTAAGGTCTCCGCAAACCAAAGGGGAAAGCCCATGCTGCCTCAGCGCCTGCGCTTCGGCGCCTTCATCGCGCCGTTCCATCCCATCGAGGAGAACCCGACGCTGGCGATCCAGCGGGACCTGGAGCTGGTGGAGTGGATGGAGCAACTGGGCTTCGACGAGGCCTGGATCGGCGAGCACCACTCCGCCGCCTATGAACTGATCGCCTCGCCGGAGGTGTTCATCGCCGCGGCGGCCGAGCGGACCAAGCACATCCGCCTGGGCACCGGCGTCTCCTCCCTGCCCTACCACCACCCGCTGATGCTGGCCGACCGGATCAACCAGCTCGACCACATGACCCGCGGCCGGGTGATGTTCGGCGCAGGACCCGGCGCGCTGGTCTCCGACGCTTTCATGATGGGCATCCCGGTCGCCAAGCAGCGCGACCGCATGGACGAGGCGCTGGGCGTGATCGTGCGCCTGCTGCAGGGCGAGGAAGTCACCCACAAGTCCGACTGGTTCGAGCTCGACAAGGCGCGCCTGCAGATGACGCCCTATTCCCGGCCGCGGGTCGAGATCGCGGTGGCGAGCCAGGTGTCGCCCACCGGCGCGCGGGCCGCCGGCCAGCATGGCCTGGGTCTGCTTTCGCTCGGCGCCACCTCCACGGCCGGGTTCAACGCGCTGGCCTCCAACTGGGCGATCGCCACCGAGCAGGGCGCCGAGCATGGCCAGACCATGGACCGCAACGCCTGGCGCCTCGTGGGCCCCATGCACATCGCCGAGACCCGCGAGCAGGCGATGGAAGACATCCGCTTCGGCTTGGAGAAGTGGATCTTCTACTTCCGCGAGATCGCCAACCTGCCGATCGTCCCGGAGGGCGACGATCCCATCAAGGCGATGGTCGAAAGCGGCATGGCGGTGGTCGGAACGCCGGACGACGCCGTCGCCCGCATCCAACAGCTGGTCGACGAAAGCGGCGGCTTCGGCGCCTTCCTGCTGATGGCCCACAACTGGGCGAACTGGGGCGCGACGAAACACTCCTACGAACTGATGGCCCGATACGTCTTCCCGGCGTTCCAGAACCTCAACGACAACCGGGCGGCCTCCATGGCCTGGGTCAAGGCGAACAAGGACGAGTTCACCACCCAGGTGCGCGGCGCGGTGGGCGCGCGGATCGTCCAGCACATGATGGAGAAGGGCACGGAGAACATACGCCCGGAGATCGTGGCCCTCGTGCAGGGCGCCATGGCCCCGCCCAAGGCCGAGTAGAGCGGGCCATGGACCTCGCGGCCTATCTCGACCGCATCGGCTACGCCGGGGACGTGCGGCCGGACCTCGCGACCCTGCGCGCCCTGCACTACGCCCACCTGCAGGCGGTCCCCTACGAGAACCTCGACGTCCAGTTCGGCCGGCCGGTGACCCCCGATCCGGCCGCGGCGTTCGACAAGATCGTCACCCGGCGGCGCGGCGGCTGGTGCTACGAAATGAATGGAGTCTTCGGCGCGGCCCTGGCCGAGATCGGCTTCAAGGTCACCCGCATGGCCGGCGCCGCCATGCGCGAGATGATGGGCGACTTCACGATCGGCAACCACCTGGTGCTGCTGGTCGAACTCGACGGTCAGCCGTGGATCGCCGACGTGGGCTTCGGCGACGGCAGCCTGGAGCCGTTCCGCCTGCAG
>NZ_JAQGIZ010000254.1 GCF_028290885.1 Phenylobacterium sp.
TCTTCTCCGCCAGCGCCTTGCATAGGCGAGCCGTCCGCTCCGGGTACTGGAAGACCAGGTTCTTCTGCAGGAACATCGGGCTGTGCCGGCCCGAGGCCAGGATGAAATGGCCTTCGCGCAGCGCGCCCGCGCCGCGGAATTCCTCGAGGACGTCATCAGTGGTCATACTCGCTGGATAGCCTTCTTTCCGGCCTCTCGAAAGATATTGGGGCTCGGAGAATGTCGGCTGTTGCCGCCTTGCGCGGCTCACCCCTAGGTGCGGACAATGCGCAGGATGCTGATCGGCCTCGCCCTGGTTCTGGTCGTCTGGATTGCCGGGGGCGCCGCGATGGTGGCGACGGCCGGGCCGTTCACGCCCTCGGGGACCTATGTGGACATCGGCGGGCGCAAGCTGCGGCTGGTCTGCGCGGGGCCGCCGGCCGACGCGGGCCGGCCGACGGTCTGGATGGAGGCCGGCGCCTTCGGGCTGGCCGCCGACTTCGCCGCCATCCAGGAGAAGCTGACCGCCAAGGGCATCCGCTCCTGCGCCTATGACCGGGCCGGCATGGGCTGGTCGGACCCGGGGCCGCAGCCGCGCGACAGCGAGGCCATCGTGGCCGACCTCGAGAAGCTGATCGCCGCATCGGGGGAGCGCGGGCCGTTCATCCTGATGGGCCACTCCATGGCCGGCCTGCACACCCGCCTGTTCGCCGGGCGCAATCCGGACAAGGTCGCGGGCCTGGTGCTGATCGAGGCCACGACGCCCGAGCAGGTCGACAGTCCCGGCACGGCCAGGTTCCTGGGCCCCTTCACGGCGATCTCGCGGGTGGCGGCGGTCTCGGCGAGCATCGGGACCACCCTGCCACTCTACTACGCCGGCGACCGCATCGGCCTGCCGCCGCAGGGGCGCGCCGAGAAGCGCCACGCCTACGTCTCCGGCCGCCACGCGCGGACGGCGGCCAACGAGGTGGTCAACTGGCGGCGCAGCGCGGCGGAAGCCCGGCTTGCGCCGCCCTACGATCCGCGCTGGCCGGTGGCGGTGGTGGTCGCGGGGGCGCCAGGACCGGGCTCCGAGCGGAACGACGCGCGGCGGGCGCCGGAACGGGCGTCCAGCGCCGGGCGCTTCGAGGCGGTGGAGGGGGCGTCGCACACCACCGTCCTCGGTCCGACCTACGGCGACGCGGTCGTCCGCGGCGTCGAGCACGTGCTCGCCCACCTGCCGCCGGCGGGTTGATGACGGGACAGGGGCGGCTTCAGGGGGCCTGGCTGGCGGCGGCGGCGTGCGTCGTGCTGGCGATCCTCGGTTTCTATGCGCGGCGGCTCTTGATGCCGCTGCCGATCTACGCCGCCGACGAAGCGGCCTATCTGATCCGGGCGCTCTATCCGGACGTGATGGTGGCGCTCAACCCAAGCGTCGCGCCGCTGAACAACGGGGTCCACCTGAGTGTGATCCGAGCGGTCTATGAAATGGGCGCGCCCTACATCGTCGGCGACCGGCTGGTGAACGCGGCGGCCTACGTCGGCGGGCTGCTGCTGCTCTGGCGCTCGAGCGTGACAGGCCTGCCGCGCCGGGACGGGCTGGTCCTGCTGCTGATCGCGGTGGGTTTTCCTTACTACCGCTTCGCCTTCTCCAACCTCGCCGAAGGGCTGTTCGTCGGCGTGCTGGCGCTCATCTGCCTGGCGACGGGGCGCTGGTATCGAACGCGGCCGATGGTCCATGCGCTACTGGCGGGAGCGCTGGCGGCGAGCCTCGTGCTCGTCAAGCCGAACGGGCTGGCGACCGTCGCCGCGCTCGCGGTGCTGGCCGGGCTGGACGCCGCGGCGAGCGGCGGATGGCGGCGGCTGCCGCTGCGCGCCCTGCTCTTCGCCGTGACCTTCTTCGTCGTCGGCAACCTGATCCAGATCGCCGCCGAGGCGCCGGCGGCCCATCCGCTGGCCTTCTTCGTCGGCGATCTCTACGGCGGCCAGCTGGCCACGGCGTCGCCGCCGGGCGCAGTGAGCCTTGGCCTCCTCACCCTGGGCTCGACGATCTCGGCCATGGCGCTCCTGGCCGGCGCGCCGATCGTCGCCGGCCTTGTGGAGCTCGCCGGCCGCTGGCGCGCCTCGCGGGGCCGGTTCGAGGCGAGCGGAGGCGACCTGGTGTTCGTGCTCCTGGTCCTGTCGCTGTTCGCGACCCTGGTCATGGTGGCGATCTTCGCCATGAAGATCGCGTCCACGCCCGGCGAGACGAAGCGGCTCTGGGGCCGTTACTTCGAGTTCTTCGCGCCGATGATCTGGCTCGCCGCCGCGCCGGCCCTGGCGCGGCCGGTCGCGCCCCGGGCGCAGCTGGCCAGCGCGGCGGTGATGCTGGCGGGCCTCGCGGGGCTGTTGGCGGGCTTCCGGGCTGGGATCGTGCTGTTCCCCTGGGACGCCAGCATCCTCAGCGCCTTCTTCCACCCCGATCCGCTCCGCGCGGCGCTGGGGCTGCGGCTGCCCTATCGGGCGCTGGCGATCGCCGTGAGCCTGGCCGCGGCCGGACTCTTGGCGCTGCGGACGCGGCCGTTGCACGCAGGTCTCGGCCTGATCCTGGCGTTGGGTCTCCTCTCGACCTGGCTGGACCACATCTGGGTCGGGCCGATGGTGGCGCACCGCTATGCGCTGGAACGCGACATCCGCGCGATGCAGCCTCGCCTGCCCCTCACCGGCGACATCGTCTTGCTGGCTCCCGAGGCCAACGCCGGCCACCTCGGATTCCTGCGTCTCGACGCCCGGCCGCGGGTGTACCTGGGCCCGCCCGGCCAGATCTCACCTGTCAACCTCGCCGGGACCCAGGCGGTGGTGGTCGCTGGCCCGGAGACGCCGCCCGGCGGCCCGTGGGTGCAGACGTACAAGGGCGTGGAGCTCTCGCTTTACCGACCGGCGCCGACTCCCTGAGATCGGCCCTTGTCGGCGCGGCCCCCTCCGCCGCTGCGCGCGGGAGGTGGAAAACCCTTAGTCCTTCCGCCGGTCCACCGTCTCGACGCTGGGGTTGGCGCGCAGGGCGGCGGCGATGTGGGTCAGGTGCTTGGCGTCGTTGACGTCGACGTCGATGTCCACGTCGAAGAAGTCGGCCTGGCGGTGGTGCATGCGCAGCTGGACGATATTGCCGCCGGCCTCGCCGATGATGGTGCAGACCTGGCCCAAGACGCCCGGCGCATTGCGGATGGTGGCGAGCAGCTTGGCGCGGGCGATGGAGTTGCGCTCGGCCTCGGGCGTCCACTGCAGGTCGCGCCAGAGTTCCTCGTGGTCCTCGAAGGCGGCCAGCCGCTCGCAGTCGATGGTGTGGACGGTCAGGCCCTTGCCGTCGCCTTCCAGGATCCCGACGATGCGGTCGCCGGGCACGGGCGAGCAGTGCTCGTCGAAGTGGATGCTGACGCCGGGCGTCAGGCCGCCGCCGCGGACATAGAGCTTGGCCGACTTGCCGTCCTCGATGCGGTGGCGGGCCGCGGCGGCCTTGCGCTCGTGGGCCTTGAGGCCTGGGAACAGCGCCTCCAGCACCTGCGGGGGGGAGACCCGCCCGCGGCCGACGGCGTCGAACAGCTCGTCTTCCGTCGCCGCGGCGAAGCGGTCGAGGGCGGGCCTGAGCGAGACGTCCTTGCGCGACTTGCCGGCGGCCTCGAAGGTCTGGTCGACAGTGGCGCGGCCGAGCCTCGTGAACTCTTCCTTCTCGGTCTGGCGGATGTGGCGGCGGATGGCGGAACGGGCGCGGCCGGTGACGGTGATCGAGCGCCAGTCGGGGGGCACCACCGGCTTGCCGCCGCGGATCACCTCCACCACGTCGCCGTTCTGCAAGACGGTGCGCAGGGGCTTCAGCTCGCCGTTGATCTTCACCCCGATGGTGGTGTCGCCGATGTCGGTGTGCACCGCGTAGGCGAAGTCCAGCGGCATGGCGCCGGTCGGCAGGCTGACCAGCCGGCCCTTGGGCGTGAAGACGAAGGCCTGGTCGAGAAACATCTCCAGCTTGGCGTGCTCGACCAGTTCCTCGGCGTCGCCGCCGTGCTCCAGCACCTGCACGAGGTGGCGCAGGTTGACCAGCGGGTCGCGGCCGCCGGCGGCCTTCTGGTGCTCGGCGTCGAAGCCGTAGGTCTGGTCCTTGTAGCGCCAGTGGGCGGCGACGCCCTCCTCGGCGACCCGGTCCATGGCCTCGGTGCGGATCTGCATCTCGATGCGCATGCCCCTTGGGCCGACGACCGTGGTGTGCAGCGAGCGGTAGTTGTTGCGCTTGGGCGTGGAGATGAAGTCCTTGAACCGCTCTGGCACCGAGGGCCAGGCGCGGTGGATGACGCCGAGCGCGCGGTAGCAGTCCTCCTCGGTGTCGACGATCACCCGGAACGCATAGATGTCGGAAAGCTGCGAGAAGCCGATCGATTTGCGCTGCAGCTTCCGCCAGATCGAATAGGCGTTCTTCTCGCGGCCGAAGACCCGGGCCGGCACGCCGGCGGCCTCCAGCTTGGCGGCGATCTCGCCCGAGACCTGGGAGACCGCCCCGCCCTGTTCGTGGCGCAGGGTGTCGAGCCGGCGGCCGATGGCGTCGCGGGCCACCGGGTTCAGGTGCTCGAAGGCCAGCTCCTCCAGCTCGGTGGTGATCCGGTGGACGCCGATGGAGCGGGCCAGCGGGGCGTAGATGTCCAGGGTCTCGCGGGCGATCCGCTCGCGCTTGGCGGGGCTGGCGATGTGCTGCAGCGTGCGCATGTTGTGCAGCCGGTCGGCCAGCTTGACCATCAGCACGCGGACGTCGCGGCTGATCGCCAGGATGAATTTGCGCAGGTTCTCCGCCTGGCGGAGGTGCTCGGAGGAAAGCTCCAGCTTGGAGAGCTTGGTGACGCCCTCCACCAGCTCGCCGATCTCGACCCCGAACAGCTCGTCGATCTCGGCGCGCGTGACCGGGGTGTCCTCGATCACGTCATGCAGCAGGGCGGTGACGATGGTGGCGGTGTCGAGCCGATAGTCGGTGAGGATGCCCGCCACCTCGATCGGGTGGGCGAAATAGGGGTCGCCCGACGCGCGCTTCTGCGCCCCATGCATGCGCATGGCGTAGACATAGGCGCGGTTGAGCAGCGCCTCGTCGGCGGTGGGGTCGTAGGAGCGGACCTTCTCGATCAGCTCGAACTGGCGGAGCATCTTCGGACGCTTGGCGACCGCCGGTATCGGGGTCGGCGCCTCCCGCCCCGAAAGAGAGGGGTCCGAATTGGGGGCGTCTTTCAGCGGGGCGGCGGGGTCAGGCGCCGCCTTGGCAATGAGGGGTTCTGCGCCTTCCGGGCTCAGTACCGCTCCTCCTGGCCGCCATCGCGATCGCTCTGCAGGGCGCGAACGAGCTCGAGCTCGCTCATCTGCATGTGGGTCGGATCGGCCAGCAGGGCGAGGGTTTCGGCCTCTTCCTCGGCTTCCGAACGCTCGTCCACCCGTTGCAGGGTGCCGATCAGGGTCTCGCGCAGCTCTTCGGCGTCGACCACGTCGTCGGCGATCTCGCGCAGCGAGACGACCGGGTTCTTGTCGTTGTCGCGATCGACCAGGATCTGGGCGCCCGCCGAGATGGCGCGAGCCCGATGCGCCGCCAGCAACACGAGGTTGAAGCGGTTGGGGACCTTTTCGATGCAGTCTTCGACAGTGACGCGAGCCATGGATTCCTCGGGACGGGGAGAGAACCTGTGAAAATAGAGGTTCGGGACCCATTGTGCAACGCCGCAAAGGCCGCAGGCGTGTGGCGGACCGCGGTCAGACACTGTTCACCACGATAGGTTGCAAAGCTTCAATAGATGCGGGGCCATAGTAGAGCTGTCGCTGCTGGAGTCCTCGATGCCGCCTGCGCCCGCCGCCCGCCCCGAACTGCGGTTCCCCTGGGAGCCGGAGTCGGTCAACCGCGCCAACCTGGCGACCGCGGCGCTGCGGTCGATCCTGCTCCAGAAGATCCCGGCGCGCGGCGCGCACGCCCCGAGCCTGCTGGTGGCGATCGGGGCCCTGGTGGGCTTCGCCGCGCAGAACGCGGCGCTGGAGCAGGGCGAACTGCTCGCCTCGCGCCGCGACCTGGTCGGTCCGGAAAGCCTGATGCTGCGCCAGACCAAGGACGGGCGGCGGTTCCTGGCCGGGCGCTGGGTGAACGCCCCGCTGCTGCTGGGCTACGGCCACGGCTTCCCGCTGCAACGCTTCGTGGTGCAGGCAGCCGCCGCGGCCGGCGTGAATCGCACCGAGTTCGGCGACTACTGGGAGCTGGAGCGCCGCATCGCCAAGGACGCCGTGGAGGGCGAATTCGGGCAACTGGAGGCCAGTGAAGGCCGCGAGATGGTGGCCCGGCCGCAGGACCTGCTGCGCGTGCTCTGGCCCCTCGCGCGGCGGGTCTTCACCGCGCCCATGCCGATGGAGGCGGCCGACGAGCCGATGCTGAACGAGGCGCACTGGCCGATCCTCGCCTCGATGGTGGCGGCCCGGCTGATCGGCCAGACGGTGGAATCCGTCCCGCCGCGCATTGCCGCGGGCCTGGTCATGGAGGCCGCGATCATCGGCTCGAAACTCGACCCGCAACTGGCCGACCCCGGCCGCTGGACCCTCGCGCCCAGCCCCCGCGGCCTGCAGATCGTCCGCGACGACCGACGGCGCAAGGCGATCGCCTAGGGCATTCTCCACACCGCTCATCCCCGGGGATGAGCGGGATAAAGGGGCATCGCGTCCCGCCCCACCGTCGCGTCCCGCGCCAGCTCCACCGCTGTCCTCCCGCTCACCGGATGCCGCCAGCCGGGGGCGATCTCGGCCAGTGGGCCCATGACGAACAGCCGCTCGTGGGCCCGCGGATGCGGCAGGACCAGGCCGGGCCCCTCGGCGACCTCGCGCCCGTAGGCGATGAGGTCCAGATCGAGCGTTCGCGGGGCGTTCGGGGCGCCGCGTATCCTGCCAAATGCCCGCTCGATCGCGAAAAGCGCCTCCAGAACCGCTTGCGGCGGGCCGTTCGCCTCGACAATCGCGACGCCGTTGCGATATTCCTCGCCGTTCGGGTCGGGCCAGGCGGCGGACCGCCACCAGCCCGACCGGGCGACCACAGGCAATCCGGCCTGAGGGAACCGCGCCAGGGCCGCCTCGAGCAGCGCCTCGGAAGAGGTGAAATCGCCGGCCAGGTTGCCGCCCAGGGCCACGACGACGGCGTCGTCCAGCCCGGCGTCGGCAGCCTTCAAGACTTTGGCCTTTGGGAATTTCGCGACGATGACCTTCTACCCCACGGACCGGCTGGCGCTCTTCATCGACGGGGCCAACCTCTATTCGGCGGCCAAGGGCCTGGGCTTCGACATCGACTACCGCAAGCTCCTGGAGGAGTTCCGCAAGCGCGGCGTCCTGATCCGCGCCTACTACTACACCGCGCTCGTCGAGGACGAGGAGTACTCGCCGATCCGGCCGCTGGTCGATTGGCTGGACTACAACGGCTACAGCCTGGTGACCAAGGCTGCGCGGCAATACACCGACAGCCAGGGCCGCAAGCGCTGGCGCGGCGACATGGACGTGGAGATCGCCGTCGACATGATGGAGATGGCCGCCTCCGCCGACCACCTGGTGCTGTTCTCCGGCGACGGCGACTTCCGCTGCCTGGTCGAGGCCGTGCAGCGCAAGGGCGCGCGGGTGACCGTGGTCTCGACGGTGAAGTCGCAGCCGCC
>NZ_JAQGIZ010000273.1 GCF_028290885.1 Phenylobacterium sp.
GGGCAGCGGGCGGCGAGGCCGCGGCCTCTTCGCTCGGCGGCGCGGCCTTGCGCGGCGCGGCCTTCTTGATCTGACGAGCGGGCCTGGCCTTGGCGGGCGCGGCCTTGGCGGGCGCAGCGCCGGTCGCCGCGGCCGGGGCGTCGGCCTGGGCGGCGGCGGCCTGCGCCAGGGTGTGGGCCGCGGTGAAGCGGTGGGCCAGGGATTCGGTCAGCTTCTTGGCGTCCTGCGGCGGCATCTGGCCGACGATCGCCGAAAGCGAACGCTCCTTCATCTTGGCGGCGATCGGCAGGCGCACGCTGTCCTCCAGGATCGCCATGCGCGGCGCGGCGTCCTTGGCCTTCATGCCTTCGAACACCTTCACCAGGCGATCGACCTCGCTCGCCTCGCGGCCATCGGCCTGGGCCAGCAGGTTCTGGACGTCGCTCTTCAGGCCGGTCAGCGCCCGCATCTTGGCGTCCACCTTGGTCTCGGCGGCGGCGAGCAGGGCGAGCTGGGTCGAAAGGTCGGATTCGCGCTGGTCGAGCTGAGTGCGCCGCGCCCCGAGGTTCTGCAGCTGCTGCAGCTCGGCGGGCGAGAGGCCGGCTTCCTTGGCCAGCTCCGCGGCGGTCGGCGCGCAGACGCCCTTGGGCTGGATCGTCGGCGGCGGGAGGGCCGTGCCGGCCGCATCCTTGGCCTCGCCGGTGACGGCGGCGGCCTTGTCGGACGCCTTGGCCTTGTCGGTCTTCTCGCCCCTGGCGGATTTGGTCTTGGCCGCGGCCTCCTCGGCGAAGGCCCTGGCGCCGGAGACCAGGCTCGGCAGGTCGCGCGCGCCGGCCAGCGCATTGATCGCCAGGACGCCGCCGACGGCGATGCCCACCAACGGCAGGATGCGGGGCATGGATTTCACCGGGTGGCTCCACGGACGTCGTTGAGGGTCAGCGGCTCGTCGTCGAACAGGTCGTCCTCGACGCTGCGCCGAAGCGGCGGGGTCGAGCGCAGGGGCGGGGCGGGACGCTCTGTCTGCGCGAGGCGTTCCCTGGGCGCGACGCGCTCCGGACGGGCTTCGCGGGCCGCGGCCAGGAGGGCGCCCAGGCGGCGCTCGGCGACGGGGTCGGCGGTCGCGGCCGCCTGGCGCTGCGGGACCGGGGCGTGGTCGATCAACCGTTCGAGCTTGGCCGCGACGCTGCGGCCCTTGTCGATGCGGTCGGCCAGGAGGTCGATGGCCTCGTCGGTGGCGGCGCGCAGATCGGCCAGGCCCTGTTCGGCGCGGGCTGCGGCGGTGTTCAGCTCGCGCACGGCGACCGCGAAGCCGTCGTGGCTGTCGCGCAAGGCCTTCAGCCGGCGGTTCAGCCGCCAGCCCATCCCGAGCGCTGCGACCAGGAGCCCTGCGAGAAGCAGGTTGAGAGCCAGTCCGACGATGCTCATGGGGTCCTCTGCACGGCTTGCCGGGCGCTATGCGTCAGAGGCGCCTCGACGCGGACGGCGATGTGGGAGTTGCGGCGGCCCATGCGGCCGCGGGTCAGCGGAATGACGCCGGCGCGCAGCTCGATGAGGCTGTCGGGCGTGGCGTTGAGCATGAGAGTGTCGCCGACCTTCAGGTCGAGCACCTGTTTGAGGCCCAGTTGCTGCTCGTCGAGCACGGCGCGGACTTCCATCTGGGTGGTCCAGAGCTCGGTGGCCAGGTGGCCTTCCCAGATGTTGTCGCGGCCGAACTTCTCGCCCATGAACTGCTGCAGCAGCATCTTCCGGATGGGCTCGAGCGTGGCGTAGGGCAGCAGCAGCTCGATGCGCCCGCCGCGGTCTTCCATGTCGATCCGCAGCTTCACCAGGATCGCGGCGTTGGCCGGCCTGGCGATGGCAGCGAAGCGGGGATTGGTCTCCAGCCGGTCGAGGGTGAAGGTCACAGGCGTCAGCGGCTCGAACGCCTCGCGCGCGTCGGACAGCACCACCTCGACCATCCGCTGCACCAGCACGCGCTCGATGGTGGTGTAGGGCCGGCCTTCGATGCGCATGGCCGCGGTGCCGCGCCGGCCGCCCAGCAGCACGTCGACGATCGAATAGATCAGGTTCGAATCGACCGTCAGCAGGCCGTAGTTGTTCAGCTCCTCGGCGCGGAACACCGACAGGATCGCCGGCAGCGGGATCGAGTTCAGGTAGTCGCCGAAGCGGATGGAGGAGATGTTGTCGAGGCTGACCTCGACGTTGTCGGAGGTGAAATTCCGCAGGCTGGTGGTCATCAACCGCACCAGGCGGTCGAAGACGATCTCCAGCATCGGCAGACGCTCGTAAGACACCAGCGCGGAGTTGATGATCGCCCGGATGCCGGTTCGCTCGCTGCCCTCCTCCTCGGAGAGGTCGAAGCCCAGCAGGCTGTCGATTTCGTCCTGGTTGAGGATGCGTTCGGACTGGGAATCGGCGTCGCTGGTTTCCGGCCAGCCGTTGGGGTCCTCGCCGGCGAGGCCGGCGGCGGCTTGCGTCTCTTCGGCTGGGGTTTCGGGTTCGTCGGCCATGCGTGACAGCGATCGCGCGCGCTCCTTTCAGAAGGGGCGCTAGTTGATCAGCATCTCCTCGATCAGAACGGCGTTGGCCTTCGACGGCGCGATAACCAGGTTCACGCGGCGCAAGATCTCCATGCGCAGCTGGTACGAGCCCTGACTGCCCGACAGGTCCTCCGGCCGCAGTTCGCGCAGGAAGCTCTGGAACATGTCCTGCAGCCTGGGCATGTTCGGCTCCAGCTCGTCGACCGTCGCCTGGTCGGGCAGCTCCAGCGTCAGCTTCAGTTTCAGGAAGGTCGGCCGTCCGTCGGCGGTCTGCATGTTCACCACCACATCGGGCATCGTGTAGAAGAGCACGCCGTCGGGCCCCTCGGTGACCTGACCGGCGACCCGGTCGTCCTTCTTGCCCTTTTCGCCGCCCTTCTTGGCCGGCTTCTTCGCCGCCTTGCCAGCATGGGCCGCGTCGGGCTTGGGCTTGAGGAAGATGAAGGCCGCGCCCCCGCCGCCGCCGAGCACCACGAGGGCGCCGGCGCCGGCCATCAGCATCATCTTCATCGAGAGCTTCTTCTTGGGCTTGCCGCCCTCGCCCTCTTCGCCCTCGGCGACTTCCTCCTCGGGAGCCTCCTGGACCTTGTCCTCGGCCACGCGCGCGTTCCTTAGAAACCTGATCCCCGATCCAATCGCCCAGGTTTGGTTAAGAAGCGGTTTTTAACGGACATTAACGGGGGCCAACCCTGCCCGGCATTTTCCGCCGCTGGGCGCCCATTAACTTTGTTGTTTGTTGAAATCGCTGGGCTTTTCAATTGGCCCGAAGCTTGCAGCCCTGGCGGCGAAAGTATCGCGTCTTCCGGGGCCGTGAATTAATGGACAACGCTCTCTACGTCGGACTGTCGCGCCAGATGGTTCTGCGGCGCCAGCTGGACATCATCGCCAACAACATCGCCAACGCCGACACCAACGGCTTCAAGGTCGAGTCCATGATGACCAAGGAAGTGCCCGGCCCGCCGGCGTTCACGGCCGAAGGTCCGAGGCCGGTGAAGTTCGTCGGCGACGACGGCGTGGCGCGCGATTTCGGCCAGGGCGCGCTGCGCCGCACCGACGCCCCGCTGGACGTGGCCATCGACGGCCCGGGCTTCTTCAAGGTCACGTCCAAGGGCGGCGAGCGCTATACCCGCGACGGCCATTTCCGCACCGACGACACCGGGCGGCTGACCACCCAGAACGGCGATGTGGTCTCGGACGACGGCGGCGGCGAGATCACCGTCGATCCGGCCAATGTCGGCGAGGTCACCATTTCCGCCGACGGCACCGTCAGCCAGGGCACGCTGCGTATCGGCAAGGTCGGCGTGTTCCAGTTCAACAACCTGTCGGCGCTCGAGAAGACCGGCGCCAACCAATACCAGAACGCCTCCAATCAACAGGCCGCGCCGGTCGCCGACCCGAAGGTGCGCCAGGGCATGCTGGAGGGCTCCAATGTCAATTCGATCGTGCAGATCACCCGGATGATCGAGGTCAGCCGGGCCTATGAACAAGTCACCCAGATGATGTCGTCCGAGGCGGACCTGTCGCGCAACTCGATCGCGCGCCTCGGCCGGCTCCAGTAGTCAAGGAACCGAGCGATGCAAGCTCTTAGAACCGCCGCGTCCGGCATGGCCGCCCAGCAGCTCAACGTGGAGGTCATCTCCAACAACATCGCCAACATGAACACGGTGGGGTTCAAGAAGCAGCGCGCCGAGTTCCAGGACCTGCTCTACCAGACCCTGCAGCAGGCGGGCGCCCAGTCCTCCGACCAGGGGACCATCGTGCCGACCGGCGTGCAGATCGGCGCGGGCGTCAAGGCCGGGTCCGTCTATCGGATCAACACCCAGGGTTCGACCACCGCCACCGGCAACAAGTTCGACCTGGCCATCAACGGCCGCGGCTTCTTCCAGGTGCTGACGCCCACCGGCGACCTAGCCTACACCCGAGCCGGCAACTTCGCGATCAACGACCAGGGCCAGCTCGTCACCCAGGACGGCTACCAGGTGCAGCCGGCGGTCTCGATCCCGCAGGACGCCAGCGACGTCACCATCTCCGCGTCCGGCCAGGTGCAGGTGACCCAGCCCGGCTCGCCGACGCCGACCGTCGTGGGCACGCTGGAGCTCGCCACCTTCATGAACGAGGCGGGGCTCTCGGCCCAGGGCTCCAACCTCCTGAAGGAGACCGCCGCCTCCGGAGCGCCCACCACCGGCACGCCCGGCGCCGCGGGCTTCGGCCAGCTGATGCAAGGCTACACCGAGGCCTCCAACGTCGATCCGGTCACCGAGATCACCGCCCTGATCGTCGCCCAGCGCGCCTACGAGATGAACTCCAAGGTGATCTCCACGGCCGACAACATGCTGGGCGTCGCCAACCAGGTGAAGTCGTAAGCCATGCGCGCGCTCGCCATCCTGACCCTGACCCTCGCCATCGCAAGCCCCGCCCTCGCCGGCCAGGCCGTGACCCTGCGGGCCGACACCGCCGACGCCGACGGGATCGTCACGCTGGGCGACCTGTTCGACGGCGCGGGCGCTGCGGCCAACGTGCCGGTGGCCACCCGCGAGGGGACCAGCGTCGCCCTGGACGCGGCGGCCGTGCAGCTCGCCGCCCGCCGCGCCGGCCTTGACTGGCCGAACGCCGAGGGCCTGCGCAAGATCGTGGTGCATGCAGGCTTCGCGGGCGGCCGGGCTTCGGCCCCCGCCCAGCGCGGCAACGTCGAGGTGCTGACCTATGCCCGCAGCCTCGCCGCGGGCGAGATGGTGCAGCCGGCGGATCTCGTCTGGACCAAGGCCGCCGCCATCCCCAGCGACGCGCCCTCCGACGCCGACGCGGTGATCGGCCAGGTGGCCAAGCGGCCGCTGCGCGCCGGGGCCGTCGTCCAGGCCCGCGACGTGGGCGCCGCCGTGGTGATCAAGGCCGGCGACCTGGTCACGGTGACCTACGAGGCCGACGGCATCGCGCTTACCCTGCAGGGCAAGGCCATGGGCGCCGGCGGCGTCGGCGAGACCCTGCCCGTGCTGAACACCCTTTCGAAGAAGGTCGTCCAGACCGTGGCCGTCGGCCCCGGCCAGGCCGTGGTCGGCCCGCAGGCCGACCAGTTCAAGGCCACCCATTCCCTTCGCTACGCCGCCCGTTAAGAGGAATTAGTCGCATGCGTACCCGCCTCGCCGCCGCCCTGCTGATCCTCGCCCCGCTGGGGGCCTGCACCACGGTGAAGGAAGCCATCCACGGCCCCGAGCTCGCGCCGGTCGGCTATCCCGCCGCGCTGGCGCCGATGGACCAGAAGATCCTGGCCCGCGACACACCGCAGCCGGCCAGCCCCAACTCCCTGTGGCGCGTCGGGGCCCGGACCTTCTTCAACGACCAGCGCGCCTCCAAGATCGGCGACATCCTGACGGTGCAGATCGAGATCGACGACAGCGCCAAGACCACCAATTCCACGTCGAGTTCGCGCACCTCCGGCATGACCGCCGGCATCCCGCACCTGCTCGGCCTGGAATCGAGCCTCGGGAAAATCCTGCCGGGCGGCTACGACCCGGCCAACGCGCTCTCCACCAACTCCAAGACCACCAACGACGGCGCGGGCGCGGTGAACCGGGCGGAGAAGATAAGCCTGACCATCGCCGCCGTGGTCTCCGGCGTGCTGCCGAACGGCAACCTGGTGATCCAGGGGACCCAGGAGGTGCGCACCAACACCGAGGTGCGCCAGCTGACCGTCGCCGGCATCGTGCGGCCCGAGGACATCACCTCGTCCAACACCATCAAGCACACCCAGATCGCCGAGGCCCGCATCAACTACGGCGGCCGCGGCGACATCAGCCGCGTCCAGAAGACCCCGGCCGGCCAGTCGCTGATCGAGCGGTTTACGCCGTTCTAGGGAGAACCCAGGACAAAATAGCTATCGAATGGCTATATTTTCCGCATGAGCCATCACAGCGTCGTCGAGGCGAAGAACAAGCTGTCCGACCTGATCGCGCGCGCCGAGCGAGGCGAGGACGTGGTGATCACCCGCCATGGGACGCCGGTCGTCGAGTTGAAGGCCGTAAAGCCTGCAGGCAGGCGCATGACACAGGCGGACTTCGACTGGCTTGATGCCCACAGGGTCAAGCTGGCTCCCGGGGCGCCTAGTTCGGTGGAGCTTGTCCGCCAGATGCGCGACGAAGATGACGAACGTCTACTTCGACGCTAGCGCGCTGCTCCCGCTGTTCTTTGAGGACGAATTCAGCGATCGCGCCAAGAGGTTGATGGCGCAGCAGGTGGACCTGGCGCATGTCAGCGACTGGACGATCACCGAAGCCTTCTCGGCCATCGGGCGCGCTGTGCGGATGAAGTTGATCGACCGCCAACGGCTCGACGATCTCTGCAGCACGCTGGACGCCTGGGCCGCCTCGGTTGCGCGGCGGGTCGAGATCGATCCAAGCGACATCCGCCACGCGGAGTCCGCGCTGCGCCGCTTCGAATTCAACCTGCGCACGCCGGATGCCCTCCACATCGTGGTGGCCCGCAGGCTCGGCCTGCCGCTTGCGACCTTCGATCGCAACATGGCGGAAAGCGCCCGGCGTTTGGGCATTCAGGTGATCGATGCGTAGCCACCGCGGCGACATCGGCCGCGTCCGGAGGACCCCGGCCGGTCAGTTGCTGATCGAGCGGTTCACGCCGCGTGAGAGGCCACCGCGGGGCGCTGCCGCCGGCCGATCCCCGCGCGGCTAACCGCTTCTTGGCAGCTGCGGCGGCTAGGCCCGCCAGCCCTTCGCCGCGATGTTGTCGGCCCCCAGCGCGGCCAGCGCGCCGCGGACGATGCCTTCGGCGTCGAGGCCGGCCAGGGCGTACATGGCCTCGGGCTTGTCGTGGTCCTGGAAGACGTCGGGCAGCACCAGGCTCCTGACCTTCAGGCCGCGGTCCAACGCGCCATGCTCGGCGAGGCTCTGCAGGACGAAGGAGCCGAAACCGCCGACCGCGCCCTCCTCGACGGTGATCAGCGCCTCGTGTTCGCGGGCGAGCCGCAGGATCAGGTCGACATCCAGCGGCTTGGCGAAGCGCGCGTCGGCGACGGTGGCGGAAAGCCCGCGCGCGGCCAGCATGTCGGCGGCCTTCAGCGCTTCGCCCAGCCGCGTGCCGAACGACAGGATGGCGACCGCCGTTCCTTCGCGGACGATGCGCCCCTTGCCGATCTCGAACGGCTCGGCCAGCGCCGGGATCGGGACGCCGGTCCCCTCCCCGCGCGGATAGCGGAAGGCGCTCGGCCGGTCGTCGATCTCCACGGCGGTGGCGATGGCATGCGCCAGCTCGGCCTCGTCGGCCGGGCCCATCAGCACCATGCCGGGCAGGGCGCCCATGAAGCCCACGTCGAAGGAGCCGGCATGGGTCGCCCCGTCGGCGCCCACCAGGCCCGCGCGGTCCATGGCGAAGCGCACCGGCAGGCGCTGGATCGCCACGTCGTGCACCACCTGGTCGTAGCCGCGCTGCAGGAAGGTCGAATAGATCGCCGCAAACGGCTTCATGCCGTCGGCGGCCAGGCCGGCGGCGAAGGTCACCGCGTGCTGCTCGGCGATGCCCACGTCGAACATCCGCTCGGGGAAGCGCTCGCCGAACAGGTCGAGGCCGGTGCCGGACGGCATGGCCGCGGTGATCGCCACCACCTTCGGATCGATCTCGGCCCGCTTGATCAGCTCTTGGGCGAACACCTTGGTGTAGCTGGGGGCCGCCGCGGCGGCCTTGGCCTGCTGGCCGGTGACCACGTCGAACTTGACCACCGCATGGTGCTTGTCGGCGGCGGCTTCGGCCGGCGCGTAGCCCTTGCCCTTGTGGGTGACCACATGGACCAGCACGGGTTTGTCGGTGATGGCGCGGGCGTTCTGCAGCACGTGGACCAGGGCGTCCATGTCGTGGCCGTCGATCGGGCCCACGTAGTAGAAGCCGAGCTCCTCGAAGAAGGTGCCGCCGGTGACCATGCCCCGGGCGAACTCTTCGGCCTTGCGCGCGGCTTCCTTCAGCGGCCGGGGCAGCGCCCGGGCCACCGACTTGCCGACCCGGCGCAGCGACTGGTAGCCGCCGCCGGAGACCAGCCTGGCCATGTAGGCGCTCATCCCGCCCACCGGGGGCGCGATCGACATGTCGTTGTCGTTGAGGATGACGGTCAGCTGGCGGGTGGTCTCGCAGGCGTTGTTCATCGCCTCGTAGGCCATGCCGGCGCTCATGGCGCCGTCGCCGATGACGCAGATCACCCGGTTGTCGCCCCCGGAGAGGTCGCGGGCCACGGCCATCCCGAGGCCGGCGGAGATCGAGGTCGACGAGTGCGCCGCGCCGAAGGGATCGTACT
>NZ_JAQGIZ010000275.1 GCF_028290885.1 Phenylobacterium sp.
AGTTCCTCCTGGAACACGCGGTGATCGACATCGGGGTCGGCATGCGATGGCTGCGCGAGACGGCAGGCGTCGAGACCATCGTGATCCTCGGCAATTCCGGCGGCGGCTCGCTGATGGGCGCCTACCAAGCCGAGGCGATCGCGCCCACCCTCACCGACCTGGCGCAAGGCGCCGGACGCGCGGCCCTGGAAAGCCTGCCCAAGGCCGACCTGTACGTCTCCCTCAACGCCCACCAGGGCCGGCCGGAGGTCCTGACCGACTGGATGGACGCCTCGGTGGTCGATGAATGGGATCCCGTGGCGACCGACGAGAGCCTGAACCCGTTCAACCCCAACAACGGGCCCCCGTATTCGGCCGAGTTCATCGCCCGCTACCGCGCCGCCCAACGGGCGCGCAACCAGCGCATCACCGACTGGGCCAAGGCGGAACTCGCGCGCCTCAACGCCGCGGGCGTGCCCGACCGGCTGTTCCCGCTGTTTCGTTGCTGGGGCGATCTGCGGTTCATGGATGGGTCCATCGACCCGTCGGAGCGCAAGTCGCCGGCCTGCTATCGCGGCGACCCCGCCGTGGCCAACCGGACGCCCAGTATCGGGCGCGCCAACAACCTGAAGACCTGGCTTTCCATGTGGAGCCTGGAAACATCCAAGTGCCAGGGCGCCGAGCAGCTGGCCAAGTTCGACCTGCCCTGCCTGGTCGTCCAGGGGATGGCGGACACCGGCGTCTTTCCCAGCGACGCGCAAAAGATCTTCGGCAACATCGGCACAACCGACAAGTCGCTCCATCTCATCAAGGGCGCCCACTACTTCGAAGACAGCCGCGAGGAGCGCGAGGAGATGGCGGCCCTCCTCACCGACTGGGTGGCGAAGCGGCGCTAGCGGCGCTAGCGGGCCAAGCGGCGCTCAGTCCCGCTTGGTGGCCCCGGTAGATTCGAAGGTCATCGGATCTCCCCAGTCCTCGTGCAGCAGTTGGGCGGCCTCCAGGAGCCGGGCCTTGCCAAGCCGCCGGCCGAGCTCCTCGCCCATCACCACCATGGCCTGCTGGGCGTCGACCCGCATGGTCTCGCCCAGCGGCGTCAAGGCCATCACCTTCACGCGGCGGTTCGAGGGCTCGTCGACCAGGGCCACCATGCCCAGGCCGATCATCTGGCTGATGGTGGCGTGGATCGCCTGACGGCTGACGCCCAGCCGCCGCGCTATGTCGGAGGGGCGGCGCACGCCGAGCACGATATTGGCCATCACCATCGACTGCGGACGCGTGACCACCGGCCACCCGCGCGCCTGCAGGTAGTTCTGGAGGCCTTCATCGAACCAGTAGAAGCCCTGCAACAGCGACAGCAGCAGATGCTTGATGTCGTCGTCCGCCGTCACGCCCCGTTTACCCCACAAGCCCTTGAGCCTCAGTGGGACTCTTCCTGGCGATTGTCAAAGCCGTAGGGACGCGCTTCGCAGCTACTACTCGGCGGCGTGGGATTGGCGAGCGCCGCGGGTGGTGAAGGCGCGCCAGTCGCCGCCCTTGGGGACCATGCCTTCGAAGGACGTGAGGTCCACGTGGCGAATGGCTCCGGTGGTTCCGATGATCGGCTGGCCCGCCTGCGCGGCCTTCGCGGCGGCCACCATCTGCCGGCGGAACTGAACGATCGCCACGTCGCTGGTTCCCAGATGGTCCCGGCTGCGGTCGGCGATCGGCCCCATGCTTTCCCACATGGCCATGTCCTGCGAAGGGATGCCTTCGATCCCGGTGAAATCCCCGGCCTTCATCTTGGCGCGGTCCTGCAGGAAGCCGTTCTCGAGGTTGCGGAGCTTCCGGTAGTCGCTGGTCAGATCGACGCCCACCTCCGCCGCGCAGAACCGCCGCCAGGCATCTTGGTCGATCCCCTTGGTGGGGTGCCACGCGATCCAGTAGAACATGCAGTTCAGGTCATCGATCGGCACCAGCATCTGCGCCAGGTTGTACTGGTCGTTCGGCGGGATCAGCACCGTGAAGGGCGCGATGAAAATGGTGGTGCGGACGTAGTCCTGGGTTTCGGCATTGACCACCGGCCGGCGGATCGCCGCGTAGTGGAATCCAAAATCGGTGAGCTCGGCCTCGATGCGGGGCGCCTTGTCGTTCGACGGGCGCAGCCACGCCGTCCCCGTCGCGGTCGAGCCCGCGACCTCAGCCGTGGGCATGTTCGTCGAGTGCAGGCTCGAGGAATGGGCGGAGTCGATCGAGCCCTCGAGCACCTGGGCCCAGTTGCAGGCCGCATGCATCTTGACCACGGAGGTCCTGGTCGTGGACGTGGGCGCCCAGGCGGGCATCGCAAACGGGCGCATCTCTTCGGCGCGGCCCATCCATACCCAGACGAAGCCGCCGCCCTCCGCGGTCGGGTAGGCCCTATGCCTGAGGTTGCGCATCCGCGAGTCTGCGGGCTCCGACGCCATCTCCTGGATTTCGCCGTCCACCCCGAATTTCCAGCCGTGGTAGAGACAGCGAAGGCCGCAATCCTCGTTGCGGCCGAACGCCAGGGACGCGCCCCGATGCGGGCAATGCTCGTCCAACACGCCGACCCGGCCCTTGCTGTCGCGGAAGACGACCAGGTCCTCGCCGAGGAGCCGCGCCCGCACCGGCGCCCCGTCAGGCTCCGCTGCCTCTTCGCTCAGGCAGGCCGGCAGCCAGTGACCGCGCATGACCCGTCCCATCGGCGCCTCGCCCTCCACTCGGCAGAGAAGCTCATTGTCGGCGGGTTTCATGGGGTCCTTCCACGAGGCCTTCGGGCTGGCGGGGCCCTCAAGACTTAGATATCGAAGTATTTAATCGGGGGCGCCCAACCTGTCCAGCAAGGGGCGTGTCCAGCAGGGGACCGGGATGGGAGTGCATGGCTGACCGCGTCCTTCGCATCGGCGTTTTGGGGCTCAGCCGCGGTTTCGTGCTTACCCGGCCGGCGTTCCTGGCGGATGCGCGATGCCGGCTGGTCGCCGCCATGGATCCAAGGCCGGAGGCGCGCGCGGCTTTCGAGGCGGAGTTCGCAGCACCGTCCCACGAGACCGCCGAAGAGCTCTGCCGCAATCCCGATGTCGAGATCGTCTATGTCGCCTCGCCGCATGAGCGGCATGCCGAACAGGCGATCCTCGCGGCGCGGCACGGCAAGCACGTCCTGGTGGAGAAGCCCATAGCCCTGAGCCTCGCCGACTGCGCGGCCATGCGGGCCGCCGCGCAGGCCGCGGGGGTGGCGCTGATCGTCGGTCCGAGCCACAGCTACGACGCCCCTGTCGCCCGGGCGGCTGAATTGATCGCCGGCGGGGCCTATGGCGCGCTCAGGATGATCACCGCCCTCAACTTCACCGACTTCCTCTACCGGCCGCGGCGTCCGGAGGAGCTGGACACCGCGCGGGGCGGCGGCGTGATGTTCAGCCAGGCCGCGCACCAGGTCGATATCGTCCGCCGCCTGGCCGGCGCGCCGGTGCGCAGCGTTCGGGCCCAGGCCGGCGCCTGGGATCCGGCCCGGCCGACGGAGGGCGCCTACCAGGCGTTCCTGACCTTCGAAGGGGGCGCTACTGCGACGCTCAGCTATTCCGGCTACGGACGCTATGACTCCGACGCCTTGATGGATTGGATCGGCGAGGACGGCGGCGCCAAGGACCCGGCGGGCTATGGGGCGGCGCGCGGGCGGCTCTCCGGCGCCGACGAGGATGAGCTCAAGCGGCGGCGCGCGTACGGGGCCGGGCCGCCGTCCGCCGCTCCAGCCGGCCTTGCGCACGAGCACTTCGGGTTCGTGCTCGCCAGCTGCGAGCACGGCGACCTGCGGCCGACCGCCACCGGCATCGAGGTCTATGCGCCGGCGGCGCGGAGCACGATCGAGCTGCCGCCGCCGCATGCGCCGCGCGCCGGCGTCGTCGACGAGCTTTGGCGCGCCGTCGTCGAAGGTGTCCCACCGCTGCACGACGGCGCATGGGGCGCCGCCAACCTCGCGACCTGCCTTGCGATGCTGCGATCGAGCGCGGAGGGGCGCGAGGTCGCCTTGACTGAACTGGAGAGCCCGGCGTGAGCAGACTGCGACTGACCCTGGCCTGCTGGGACTACGACCGCACCCGCGCCCTGGCCGACGGGCGGGTGACTCCGGAGGGGATCGACCTCAACCTCGTCCCGCTGCACGTGGAGGAGACGTTCTTCCGTATGCTGCGCAACCGCGAATTCGACGCTGCGGAGATGTCCCTGTCGTCCTATTCGGTGTCCCTCATGCGCGACGATCCGGCGTTCGTCGCGATCCCGATCTTCCCGTCACGGTTCTTCCGCCACTCCTGCATCTTCGTGTCGGCCCGCAGCGGCATCCGCGAACCCAAGGACCTAGTCGGCAAGCGCGTGGGCGTGCCCGAGTACCAGATGACGGCGCCGGTCTGGATCCGTGGGATCCTGTCCGACGAATACAGCGTCGATCCGGCCAGTGTCAGCTACTTCACCGGCGGCGAGGAGGAGCCCGGCCGCGACGAAAAGCTCAAGCTCAGCCTGCCGGATAGGTTCAGCGTGACTCCCATCGGGCCCGGCCAGACGCTGTCAGCCATGTTGGCGGATGGGGAAATCGACGCCCTTCACACCGCACGCACGCCTTCGACCTTCTACTCGCGTCCCGACGACGTAAGGCGGCTGTTTCCCGATTTCGTGGCCGTGGAGACGGACTACTTCCGCCGGACCAAGGTGTTCCCGATCATGCACGTCATCGCCCTTCGCCGGGACGTGTATGAGGCGAACCGCTGGATCGCCCAGTCGCTGTTCAAGGCCTTCGTCGCAGCCCAGGCGCTGGCCTATGACAATCTCAGGGTCACCTCGGCGCTGACCTCCATGTTGCCGTGGCAGGTGGCTGCGGTGGAGCAGGCGGTGGCGGTGCTTGGACCCGACTGGTGGCCCTACGGCTTTGCGGAGAACCGCGCCGTGCTCGACACTTTCCTTCGCTACCATCACGAGCAGGGCCTGTCGCGCCGCCGGCTCCAGCCGGAAGAGCTGTTCGCACCCGAGACGTTCGAGACCTTCAAGATATGATCACGCTCTACGGCGGGCCGACGCCGAACGCCCGCAAGGTCGCCATTGCGCTCGAAGAGATGCAGTTGCCCTGGCGGCTCCATCCGATCGACATCCTCAGTGGGGACCAGTTGGCGCCGGAGTTCGTGGCGCTCAACCCGAACAACAAGTCGCCGGTGATCCGCGACGAGGAAGTCCCGGGCCAGGAAGGTCCGCTGGTCCTCTGGGAGTCCGGCGCAATCCTCCTCTACCTGGCGGAGAAGACCGGCGGCTTCCTGCCGGCCGCGCCGCGCGAGCGCGCCGTCTGTCATCAATGGCTGATGTTCCAAATGTCGGCGGTGGGCCCGATGTTCGGCCAGAACGCGCACTTCTCGTTCTACGCCAAGGACCGTCACGACTACGCCATCGCCCGATATGCCAACGAGGTGACACGCCTCCTGCGCGTCCTGGAAGGCCGCCTGGCGGAGAGCCCCTACCTGGCCGGGGACGCCTACACCATCGCCGACATGGCCACCTATCCCTACACGCTGCGCCAGATGGAGGCGCGCGCCGCCGAGTTTCCCCAGTTGAAACGCTGGTCGGATGTTGTCGGGGCTCGCCCGGCCGTGCAGCGCGGCATGGAGGTCGGACGCGATCACCTGCGCAAGGAAACCATCGAGGGTGGCTTGAGCGGGCTTTCGGACGAACAGCGCTCGATCCTCTTCGGGGACCGCCAATATGCGCCGCGCTGATGCAGGGGTCAGGTGATGGCGTACATCCAGTGTCGGACGCCACCCGGCTCCCGTTCTCCGCAGCCGACCGCGAGGACTGAGTTGAGCCACGCATAGCGGGCGTCGGCGGTCTCGAAGACCGGTGCGACATGCAGTTTGTAGCGGGACGGGTCGACGTGGGGCTGTGCGGGATCGCGGAAGGCTTCGCCCACATCGGGCGGGATCAGGCTGCGGCCCGTATAGGTGACGTAGATCAGGGCGCCGTCATCCGTGCGCCACAGGCAGCGCGCGTCGAAGGTCCCGACGGCGGCGCCGTCCGGCCCGACGCCGGACTCCGGCCAGTTGCCGCCGCCCGGCAGGATGTCGCCGCTCAATCGTGGACCTTCGAAGCGGCCGCCGGTGATGTAACCCACGCGACGACTACGCCACGGTGACGGTCCCAGGGACAGGATCTCGCCGACCTCGAAGGCCGCGCAGCAGAGCGGCTCGCTGGAGAGCGTCCGACCCGCGAAGTCAAAGTCCGGCATAGGCAAATTCTCCGTTGCGCCCGCCTGGGCGTCGAGACTGGGACTGCATCGCCCGCCCCTAGCTCCCGGCGTTTTCGAGGATCAGGTGGCCCACCGCCGTGTTCGACGCGGGCACGTGGTAGAAGCGGTGGACGACGCGCACCCGCTCGTCGAGCGCGCCGCGCATGATCAGCCACATGACCAGCTCGATGCCTTCCGAGCCGGCCTCGCGGACGTAGTCGATGTGCGGCGCGGCGGCCTGGCCCTCCGGATCCCCGATCAGCCGGTCCATGAAGGCGTTGTCGAACTCCGCATTGATCAGGCCGGCCCTGGGCCCCTGCAGCTGATGGCTCATCCCGCCGGTGCCGAAGACGACGACCTTCAGGTCTTCGGGGAAGCTCTCCACGGCCCTGCGGATCGCCTGGCCTAGCTTCCAGCAGCGATGGCCGGTGGGCGGCGGATACTGGACCACGTTGACGGCCAGCGGGATCACCTTGCAGGGCCACTCCGCGGGCTGGCCGAACATCAGCGACAGCGGCACGGTCAGGCCGTGGTCGACGTCCATCGCGTTGACGATGGTCATGTCGAACTCGTCGAGGATCAACTTCTCGGCGAGATGCCAAGCGAGCTGCGGGTGGCCCTGAACGGCCGGCACCGGGCGCGGGCCCCAGCCCTCGTCGGCGGGCGCGAACTGTTCGGCGCAGCCGATGGCGAAGGTGGGGATCAGCTCCAGGGAGAAGGCCGAGGCGTGGTCGTTGTAGACCAGGATCACGACATCCGGCTTCGCCTCGGCGATCCAGCGCTTCGAGACCTCGTAGCCGGCGAACAGCGGCGCCCAATAGGGATCGCCGGCCTTGCCGTTATCGAGCGCCGCCCCGATGGCCGGCACATGGCTGGTGGCGACGCCGGCGGTGATCCCGGCCACTAGCGGGAGTCCTTCTTCGACCGATTGCCCTCGATCGACCGGCCGCCCTTCAGCATCATCTCGGCGTATTCCGGCTGGGTCACGCCGCTCATGATCGCGGCGATCTGCTGAAAGGAGAGGCCGTCGGTGGCGGCGATCTTGGAGATGAAATAGATGTTGCCGCCGAGCGCGATCATGCCGTTCCAGTCGCGCGCCAGCACCGCCTGCTTCTGCGCCTCCGTCATCGGCCAGCGGTCGAGGTAGCCGGGTTCGGCGGCTTTGAAGGCCTCCCGGTTGGCGGCCTTCATCAGCGACATGCAGAACATGTTGAGATGGTAGCCCAGGCGCGACTGTTCGGCGTCGAACAGGGTGGTGCCGGGAATGTCCTTGAACGGATCGTCGGTCATGGCTCGGCGGTCCCGGTAGAGACGCCCCAGTAGAGTCTTTGGGGGTTGTCGACGAGCAGCTTGCGCTGCCGCTCCGGCGTGGTCGCGAACTTCGGGATCTGGTCGGCCAGCACGCCGTCGTCGGCCATGTGGTTCTTGAGGTTCGGGTGCGGCCAGTCGGTCCCCCAGAGCACCCGGTCGGGGAAGCGTTCGACGATGGCCCGCTGGAAAGGGACCACGTCGTTGTAGGGCGGACCGGCCAGCGAAAGGCGCTCGGGGCAGGAGACCTTCGACCAGACGTCCGCGTCCTCCGCCATCCACTGGACGAAGGCCTGGAACTGCGGGTGGTCGACGCCCAGCGCCACGTCGGGGCGGCCCATATGGTCGACGACGACCTTGGTGGGCAGCGAGGCGAACAGCGGCTTCAGCTCGGCCAGGTCGGGCGCCTCGAAATAGACCACCACGTGCCAGCCGAGGGGCGCGACCTTGGCGGCGATCCGGCGCAGGACGTCATGCGGGGTGAAGTCGGCCAGCCGGCGCAGGAAGTTGAACCGCACCCCGCGCACGCCGGCGGCGTCCAGCTCGGCGAGCTCGGTCTCGGTGATGTCCTCGCCGACCGTGGCCACGCCGCGGGCCCGCTCGCCGGCGGCCTGGAGCGCATCGGTGAGGGCGCGGTTGTCCTTGCCGTGGCAGGTAGCCTGGACGATCACGTTGCGCTCGAACCCCAGGAAGTCGCGTAGCGCGAACAGCTGCGCCTTGCTCGCGTCGCAGGGGGTGTACTTGCGCTCCGGCGCGTAGGGGAACTGGGCCGCCGGGCCGAACACATGGCAATGAGCGTCGACCGCGCCGGCCGGCGGCTTGAACCGCGGCTTCGAGGGGTTCGGGTGGAACGCCAGCCAGTCGGGATCCATGATCTGCGGGCGACCGGCGCTCATCGCCCCATGGCCTTCAGCCTGGCGTCTAGCCGCGGGAACACCCGGCGCGCGTTGCCGGAATAGACCTTCTGCCGGTCGGCCGCGTTCAGGGCGCTGGCGTCGACGTAGCGCTTGGTGTCGTCGAAGAAGTTGCCGGTCTCGGGGTCGATCCCGCGCACCGCGCCGACCATCTCCGAGCCGAACAGGATGTTCTCCACCGGGATCACCTTCACCAGCAGATCGATCCCAGGCTGGTGGTAGACGCAGGTGTCGAAGAACACGTTCTGCAGGACGTGCTCGGGCAGCGGCGGTCGCTTCATGTCCTGCGCCAGGCCCCGGTAGCGGCCCCAGTGGTAGGGCACGGCCCCGCCGCCATGCGGGATGATCATCCGCAGCGTCGGGAAGTCCTTGAACAGGTCCCCTTGGATGAACTGCATGAAGGCGGTGGTGTCGGCGTTGATGTAGTGGGCGCCGGTGGCGTGAAAGCAGGCGTTGCACGAGGACGAGACGTGGACCATGGCGGGCGCGTCCAGCTCGACCATCTTTTCGTAGAGCGGATACCAGAACCGGTCGGTGAGCGGCGGCGAGGTCCAATGGCCGCCGGACGGGTCGGGGTTCAGGTTGCAACCGACGAAGCCCAGCTCAGTCACGCAGCGCTCGAGCTCGGCGATGCTGCCCGCCAGGTCCGCGCCCGGCGATTGCGGCAGCTGGCAGACGCCGATGAAGTTCTCCGGGTAGAGCGCCACGACGCGCGCGATCAGGTCGTTGCAGATCCGCGTCCAGCGGCGGCTGACCTCGGCGTCGCCGATGTGGTGGGCCATGGCCGAGGCCCGGGGGCTGAAGATGGTCAGGTCCGAGCCGCGCTCGCGCTGCAGCTTCAGCTGGGCGCCTTCCAGGCTCCAACGGATCTGGTCGTCGGAGATGACCGGGTCGGGCAGATCGAACGCCTTGCCGGCGTCGAACGCCGCGACCTGCGCGTCGCGCCAGTCCTGCAGCGCCAGGGGTGCGGTGGTGTAGTGGCCGTGGCAGTCGATGATCACAGGTGGCCCTCCCTGAGGCGGTGATTGATCGCGTCGAGCGTGGTCGCCAGGTCGTCCGACATGGCGCTCCTGTAATTGGCGGCCCAATCCTGGCGCCGGGCGATCGCCTCGCTCATCAGCGGCCGCACGCCCGCCTCCGCCACGGTGCGAGCCGCCTCGCGCATCTCCTCGGCCCGACGGGTCCCGTGCTCCAGCGAGCGGGTGATCATGTACTGCGCCGTGGCGTTCCAGTCCGGCAGTGGGAGCAGGTCGGACAGCGAGTCCAGCACCACCTGTTCGACGCCATAGTGGCGGGCGGCCAGCAGGGATTCGGTGAGCAGGGACTCGACGCCCTTGATCATCACGCTGCGGCAAAGCTTGGCGGCGGCGGCGCGACCGACCTGGTCGGAGAAGACGCTGGCGCCGGCGAACCCCAGACCTTCGGCGGCCTGCAGGAAGTCGCCGGCGTGCGGACCGCCCAGCAGCATGGGCGAGGCGATGCGCCTGGGCGGGAAGGGACTCATGACTGCGGCCTCGACATAGCGGGCGCCGACGGACTGCAGGAGCGCGGCCGAGGCCAGCTTCTGGCCGGGGGAGCAGGAGTTGAGATCGAGGAAGAAGGCGCCTGGGTCGATCCCGGACTGCACGGAACGGGCGGCCTCGAGGTCTTCGGCCGCGGTCACCGCGCTGATCACCAGCTGGGCGCCTTGGACGGCGTCCGCGGCGCCGGTGGCGGCCCGCACCGGCTGGCCCACCACCGCTCGGCTGGGATCGCTGTCGGCCCGGGCGAAGGCGACGTCCCAGGCCGCGACCTCCGCCACGCCGGCCTTCGCCAGGTCCTGCGCCAGGATCTGGCCCACCTCGCCAAAGCCGATCAGCGCGATCCGCGAAAAGCTCATCTCCGGCCGTCCCAGATGGCGGCCGGCACATAGACCTCGCCGCGCATCAGCCGCCGCGCGGTGCGTAGCAGTGCCGAGCGGCGGACCTGGACCTGACCGTCCTTCAGCGCCACGTCCATGGCCACGGTGAAAAAGCCGGTGGGGTGCTCGACCTCCAGCTCCTTGACCGCCTCCACGTCGGCGATCCCGGCTGCCTCGGCGGCGACCGAGCCCGGCGTCACGCAGGCGGTGGCGACGCTGACCGCCCCGAACACCCCGATGGCCTCGTGCACCCGATGCGGGATGAAGCTGCGCGTGGAGATGGCGCCGCCATGCCGGGGCGGGGCGACCAGGCACATCTTCGGCACGGTCTTCTTCGCCACGTCGCCCAGGTTCATCATCGGGCCGACCTGCAGCCGGATCGCCTCGACGCGGGCCTTGAGCTCCGCGTCGGCCTCCAGTTCCTCGGGGGTCTCGTAGCCGGTCTTCCCGAAATCCGCCGCGCGCATGACCACCACGGGCATGCCGTTGTCGATGGCGGTGAGCTCAATCCCGTCGACGGTGTCGCGCGCGCTCCCGGTGGGCAGCAACGCGCCGCAGCTGGAGCCTGCGACGTCCAGGAAGTCGATGGGGATCGGCGCCGCGGTCCCCGGCACGCCGTCGATCCGCGCCCCCCCGTCATAGCGGACCCGGCCGCCGGGGGTCTGGATCGCCGCCGAGGCCAGGCTCTTGGTGTTGAGCATGTTGATGCGCACGCGGGTGACGCCGTCCTGGGCGGGGAACATCCCCTCCTCGATGGCGAAGGGTCCGACGCCGGCCAGCAGGTTGCCGCAGTTCTGGCCCGCGTCGATCCTGCGCTCGTCCACCACCGCCTGCAGGAACAGGTAGTCGACGTCGGCGTCGGGATGGGTCGGCGGTCCGATCACGGCGATCTTGCTGGTCAACGGGTGGGCGCCGCCCATGCCGTCGATCTGCCGGATGTCTGGGGAGCCCATGGCGGCCAGCAGCACCGCGTCGCGCGTGGCGAGGTCGGCCGGCAGGTCCTCGATGCGGAAGTAGAGGCCCTTGGAGGTGCCGCCGCGCATGACCGTGCAGGGGATGGCGGTCTGGGTCATGCTCAGGCCTCGTCGACCCAGCGCAGGCCCTTCTCGGCCAGCTTCTCGCGCATGCCGTAGATGTCGAGGCCAAGCTCGCCGGCCGCCAGCCGCGTGCGCTTGTCGACCTCGTTGGCCTCGCGCTTCGCGGCGGCGGCGGCCACCGCAGGGGCTTCCTCGCGCCGGACCACGCAGACCCCGTCGTCGTCGGCTACGATCACGTCGCCGGGGTGGACGAGCGCGCCGGCGCAGACCAGCGGCAGGTTCACGTCGCCCACCGTCTCCTTGACCGTGCCCTGGGCGTAGATCGATTTCGACCAGACCGGGAAGCCCATCTCGGTGAGCACGGCGATGTCGCGCGCGCCGGCGTCGATGACCAGGCCGCGGACGCCGCGCGCCATCAGCGAGGTGGCCAGGAGGTCGCCGAAGTAGCCGTCGTCGCAAGGCGAGGTGGGCGCCACCACCAGGATATCGCCGGCGTGGCACTGCTCGACCGCCACATGGATCATCCAGTTGTCGCCGGGCGCGACCGAGCAGGTCACCGCCGAGCCCGCGACCTGCGCCGGGCGATAGATCGGCCGCATGTAGGGCGCGAGCAGGCCCTTGCGTCCCTGCGCCTCGTGCACGGTGGCCACGCCGAAGCCGGCCAGCTGGTCCACGATGGCGGCCTGTGCGCGGGCGATGTTGCGGACCACGAGGCTCATGGGCGGGCTCCTAGAGCAGGCTCTTCTCGATGCGGTCGAGGGTGCGGTAGGCGGGCAGCACCTGGGCGACCGAAGCGTTGGGCTCGCGGCCCTCGCGGATGGCGGCGAAGAACTCCCGGTCCTGCAGCTCGATGCCGTTCATCGACACGTCCACCTTGGAGACGTCGATCGGCTGTTCCTTGCCGTCCACCAGGTCGTCGTAGCGGGCGATGTAGGTTCCGTTGTCGCAGATGTAGCGGAAGAAGGTCCCCAGCGGCCCGTCGTTGTTGAACGACAGGCTGAGCGTACAGATGGCGCCCGAAGAGACCTTCATCTGGATCGACATGTCCATGGCGATGCCCAGCTCCGGATGCGGCGGCCCCTGGACGCCGCGCGCGACCGAGATCGGCTCGCCGGTCTGGTAGGCGAAGAGGTCCACCGTGTGGGCGGCGTGGTGCCAGAGCAGGTGATCGGTCCAGGACCGCGGCTGGCCCAAGGCGTTGAGGTTCCTGCGGCGGAAGAAGAACGTCTGCACGTCCATCTGCTGCACCTTCAGCTCGCCCGCAGCGATCCGCTGGTGGATCCACTGGTGCGAGGGGTTGAACCGTCGGGTGTGGCCGGCCATCGCCACCCGGCCCGAGCGCTGGGCGATGTCCGCCAGCCGCTCGGCGTCGGCCAGGTTGTCGGCCATCGGGATCTCGACCTGCACGTGCTTGCCGGCCTCGAGGCATTGGATCGCCTGAGCGGCGTGGAGGGGTGTCGGCGTCGCCAGGATCGCCGCCTCGACGCCCGGCTGGGCGAGGCCCTCGGCCAGGTCCAGTGTCCAGTGCGGGATGTTGAAGCGCTCCGCCGTCTCGCGCGTCGCGTCCGCCACGCCGCCCACAAGGCAGGCCACGGTCACGCCCTCGATGCTCCGGATCGCCTCGAGATGCTTGATCCCGAACGCACCCTCCCCGGCCAGGACGATCTTCATATGCGCCTCTTGCCCCTCCGGCCTGGGGTTCGGAACCGTCGGCCGGCTCGATCCTAGTGTGCTGGATTTGAAGTTCGCCGTCTTCACGGGCCACGCGCCGAGCGAACTTCAAATCCAAGAAAGAACACTAGAAACATATACTTGCTAGTGTCCTGATCGATTCCGAAGTTCGCCAGAGGCAGCCGCAAGCGCTTGCGAACTTCGGAATCGGGACACTAGCGCCGGTGCGCCGCATCGCCCCATCGCAATTGCGGCCCGGCATATTCCATACAGTTATGCGTAATTGGGAAGAACTTGACCTGAAGAGTTATAGCCGGAGAACTCGATCCGCCGCCGGCTAGGACAGCTCGCGGACCGTCTCGCGCAGCGCCTGGATCAGCAGGCGACCGCCGGCCGAGACACCGCGTTGGGGGTTGGTGATCACCCCGGCCGGCCGGTCAAGCGCAGGCGCCGGGATCGGCAGCACCCGGACCTGTCCACGCAGCAGGTCGCCGCCCATGACCATCTGCGGCATCACCGTGATCATGTCCGTGGCCAGCATCACCTCGCGGATAAAGCCGCGCGACGTCGACCGGATCGAGCCCGGCGAAACGGAAAGGCCGACAGCAGCCATGAACTGTTCGATGTCCTGGTTGATCCTTTGGTTGAAGGTCGGCAGGACCAGGTCGAATGCGGCCAGGTCCCTGACCGTCGGCCGCTTGATCCTGAGCAGGGGGTGGGCCGATCGCGCCATGATCGAGATCGGCTCGGCGTAGAGCACTTCCCGGACCAGGGTGTCGGGGACCACGGCCGGGTAGAGCCTGCCCACCACCACATCCACCTCCCCAGCCTCGAGCTGGGCCAGCAGGGCTTCGGTCTGGCCCTCGACCAGGCGGATCTGCAGACCGGGATGCTCGGCGCGCGCGCGGATGATGGCGTTCGGAAGGACGCCCACGGCCGCCACCGGGAGGGCGCCCACGACCACCGAGGCCTGGGCGGGTCCGCCCTTCAGGTCGAGCTCGTCCTCCAACCTGCCGAGGTCCGCCAGGGCTCCGCGTGCGTAGCGCAGCACCACCTGCCCGGCCGCCGTCGGGCGCACGCCTCGCGCATGCCGCTCGAACAGCGGCTCGCCCACAAGCTTCTCGAGCTCCCGAACCATCTTCGTGAGGGCCGGCTGCGTGAGCCCCAATGTTCCCGCGGCGCGCGTCAAAGATTGATGGCGCGCAAGCGCTTCCACCATGCGGAGCTGGCGGAACTTCAGCAGATGGTCGAGCCGGCGCCTCATCGTTTGGGCTTCTTCCTCTCTTCTGCGATCCGCGCGATCACCAGAGACGGACTAGCCGACGCCGATCAAGCTCCGAGCCCGGCCGCGCCCGCCGGGCGTCGGGGACGCGCCGCATATCGCCTGTGCCCCGAAGCTTACGCGCAGCGGCAGGTCGCAAGATGCTGAGAGATGGTGCCCGAGGTCGGGCTCGAACCGACACACCTTGCGGTACTGGATTTTGAGTCCAGCGCGTCTACCAATTCCACCACTCGGGCACGCTGACGCCCCTATAGCCGCGGGCGGCGGCTTCGCCAACTCAAGGTCATGGCCTTGCGCATCGACAGGGCCGCAGCTAGCTGCTAATAAGTCGCAACTGCGTTTTTGAGTACCGGGCGTCAGATCCATGCACGACATGCTCCCCGAGGCCGCGTCCGTCGCGACGGACACCCCTGACGGCAAGGCTGGGGGCCAGGCGGTGCGGCTGAGCACGGCCCAGCCCGGCGACCGGGGCGTGATCGTCGACGTGCGGGCCGAGAGCCATCCCGGCGACCACGGCGTGGCGGTGGACGAGCTGCAGCGCCGGCTGCTGGAATTCGGCTTCGTGGAAGGCGCGCGGATCGAGGTGCTGCACGAGGGCGCGATCTGGCGCGACCCGATCGCGGTGCGGCTCGACGACATGCGCATAGGGCTCAGGCGCCGCGACGCCGAGGATGTCTGGGTCCTGCTGGACCCCAAATGAGCGACGCCGCCCTGCCGACCGCCCCCCTTCCCGCTGCAAGGGTGGCCCTGGTCGGCAATCCCAACTCCGGCAAGACCGCCCTCTTCAACGCCCTGACCGGCAGCCGGCAGAAGGTGGCCAACTACGCCGGCGTCACCGTCGAGCGGAAGGAAGGCCAAGTCGCCACGGCCAGCGGCCGGACGCTGTCGATCCTCGACCTGCCGGGCACCTACAGCCTGCGCGCGCGCAGCCCCGACGAGGTGGTCACCCGCGACGCGGTGCTGGGCAAGCTGGTCGGCGAGCAGGCGCCCGACGTGCTGGTCTGCGTGGCCGACGCCACCAACCTACGGCTGGTGCTGCGGCTGATCCTGGAGTTGAAGGCGGTGGGCCGGCCGATGGTGCTGGCGCTCAACATGTACGACATCGCCCAGCGCCAGGGCCTGCGGATCGACCTCGAAGGCCTCTCGCGCGACATCGGCTGCCCGATCGTCACCACGGTGGCCACCCGCAAGCGCGGCATCGACGACCTGGTGGCGCAGGTCGACGCGCTGATCGCGGCGGGCGCGCTGGGCGGCGACAACACCTGGCGCGAGCCGGATGCGGGCGAGATCCGCGACGCCCACCGCGAAGCCCAGCGCATCCTGAAAGCCAATGTGCGCGCGCCGACGCGCCCCGACACCTTCACCGGCAAGGTGGACAGCGTGCTGCTGCACCCGGTGGCGGGGCTGGCGATCCTGCTCACCCTCTTGTTCGTGATGTTCCAGGCGGTGTTCACCTGGTCGAAGTCGGCCGGCGACCTCCTGGGCCATGCGTTCCAGGCGACCGGCGCGTTCCTGGCGGCCCACCTTCCGGCGGGCATCCTGACCAGCTTCCTGACCGACGGGCTGATCTCCGGCGTCGGCAGCGTGCTGGTGTTCCTGCCGCAGATCCTGGTGCTGTTCTTCTTCATCATCCTCCTGGAGGACTTCGGCTACATGGCCCGGGCCGCCTTCCTGATGGACCGGATCATGGGCGGCGCCGGCCTGCACGGGCGGGCGTTCATCCCGCTGCTCTCCAGCTTCGCCTGCGCGATCCCGGGGATCATGGCGACGCGGGTGATCGACAACAAGCGCGACCGGCTGACCACCATTATGGTCGCGCCGCTGATGACCTGTTCGGCCAGGATCCCGGTCTACACCCTGATCATCTCCGCCTTCATCCCGAACCGGGCGGTGGCCGGAGTGCTCAACCTGCAGGGGCTGGTGATGTTCGGCCTCTACGCGGCGGGCATCCTGAGCGCGCTCGGCGTCTCCTTCATCACACGGCGGCTGTTCTGGCGGGGCGCCGTGGAACCGTTCCTGATGGAGCTGCCGGCCTACAAGGCGCCCGACCCGGTCAACGTGGCGCGCAACCTCTACCTGCGCGGCAAGATCTTCATCACCCGGGCGGGCACGATCATCCTGCCACTGATGATCCTGGTGTGGTTCCTTTCGTCCTTCCCCGGCGCGCCGGCCGGCGCGACCGACCCGGCGATCAACTACAGCCTGGCCGGCCGCCTGGGCCACCTGCTGCAGCCGGCGCTGGCGCCGATCGGCTTCAACTGGCAGATGACCGTGGCGCTGATCCCCGGCTTCGCGGCCCGCGAGGTGGCGGTGGCGGCCTTGGGCACGGTCTACGCCATCGGCAATGCGGACGCCTCGCCCGGCGCGCTCGCCACCACCCTGTCCCACAACTGGTCGATCGCCACGGGCCTGGCGTTCCTGGCTTGGTACGTCTTCGCCCCGCAATGCGCCTCGACCATCGGGGTGGTGAAGCGGGAGACCAACTCCTGGCTCTGGCCGGCGGTGATGCTGGTCTACATGACGAGCCTCGCCTACGTCGCCGCGCTGATCGTCTACCAGACCGCGCGGGCCTTCGGTTTGGGCTAGTTTCGACCGCTCCGGGACCAAACTGGAGGTTGCAAATTAACCCAGAATTCAACCTACCCTTTAACTGGGCGCTAAATGAGATGGGCGCAGCTTACGTCCATCATGCAGAAGACGCACGAAACCCCCTCCGACGCATTCCACGGCAAGAAGCCCGCTCGCGGGACCCAAACCCTCGCCAAACGCGTCCGTGAGGCCCTCCTTTCGCTCGGCGGCGAAGCGCACCGCGCGATGGTGATCGAAACCGTGGCCAAGAAACTCGGCCACGATGCCCGGCAGATCCCCGAAGACCTCGAGGTCGCCCTCATCCTCTCCTTCGAGGAGAACTGGCGCGACGAGCGCAGGCGAGCCGCCTACGGCTTCCACCTGCCGTTCGGCGAGGGTTCGCACCGCTGGAGCGTCCGCCGGGAGCCGGCCTACCTCCACTAGAGCGTTTCCCGGCTGACTTGGATCAAGTCAGCCGATCAGGAAGAGCGACCAAGCAAGGATTCTAGAGCGCCGTTTCGATTCAATCGAAACGGGACAAGCTCTAGGTTGAGGCGTCCCCCGCCAACGATCCCGCCGCTGATTGCAGGCGCGTGAGCAGGCGCTTGAGCAGGGCGACCTCTTCCGGCGCGAGGCCGGCGATCAGCGCCGCCTCGTAGGCCAGCGCAAGCGGCGCGATCTCTGCGTGCAGGCCGGCGCCTTCCGCGGTCAGCGCCAGGACGTGGCTTCGGCCGTCGGCGTGGTGGTCCGAGCGGGCCACCAGACGGCGCTTCAGGAGCCCCTGGGCTGCGCGGCTCACCGTCACCTTGTCCATCACCATGCGCGCGACGAGCTGGACCTGGGTCAGGCCGCCATCTTCCGCCAGCACGCAGATCAGCCGCCATTGCGGAATCGTGAGGCCGAAGCGGTCCTGGTAGGCGCGCGCGATCAGGCCCGAAACGGCGTTGGAGGCCACCGACAGGCGATAGGGCAGGTAGGCGTCGAGCCTGAGGTCGTGGTCGCCGACCTGCGCCGTCTCTCGCTCTGGGATCATGTGGCGGCCACCGCCTGTTCGATGGCGCCGAAGATCGAGTGACGCTTGGCGTCGCGCATCTCGATGCGCACGGTGTCCCCGGCCTTCAGGAACGGCGTCTTGGGCGCGCCCGAGGCAAGGGTCTCGATGGTGCGGAGCTCCGCCAGGCAGGAGTAGCCGGCGCCGCCCTCGCCCACCGGCTTGCCGGGCCCGCCGTCGGGGCCGCGGTTGGAGACCGTGCCGGAGCCGACGATGGAGCCGGCGGAGAGGCTGCGGGTCTTGGCGGCGTGGGCGACCAGGGTCCCGAAATCGAAGGTCATGTCGACGCCCGCGTCGGCCTCGCCCAGCGCCTTGCCGTTGAGCTCGACCGAGAGCGCGCCTGAGAGCTTGCCGTCCTTCCAGCCCGGCAGGGCGTCCGGCGTGACCGCCACCGGCGAGAAGGCGGACGCCGGCTTGGACTGGAAGAAGCCGAAGCTCTTGGCGAGCTCGCCGGGGATCAGGTTGCGTAAGGATACGTCATTGCAGAGCATCACCAGGCGGATGGCGGCCAGCGCCTGCTCGCGGGTCGCGCCCTGCGGCACGTCGCCGGTGATCACCGCCACCTCGCCCTCCAGGTCGAGGCCCCAGGCGGGATCGGCGAGCGGGATGGGATCGCGCGGACCGAGGAAGCCGTCGGAGCCGCCCTGGTACATCAGCGGATCGGTCCAGAAGCTCTCGGGCATCTCCGCGCCGCGGGCCTGCCGGACCAGCGCCACGTGGTTCACATAGGCCGAGCCGTCGGCCCACTGGTAGGCGCGCGGCAAGGGGCTCGCGGCCTGGTGCTCGTGGAAGCGCTCCTGCGGCACGGAGCCGTGCTCCAGGCTCTCGGCCAGGCCGCGTAGCGCCGGCGCGCAACCCTCCCAATGGTCCAGCGCCGCCTGCAGAGTGGGGGCGATGTGGTGGGCCTCGGTGAACCAGGCAAGGTCGTTGGAGACCACCACCAGCCGCCCGTCGCGGCCGCCCTTCAGGGACGCTAGCTTCATCGGAACTCCTTCTCAGGCCGCCCCTGCTTCAGGCAGGGGTCTGGCGGACGATCGTGCGGTTCAGGGTAACGCCTTCTTCGTAGGCGCGGGGCTCGTAAACGGTGACCTCGACACGAATATCGCCGCCCGGCTCGCCCTCCCACAGATAGCTGCGATCGAAGGAGACCTCGCGGCCGGCGGGGGTGAAACCCTCGAAGCTGTCGCCCCAGGGCGTGTGGCGGGAGAGCTCGTTCCACCCGAGGGTGCAGGCGCGCTCCAGCTCCTCGCGGGCGGCCTCCTCCAGGTCGGTTTCGAAGCTCAAGCGGCCTTCCAGGTGTGGGCGTAGGTTTGCGCGGCGCGGAACGGAATCCAGTTACAAGACGCCATCAGGGTTCGTCCTTGTAGATCGCCACCGCCAGCGGTTCTCCGTCGGCGATCCGCGCACGGTACATGCCCGAGGTGTTGAAGCTCCAGGCCATTTGTCCGTCGGGGGTGACCGCGATCACCCCGCCCTGGCCGCCGAGCGCGGTGAGGTCGCGCTGGATGACCTGGTCGACCGCGGCCTGCAGCGGCAGGCCCTTGAGCTCGACCAGGGCGGCGATGGCGCGGGCTGCCGACAGGCGGATGAAGTACTCGCCCTCGCCGGTGCCGGACACCGCGGCCGAGCGGTTGTCGGCATAGGTCCCGGCGCCGATCAGCGGGCTGTCGCCGACCCGGCCCCAGCGCTTGCCTGTCGTGCCGCCGGTGGAGGTGCCGGCGGCGACGTCGGCGCGGACGTCGCGGGCGACGACGCCGACGGTGCCGCGCTTGCCTTCGTCGTGGGCCAGGGCCGCGTGGGTCTCGTCGCGCGAGGCCCCAGGCGGCCGCGGCGGGATCGGCAAGCCGTCGCGGGCCAGCTGCTTCTCAAGCGCCCGCCAGCGCCGGTCGACGAAGAAGTAGCTGGGATCGACGCGCGCCAGGCCCTCGGCGGCCGCGAAGGCGTCGGCGCCCTCGCCTACCAAGAGCACGTGCGGCGAGCGCTCCATCACCGCGCGGGCCGCGGAGATCGGGTTCCTCGCGCGGCTGACGCCGGCGACCGCGCCGGCCTCCAGCGTCGCGCCGTCCATGATCGCCGCGTCGAGCTCGTTGCGGCCGTCGGCGGTGAAGACCGCGCCGCGCCCGGCGTTGAACAGCGGGTCGTCTTCCAGGACGCGGATCGCCGCCTCGACGGCGTCCAGCGCAGCGCCGTCGGCGCGCAGCACCGCGGCGCCGGCCTCCGCCGCCTTCGCCAGGACGCCGCGGTAAGCCAGGTCCTGATCCGGCCTCAGGTCGGCGCGCTCGATCACGCCGGACCCGCCGTGCAGGACCAGCGACCAGTTCGATGCGGACATCAGGCGCCCTTCGCCGGCAGCACCCCGCGCCGGATCTGGTCCAACTCGATGGACTCGAACAGCGCCTTGAAGTTGCCCTCGCCGAAGCCTTCGTTGCCCTTGCGCTGGATCAGCTCGAAGAAGATCGGGCCGATCATGTTCTCGGTGAAGATCTGCAGCAGCAGGCCCTGGCCCTCGGTAGGCGCGCCGTCGAGCAGGATCTTGTCGGCCTGCAGCCGCTGCAGGTTCTCGCCGTGGCCGGGGACTCGATCGTTGAGCTGCTCGTAGTAGGTGTCGGGGCTCGACTGGAACTTCACCCCGTCCTCGCGCATCCGTTCGACGGACTCGAAAATGTCGCTGGTGCCCAGCGCCACATGCTGGATGCCCTCGCCGTGGTAGTCGCGCAGGAACTCCTCGATCTGCGAGTGCTCGTCCTGGCTCTCGTTCAGCGGAATGCGGATCTTGCCGTCGGGGCTGGTCATGGCCTTGGAGAACAGGCCCGTCTGCGCGCCTTCGATGTCGAAATAGCGGATTTCGCGGAAGTTGAAGATGCGCTCGTAGAAGTCCGCCCACTTGGCCATGGCGCCGCGGTGGACGTTGTGGGTCAGGTGGTCGAGGTAGGTGAGGCCCCTGGCGTTCTTCGCCGCCGCCTCGGCCGCGCCCGGGATGGGCGTGAAGTCGACGTCGTAGATCTCCTGGGCCCCATAGCGGTCGACCAGGTAGAGGTTCGAGCCGCCGATCCCTTCGATGGCCGGGATGTTCAGCTCCATCGGCCCGACCGGGCCCGAGACCGCGGTCGCGCCGCGCTCGACGGCGAGCTTCAGGGCCTTGGCGGCGTCCTTCACCCGGAAGGCCATGGCGTTGGCCGAGGGGCCGTGGACCTTGCGGAACTCGGCGGGCTGGCCGGCGGGCTCCATGTTGAGGATGAAGTTGATGTCGCCCTGGCGGAAGCGCAGCACGTTCTTCGAACGGTGTTTGGAAACCGCCGTGAAGCCCATCAGCTCGAACAGGCCCTTCAGCCGCTCCGGCTCCGGCGAGGTGAACTCCACGAATTCGAAGCCGTCGGTCCCCAGCGGGTTCTCGAAGAGGTCGCGGCCGTCCTGTGGCGTGGGCGGCATGGTTTCGACGGTCATCGTGGAATCTCCTGATGGGAGGGATTTCGTATCGTGTGGAACTAGTTATCGGTAGCCGGAAGACAAGGTTTGTCCCGCCTGATAGCTGAACGCCGCAACCTCCCCTCAGGATCGCTTATGCTTCGCAAGACCTACGATTGGGTGATGGGCCTCGCCGCCTCGCCGCGCGCGCCGCTGGCGCTGGCCGCTGTGGCCTTCTGCGAGGGGCTGTTCTTCCCGATCCCGCCGGACGTCCTCTTGATGCCGGTGGTGCTGGGCGACCGCCAGCGGGCGCTGCGCTACGCGGCGCTGACCACGGCCTGCTCGATCCTCGGCGGGTCGTGCGGCTATGCAGTGGGGTATTTCCTGCAGCCGGTCGGAGAATGGCTGTTGTCCCTGACCGGCGGCAGCTTCGAGTCGTTCCAGGCCTGGTACGGCAAGTGGGGCGCCCTGCTGATCGCGGTGCCCATTCCCTACAAGATCACCGCCATCGCGTCGGGTCTGGCGAAGCTGAACTTCGGGGTGTTCATCGGGGTCTCGATCCTGGTGCGCGGCCTGCGCTTCTCCCTGGAGGCCCTGCTCCTGAAGGTCTACGGCGAGCCGATCCGCAGCTTCGTGGAGCGCCGGCTGGCGCTGGTGGCGAGCGCGGCGGCGGTCGCGATCGTGGGCCTGGTGACGGCCTTGAAGTTCGCTCACTAGGCCGCGGCGACTGGGCGGGGCTATAGAGGCGCCCATGCAGAGCATCCTGCGACCGTTCCTCGACCGCTGGCGGCTTTTCGCCTTGCTGGCCTCGGCCGCCATGTTGGCGATCGCGCACGCCTTCCAGACCTTCGGCGGCCTCGCCCCCTGCGAACTCTGCCTGAAGCAGCGGACCGTCTATTGGGTCGCCGCCGCCTTCGCGGCCGTCGCCATGGTGGTGGTGCGCCTGCCGGGCGGCCCGCGCTGGCGCGAAGCCACCTGCTGGGTGCTGGCGCTGATCTTCCTCACGGGCGCCGGGATCGCCGGCTACCACGCGGGCGTGGAGTGGAAGTTCTGGCCGGGGCCGCAGAGCTGCTCCGGCTCGGGCGGGGTGACGGCCGCAGCGCTGAAGGACCTCCTGAACGGCGGCGGCGTGCGAATGCCGGCCTGCGACCAGCCTGCCTGGAAGTTCGCCGGGCTTTCCATGGCCGGCTGGAATACCGTGGCCTCGCTGATCCTGGCCGCGCTCAGCGTCGCGGCGGCGATTCGCGAGCGGAGGAAGGCATGAGCAGCAAGCCGATCCCACCGCGGCCCGGCCAGGGCGCGCTCGCCGCCCGGATGGCGGAGATCCTCAGGGTCGACCAGGCCGGCGAGATGGCCGCCGTCGCCATCTACCGCGGCCAGCGCACGGTGCTGGGCGAGGCCAAGGGCCACGAGCGGATCGCGGGCCAGCTCAGCGAGATGGAGGCCCAGGAGGCCCAGCATCTCGCCCGCTTCGACCGCCTGCTCACAGAGCGCCAGGTGCGGCCGACGGCGCTGACACCGGTCTGGCGGATGGCCGCCTTCGCCCTGGGCGCCGGCACGGCTTTGATGGGCGACAAGGCCGCGCACGCCTGCACCGAGGCGGTCGAGACGGTGATCGAGGAGCACTATGCGAGCCAAGTCGCGGAACTCGCCGACCGCGAACCGGACCTCGCCGCCGAACTGGCCAAGTTCCGCGAGGAGGAACTGGCCCACCGCGACCTCGCCCTGGAGGAAGGCGCCCGCGAGGCGCCCGGCTACGCCCTGCTGGCCGCGGTGATCCGCACCGGCTGCCGCGCGGCGATCAAGATCAGCGAGAAGATCTAGGCGCGAAGTCGCCGGCCGGTTGCACGCCGCGCGCAGCACAGCCGCAAGGGACTCGCGTGATTCCAAAAGTTCTGCTTTTGTTCTTTGAACAGTTCTGGACGGAGGCGGACATGGCGGACGGCGCATCGTATCGGAGCTTCGCGGCCTGGCCGGCCTGGCCCAGGCTCGACCAGGCGCTGGCGGCGCGCTCCAGCCTGTGGGCCGTCTGCGGCTGCGGGCGCGAGGCGGCGATCGATCCAAAGCCCTGGGTCGGCCAGGGGCTCGGGCGGCAGGCGACCGCGCACCTGGAGACGCGGCTGCGCTGCCTCTGCGGCGCCAGGCGCGCGCGGCTGGAGATCCGCGGCCTCGCCGAGGCGCCGCAGGGGGTGACTGGCGGGATCTATGTCTTTCGCTGATACCCCCACACACCGCCCATCCCCGCGAAAGCGGGGACCCAGGCTTTTTTTCGTCGTGGCTCTGGACGCGGCACGACCTGGGTGACGGAGATTCAGAAACACAAAAGACTTGGGTCACATTCCTTTTTTGGCGCCGGGTGTCCGGGCCTGCCCTCGGGCCGGAAGACATTGACCGCGCCCGACCCATTGCGGACAGCGGCGGGAGTCGGATGCAGGCTTCCTCGTTGGGCGCCCCGCAGGTCACGTCGGCACTCCGACCGTTCCCCGCAACTGTGGGCCTTCTTGAAGCCGCTGCCGAATTGGGCAAGCCTTGCCAAATGACTGTTCAGGTGGGGACTGCGACGT
>NZ_JAQGIZ010000289.1 GCF_028290885.1 Phenylobacterium sp.
TGGGCGAATGGCGCCGACATCTACGTCTTCGGTGAAAAGGCGGATGGTGGAGTCGACGTGGGTCAGCTCACCGAGGGTGCGCTGAAGCTCGAATTCCTTGTGCGCGATCTGCCCCGCCAGCTCCGCGCGCTTGCGGACAAGCGCGTGGAGCACACGGGGCTGCTCGACGCTGGATGGGATGACTGGGTTTGCCATCCCACTATGGTGCCAATCATCCTAGGCCTTGGGTGCCCACCAGCTTGGGTGTGTTTGCGCCATAAGGCCGGGCTTCGCCTCGTCCACCCTCCCCTAAAGAGGAGGGATGGGTTACGCCCTAGCCGCCTCGCTTCTAGGTGTAGGTCGCGAAGGTCCCCAGGGCCTTGGCGATGGCCTGCCACTGGGGCGTCTCGGCCAGCGGCACGCGGATCAGTTCGATGATCACCACCGCCGCGCCCCCGATCACATAGACAGGGTGGGGCCGGCCGCGCTTGCGCCAGTCATAGACGACAGCCGCCAGGATCAGCACCGCCACCACGAGGCCGGCGCCGACCGTGGTCGCCACCGGCGCAGGCGGCATCAGGCCGGGCCGTGAGCCCGGTCCGCCACCGCCCCCGACCGTCAGGAAAAAGAACCGGCCGATCGGCGCCTGCAGGATGCTGATCGTCGCCAGCATCATCAGCCGCTTGTGGACCTCAGGCGTCTTCACCGTCACCACAGCCCAGGCCACCAGCACCGCGAACAGCACCGCCGCGCTCAGCGGCACAATGGCGAAGGCGCGCGCGGCTTCGGCGTGACCGTCTGCGACGCCCTTCTGCATGCTGGCGATGCTGGTGGCCAGGCCCACGAAGACCATTGCCGTCGCCAGCGAAACGCCCGCCACGCCCCAGGCCCGGTGGTGCTGCATCTGGCCGCTGGCCGCCAGCCAGGTCTGGCTGAGGAAGAACAAGGTCCAGGCCGAGAACAACAGGCCGTGCAGGTGCAGGAGCGGGGAGCCCACGAACGTGCCGCCCGCCAGTTGCAACCAGTAGGTTTCCGCAAAACCGCTGAACGCGATCAGCACGAAGAGGCCCGCCATCCAGACGTAGAAAGTTCCCATCGCCCGCTGTGCGGGATTTATCGCCGTCGCCACCATGCGCGTGAGCCCCCAAGTGCTTCCCGGCCGCAGCATGCCCCCATTCTGCGAACGCCGCTATCCCGCAACACAGCGTCACCAAGCGTGTTTTGGCTCCTCCGCCCGACGCATGGCATAGCCGCGCCGCGAAATGCGAGAGGCCCGCCCATGATCCCGTTCATCGACCTGCAGGCGCAGCGCCGGCGCCTCGGCCAGCCGCTGGAGGATGCGATCCTCAAGGTGGTGCGCTCCGGCGCCTACATCATGGGCCCGGAGATCGGCGAGTTCGAACGCCAGCTCGCGGCCTTCGGCCACGCCCCCTTCGCGCTGTCCTGCGGCTCGGGCACCGAGGCCCTGGTGCTGCCGCTGATGGCCTGGGGGATCGGGCCGGGCGACGCCGTCTTCTGCCCCTCCTTCACCTTCGCCGCCACCGCCGAGGCCATGCCGCTGGTGGGCGCCTCGCCGGTGTTCGTGGACATCGATCCGCAGACCTACAACCTCGACCCGGAAAGCCTGCAGGCGGCGATCGAGGCGGTGAAGCGCGAGGGCAAGCTGACCCCGCGCGCGGTCATCGCCGTCGACCTGTTCGGCGGTCCGGCCGACTATCCCGCCATCGCCCGGGTCTGCGCCAAGCACGGCCTGAAGCTGATCAGCGATTCCGCCCAGGGCTTCGGCTGCACGCTTGGCGGCAAGCACCCGATCCACTGGGCCGACGTCGCCACCACCTCCTTCTTCCCGGCCAAGCCGCTCGGCTGCTACGGCGACGGCGGGGCGGTGCTGTCGAAGGACGCGGGCTTCCACGACCTCTTGGTGTCCTTGCGCGTGCACGGCCAGGCGGTGAAGTCGGACATCGAGGGCAAGACCTTCGAGCACGACCCGAAATACCTGAACGTCCGTATCGGGATGAACTCCCGCATGGATACCATCCAGGCCGCCATCCTCATCGAGAAGCTGAAGATCTTCGAGGACGAAATCGCCGCCCGCAACCGCGTCGCCGACCGCTATGCGGCGGCCCTGGGCGACGTCGTGAAGACGCCGACCGTGGCTGACGGCGGCGTCAGCGTCTGGGCGCAGTACACCATCGAGCTTTCCGGCCGCGACCAGCTCGGCCCCTACCTGCGGGAACAGGGCGTCCCCACCGCCGTCTACTACCCGATCCCGATCCACAAGCAGGGCGTCTACTCGGTCTACCCGACCGCGCCCGGCGGCCTGCCCGTCACCGAGGCCAAGGCCGGCCAGGTCATCAGCCTGCCGATGCACCCCTACCTCAGCGAAGAAGATCAAGATACCGTCGTTACGGCAATTCGAACCTTCGTGAAGCGGAACGACTGAACGTCGTTCGTATAACGCGGTATACCTAAGTAGTCCCTGAATATTCACGTCCCAGGGGATTCCGGTTGTTAAGATTCAATCAACCGTTCATCTGGGGGCCGTACAGTTGCGTACCTGGGCGTAGTGGGGACTGCTATGAAAATTAAATCGTTGATGGCCGGCGCGGCCATCGCTCTGGCGACTTCGATGGCCGCCATGTCGGCCGGCGCGACCGAACTTGTCACCAACGGCAGCTTCGAAACCGGCGACTTCACCGGCTGGGCGCAATTCGGCGACACGGACCACACCGGCGTTGCCGCTGGCTGCTTTGACTTTGGCTGCCCCACCGACGGCAGCGATCTGGCCTATTTCGGACCGGTAAATGGCGTCGGCGGCATCTCGCAGACGCTCGCGACGGGCGCAGGCCTCTACGACATCTCCTTCGACCTCAGCAACAACGGCGGCGCCTTCTTCAGCGCCGATTTCGGCGGCGCCAACCTGCTGCTGAACCCGCCCGGCGAAGGCGTCACGCATTACAGCTTCACGAACGTCGCGGCGTCCGGCCCGACGACGCTGAGCTTCTCCACCCTCGACGTGCCGGCCTATTACACGCTCGACAACATCAGCGTGACGGCCGGCGTGCCCGAGCCCGCCAGCTGGGCGCTGATGATCGGCGGCTTCTTCGGCCTCGGCGCCACGCTGCGCACGGCCCGCCGCCGGACGGCCGCCGCGGCCGCCTGACCAGCGAAAGCCAGCACGGGGCCGCCCGCTTGGCGGCCCCTTCTGCGTCGGGTCGCGGATATGTCACAGGCTTCGGTCAAGCTTGGCCATTCGCCGCCGCCCCGGACCTTGCCGCCCACCTTCATGCGCACCATCGCCGTCATTGCGCGCAAGGGCGGATCCGGCAAGAGCACGGTCGCGGTGCATCTGGCGCTCGCCGCCCACATGCGCGGCCGCAAGGTGCTGCTGGCCGACACCGACGCCCAGCGGTCCGCGAGCCAGGTGCTGAAGGGCCGCCGCGGCGCCGGGCCCGAGCTCGCCGAAACCTCAGGCGCCAAGCTCTTTACCCTGCAGTTGGCGTCGATCCGCGCGGATGTCGACCTGATGGTCGTCGACACCCCGGCGGTGGTCGAGGACGAGATCAGCCACGCCATCGTCGCCGCCGACCTCTGCCTGCTGGTGATCCGGCCGACCTTCCTCGACCTGGCGGCGGCGATCCAGACCTCGGAAATCGTGCGCCGGCTGCGCAAGCCCGCCCTGGTGGTGCTGAACCAGGCGCCGTCGCCGCGCGCCGGCGTCGAGACGCCCTCGGTGAAGCGCGCGCTGGAGGCGCTGAAGCTGCTGCGCCTGCCGGTGATCCCCACCATCCTGCGGGCGCGGATCAGCTATCAGGCTGCGTTCGAGACCGGCCGCTCGGTGGAGGAGCTGGATCCGCCGGCCGAGGCGGGCCGGGAAGCGGCCGACCTCTGGGCCTTCGTCGAAGGCTTCCTGTTCGGCCGCGCCGTCACCGAGCGCACGGGCTGACGCGCCCCGCTCCGCCCTACCCCCAGAACGGCTTCAGCTCGGCGGCGTCGGTCAGGCCCTGCGCCAGGCCCGCCCGGGCGGCGGCGGGGCGGCGGCGGAAGTCCATCAGGTTGACGCCGAAGGCCTCGATGCTGGCGTCGTCGGGGGTGATCACCACGACCGTCGAGCCGCCGTGCTTGAGGCTCTCGACCTCCTCGTCGAAGCGCGCGGCGATCCGCTCCGCCGCCGCCCCGCCGGCCGCGCCCAGCCGCACCGCGATCACCACAACCAAGTCATGGCCCGCCGCCATGTCGGCATTGGTGGACGAGCGCATGCCGCCGTCGATGTAGCGCCGCCCGTTCAGCGTCACCGGCGGATAGACCCCCGGCACGCTGCAGCTCGAGGCCACGGCCCGCACCACGCCGACGCCCGAGTCCTTGGTCCAGAGCTGGAAGGCGCCCGTCTCGGCGTCCACCGCGGTACAGCCGAAGCCCCGCTCCGGCCAGGCGTCCGCCGGCAGGCTTGCGAACGAGCGGCCGAAGCTTGCGATGAACGCCGCCTCGTCAATGGTCTGGGCCGCCAGCGCGAAGGCGCCGATCTCCGCCCGCGCCTCGGCTGGATTGCGCAAGCCCCCCTGCGCCTCGCCTATCATCTGCATCAGCCTGGAGAGGTCCGCGGGCGGGGCGCCGCCGCTCGCGGGCCGCCCATCCTCGCCGGGGATGCGGTCGGCGAGGATCGGATCGGCCAGGGTCTTTGCGTCCGCCCCCAGCGCCAGCCGGGCGCCGACGAAGGATCCCGCCGAGGTGCCCATGGTGAAATCCGCCCGGCCCAGGTCGACGCCGGCCTGCGCCAGCCCGGCCACCAACCCGCTCTCCCAGGCGATCCCCACGGGCCCGCCGCCCCCCAGCACCAGCGCCCGCGTCATAGCTCACTCCCGTTTTGCCGTTGGAGCATCGACGCGGCCGCACCCCCTGTCCACGGCTACCTGCGGCGGGACGCTAGGCCGCGACCCGCTTTCGGCGCATCAGCTCGCCGCAACTTTGGGATATGAGCTCGGCGGTCTCCGGATCGAGCCGGGTCTTCCAATCGCCTACCACGCCCTTGCGCAGGAAGGAGGATGCGTCCTCCTCGCCGGCCTTGCGTCCAGCCAGCGCCTCGAAGCTGGTGGCGGCGGCGACCTGCTCGACCAGAACGCGCTCGGCCGACGCGCCAAGGAAGCGGAACAGCCGCTCGGTCTCGCCGACGGGATCGAGGTGCAGATCACGATAGTTCAGCTCATGAACCAGCTTCGGACGGGCCCGGGCGAAGTCGTCGACCGCCCTTACCGCGTCGATCCACATCTGCATGGCGCTTTCGACCGCCTTCCGATGCTGTTCGGCTCCCGGCGTGAAGACCTCGCGGTAGCCGGCGCGGTGGTTGAAGGCCAGGCGCGAGACGACGACGTCGCGCGGGTCGCGAACGATGTGGATGATCTTTGCCTCCGGAAACAGCCGGTGGAGCTGGCCCAGGTCCCGGGTGTAGCCGGGGGTCTTGTCGCCGATCCAGCGGGTCCGGGCGTCGGCCCGGGCGCCTAGCCTCTGCAGGATGAAGCTGCGCACCAGTTCGTCGAACTCGGACTGGCTGATCGCGCCGTAGTAAGGGCTGCCCTCGTAGACATGCTTGGCCTCGACCGTAAGGCTCTGGTTATAGGTGTTGACCACCTTTGCCACCGGGGAGCTGAAGCGCCTGACGAAATGGCCCTCGCCGGAGCAGCAGACTTCCGGGTGGGCGTCGAGGATGCGTTGCAGCCAGGTGGTGCCCGACCTGGGGGCCCCACAGGCAAAGAAGATGTTCACGCCGAAGGACCCCCACAGACCCGACTCATAACGTGAGCATAAGAATCTGAAGGACCTTACGTCCAGGTGAACGCGTGGCGGCGAGTGACTTTCGCCAGATCCCTTGCGATGCGCCCTCCATCTTGCGCGCCCAACGTCCTCGTGGGATGCGTTGAGTCAAACAAATGTTTGGACAGGAAGCGCCACCATGAAGGCTGCGGTCTACTACGAGAACGGCGGCCCGGACGTCTTCAGGTACGAGGAGGTTCCCGATCCCGAATGCCACCGCAAAGGCATCGTCATCCGCGTCGAGGCGGTGTCGATCGAGGGCGGCGACACGCTGAACCGCTTCCGCGGCGCCCTGATGACCAAGCCGCACATCGTGGGCTACCAGGCGGCCGGCGAGGTCGTGCAGGTGGGCGACGAGGTCGAGGGCATCAAGGTCGGCGACAAGGCGGTCACCACCGGCGCCTTCGGCAGCCACGCCGAGCTGCGCGCCGTGGCGGCCCGCACCGCCTGGGTGATCCCGCCCGGCATGGACGTGCGCCAGGCCGCCGCGATTCCCGTGCCGTTCGGCACCGCTCACGACTGCCTGTTCGAGTTCGGCCGCATGAAGAAGGGCGAGATCGTGCTGGTGCAGGCCGGCGCGAGCGGCGTCGGCGTCGCCGCGATCCAGCTCGCCGCCCGGGCCGGCGCGGCCATGGTGCTGGCCACCGCCTCCTCCGACGAACGCCTGGAGCGCCTGAGGCCCTTGGGCCTGACCCACGGCATCAACTACCAGCGCGACGACGTGCCCACCGAAGTCGCGCGGCTCACCGACAAGCACATGGCCGACGTGATCGTCGACAGCGTCGGCGGACCCACCCTGCAGTCCTCGATCCTGTCGCTGGCCTACCGCGGCCGGGTCTCCATGGTCGGCCAGGCGGGCCGCGAGCCGATGAAGGTCGACGTCGGCTCGATGATGGGCGGCAACCGCACGCTCTCGGGCGTCTTCCTGGGCGCCGAGATCGCCACCGACCGCGTCCACGACAACATCCAGCAGCTGATCCAGGACGTCGCCGACGGGAACCTGCAAGTGGTCATCGACAGGACCTTCTCCCTGAAGGACGCCGCCGAGGCCCACCGCTACATCGAAAGCCGCCAGGCGGTGGGGCGAGTGTTGCTGATTCCGTGAGACGAATAGTTGCTCCCCTTCGGGGGAGCTGTCAGCGAAGCTGACTGAGGGGGTCCGCTCAGACCGCGGATGACCCCCTCCACCGCTTCGCGGTCCCCCTCCCCCAGAGGGGGAGGAAATGGGAGACCCAGAATGCCCCGCGCCCGCAACGGCAACGTCGAGATCGAATACCAGAGCTTCGGCGACGATCGCCCGGAGACCGTCCTGCTGGTCAACGGCCTGGGCTCGCAGATGACCCGCTGGCCGGAGGCGTTCTGCGAGAAGCTGGTGGCCAAGGGCTACCGCGCCATCCGCTTCGACAACCGCGACACCGGCCTCTCCACCTGGCCGACCGAGGCCTACAGCCTGAAGGATATGGCCAATGACGGCGTCGCCGTGCTGGACGCCGCGGGCGTCAGGAAGGCGCACATCGCCGGGGTCTCCATGGGCGGGATGATCGTCCAGCGGCTGGCCCTCGACCATCCGGGCCGGGTGCTCTCGATGACCTCGATCATGTCCACCACCGGCGCGGCCGACGCCTTCAAGTCGACGCCGGAGGCCGCCGCCGTGCTGAATGCGCCGCCCCCCGACCCCAAAGCGGATTTCGAAGCCTTCGTGGAGAACCGCATGGCCAACGCCCGCACCATCGGCAGTCCGGCCTATCCCTGGACCGACGAAGAGAACCGCGCCCGGGTGATCGCCGAGTACAACCGCGCCTTCAATCCCGTGGGCGTGGGGCGTCAGCGCAAGGCCGTCGAGGCCGACGGCGACCGGACGGCGGCGCTCCGCGGCCTCAATATCCCGGTCGTGGTGCTGCACGGCGCCGATGACCCGCTCTTGATGAAAATCGGCGGCGAGGCGACCGCCGCGGCCATTCCCGGCGCCGAGCTGCGGATCATCCCCGGCATGGGCCACGACCTGCCGCCCGGCCTCTACGAGGTCTTCATCGACGCCATCACCGCCGCGGCCAGCCGCGCCAAAACCAACGCTTAGAAGACGCAAGAGGACCACCATGGGACGTCTCCAGGGCCGCACGGCCGTCATCACCGGCGCCGCCAGCGGCATCGGCCGCGCCGCCGCCCTGCTCTTCGCCCGCGAGGGTGCGCGGGTGGTCTGCGTCGACCGCGCCGAGGCGGTGGACGAGACCGCCGAGATGGTCGGCAAGGCCGGCGGCAAGGCGGTGGCCATGACCGGCGACGCCGGCGACGACGCCTTCGTGAAAAGCTACATCGACCGCGCCCAGGCCGAGTACGGAACCCTCGACGTGGTCTGGGCCAACGCCGGCGTCTCCGGCGGCTGGACGCCGCTGCACGAGCAGACCGCCGACTACTGGGCCGAGATCCTGCGGGTGAACCTGATCGGCGCCTTCCTGGCCGTGAAGCACGCCTCGGTCCCGATGATCGCCGCCGGCAAGGGCTCGATCATCTGCACGGCCTCGGTGGCCGGCATCCGCTCCGGGGCCGGCGGACCTGCCTATTCGGCGTCGAAGGCGGGCGTCATCAGCCTGGCCCAGACCTCGGCCAACGAGTTCTACGGAACGGGCGTGCGGGTCAACGCCATCGCGCCCGGCCTGATCGAGACCGGCATGACCAAGCCGATCTTCGAGGGCGCGCGGGCCCGCGGCAACGAGGACAAGATCGGCCAGCTCAACCCGCTGACCCGCTACGGCGTGCCCGACGAGATCGCCCATGCCGGCTTGTTCCTGGCCTCCGACGACTCATCCTACGTCAACGGCCAGACCATCGCCGTCGACGGCGGGCTCTCGACCTCCCACCCTGTGGTGCGTCGCAAGCGGTGATGTACCTCGCGTGATTTATCTTGTTCGGCACGGCCAGACCGAGTTCAACCGCGAACGCCGCATCCAGGGCCATGTGGACTCACCGCTCACCGCGCTGGGCGTCCGCCAGGCCGGGGCGGTGGGCCGCCTGTTGCGCGACCTGATCCGCGAGCCGGACGGCTGGCGGATCGTCTCCAGCCCGCTCGGCCGCGCGGCGAGCACCGCCGCGATCGTCGCGGGCAAGCTCGGCGGCCTCCCTGTCGAGCTCGATGAACGCCTCAAGGAGATGAGCTGGGGCCCGCACGACGGCCGGCTGCGCGCCGAGCTGGAGGCCGAGCATCCCGACACCTTCGGCCGCACCGGCTGGGCCTTCGACGCCTCGGCCGGCGAGACCTATGAGGAGGTGGCCACCCGCGTCGGCGACTGGCTGGCCAGCCTGCCGCCGGAGCCTAAGCGGAAGATCGTCGCCGTCAGCCACGGCATCTCCGGCCGGGTCCTGCGCGGCCTCTACGCCAACCTCTCCCGAGATGAATCCGGCCAGCAGGACGTGCCACAGGACGCCGTCTACCTGCTGCAGCACGGCGGCGTCGGCCGCATCGACTGTGAGCCGCTGGAGTGACGCGCCGCTACGCCGGCGTCCGCCACCGCGGCCGCTGAAGGACGCGCTCCGGGCCCAGCCAGTGGGTCAGCGCCAGGACCGCCAGGGTCGTCGCGACGCCGAGCACAAACGCGCCGGCGGCCGTCGCCGAGACGCCCGCGGGGCCCACCCTCAGCGGCTTGGGGTCCATCCAGTGGACGAGCTCCCCGTCGGGGCCTGGCTGGCCGAGATCATCCACCTCCTCGACGACCTGTTCGCTCATGGCAAAGCCTCCCGCTGACGGTCCACCGTGGCTAACCCGCCCGCATGGCGGGGGTTCCGCGCCGCCGACACCAGGGCTAGAAAGCAGCGCGTCTCCCTATCCTTGACCCATCGCAAGCAGACCATGGCCGGACATTCCAAGTTCAAGAACATAATGCACCGCAAGGGCCGCGCCGACTCCGCGCGCTCGAAGCTGTTCTCCAAGCTCTCCCGCGAGATCACCGTCGCGGCCAAGTCAGGCCTGCCCGATCCCGCCATGAATGCGCGGCTGCGGCTGGCGGTAAACAACGCCAAGGGCGAATCCCTGCCCAAGGACGTCATCGAGCGGGCCATCAAGAAGGCCAGCGGCGGCGACGCGGAATCCTACGAAGAGATCCGCTACGAGGGGTTCGGCCCAGGCGGCGTCGGCGTGATCGTCGAGGTGCTGACCGACAACCGCAACCGCGCCGCCTCCAACGTGCGCTCCACCTTCTCGAAGAACGGCGGCAACCTCGGCGAGACCGGCTCGGTGGCCTTCATGTGGGACCGGGTGGGCCAGATCGTCTACGGGCCGCAAGCCGGCTCCGAGGACAAGGTGATGGAGGCCGCCATCGAAGCCGGCGCCGAAGACGTGGAATCCGACGAGGACGGCCACACCATCTACACGGCCTTCGAGGACCTCTCGGAGGTCGCCGCGGCGCTGGAGGCCGCGCTCGGCCCGGCCAAGTCCACCACCGTCGCCTGGCGGCCCAAGGCCCGCACCCCGGTGTCCGGCGAGGCCGCCGCCGGCCTCATGAAACTGCTGGAGTCGCTGGAGGACGAGGACGACGTCCAGAACGTCTATTCCAACGAGGACATCGACGCCGCCGAGCTGGAGAAGCTCGCGGGATAGACCCCTCCACGGTGTCACCCCGCGAGCTGCGCAGCAGTTGTCCGGGACCCATAGACACCATGCTCTCAAGCCAGTCTCGGACGTTGGCGTCTATGGATCCCGGTCTTTGCGCAGCCTGTCCTCGGGCCAGCCATTCGGCCGGTCCCGGGGGCAAAACCGGGATGACATTGGGGGATTGGCTTACGCTGCGTGGGGGTGCGAAGCTGTCGGCAAATGAGGGGGGAACCAAGATGAAACTGCTTTTCGCCGCCGCCGCGGCCCTGACGCTGGCCGCCAGTGCTCTGGCCGCCGGTGCGGCCCGCGCCGCCGACTTCGTGACCATTCCGCTGGAGACCACGATCGACAAGCCGGCCGACGCGGCCTGGAAGAAGATCTCCGGCTTCTGCGACATCGGCGCCTGGATGAAGACCACCTGCGTCATCACCTCGGGCAAGGACGGCGAGGTGGGCGCGGTGCGCCGCATCGCCGACCGGATCGATGAGCTGCAGGTCGCCAGGACCGCGTGGTCCTACTCCTACTCGCAGCCGAAATCGCCGACCGATTACCACGGCACCGTGGAGATCCGCCCGATCGACAAGGGCCACTCGAAGCTCCTCTACACGCTGGTCTACGACGCCGACGCCCTGCCGAAGCACGAGCCGGCGGACAAGACCGCTGACAAGGAGCGCCGCACGAAGCAGTTCACCAATGTGCTGGCGACCATGAAGGGCATCGCGGAAGCCAAGTAAGCCGCGCCCGGCCCGCTCAGATCCAGCGGAACGTCACCGCCACATAGGCCGCCACCAGCACCAGCAAGGCGATCACCGCGAGACGGCCGATGAGCTTGCGCCGCGCCGTTTCGCGCGCCTGGTCGTCGCCGTCGCTCATCGGGGCGCCACGAGGCATTCCGGCCGCCCGCGCGCCTCAGATGTGGTCGTGTCTCGCATCGCCCAGGTCTCCTGCCGCCGCCGGGCGCCATCCTCCCACGGATGCCGCGCTGGCTTAAGCCGCCATCTGGCGTCGGCGGACGGACTTCACCGAATCCCCCCGCATGCACCCCGTCCGTGCTATAGCAGACATACCGACGAGCCGTGGCCGCCCAGGCGCGGTGGCGTGACCTCGCGACAATCGACCCCGGGTACGGCTTTCGCTCCGCGAGCCTCCGGCTCCTTCATGAAGGGTCAGCCATGGCTGCCCACCCGCCGCTCGAGCCTGATGTTTCCGTCAACCTGGCGTTGGCGGTCGTCGATTCCTCAACCGCGCCTCTGCTGCTGCTGGACGGCGACTTCCGGGTCGTCGCGGCCAGCAAGTCTTTCTGCGCAGCGTTCCAGATCGCCCCGGACAAGGCGACCGGGGTGCTGGTCTTCGAACTGGGGGCCGGCGAATGGAATATGCCGCGGCTGCGCTCGCTGCTCGACGCGACGGCCGGCGGCGACGCCGAGATCGACGCCTACGAGATGGACCTCAAGAGCAAGCGCCAAGGCCCGCGGCGCCTGGTGCTGAATGCGCGCAAGATCGATTACGGGCCCGCCGAGGACGTCCGCCTGCTGCTCACCGCCATCGACGTCACCGACGCCAGGATCGCCGAGAAGCTGAAGGACGACCTGCTGCGCGAAAAGGCCATCCTGCTGCAGGAGGTGCAGCACCGCGTCGCCAACAGCCTGCAGATCATCTCCAGCGTGATCCTGCAGAGCGCGAAGCACGCGCACTCCAGCGAGGCCCGCCACGACCTGCAGGCGGCCCATGAGCGGGTGTTGTCGGTGGCCGAGGTGCAGCGCCAGCTCGCCACCTCCACCCTGGGCGACGTCGGGCTCAAGGCCTACTTCAGCCAGCTCTGCCAGAGCCTCGGCGCCTCGATGATCCGCGACCACAAGCAGCTCAGCATCGAGGTCGACGCCGACGACAGCGCGGTCGGCGCGGACGCCTCGGTCAGCCTGGGCCTGATCGTCACCGAGCTGGTGATCAATGCGCTCAAGCACGCCTTCCCCGGGCGCCGCCAAGGCAAGATCATCGTCGCCTATCACACCCGCGGCCCCAACTGGACGCTTTCGGTGAGCGACAACGGCGCGGGCATGCCCAAGGATGCGGCCAGCGCCAGGCCAGGCCTCGGCACCACCATCGTCGAGGCGCTGGCGAAACAGCTGCGGGCCGCGGTCACGGTCACCTCTGCCGAACCCGGGACCAAGGTCTCCGTGGTCCACGCCCAGATCGCCGTCGTGCCGGATTCGAGCGTCGAGCCTTCCGTCGCGGTCTGAGGTCTCGGACAGGTCGAGGCGACGCTCCGCTAGCGGCGGAACCAAGCGTCACGACACGCCTTTTTGCTCCCGAACTTCAAACGGGAGACGCTCATGAAACACGTCCTCTTCCTCACCGCGGCGACCGTCGCGGCCCTCTCGCTCGCCGCCTGCAACAAGCCGGCGAGCACCACCGCCGCCGACGCCGGCGCCACGGCCAGCGCGACCGCCTCCGACGCCACCCAGGCGACGGGCCAGGCCGTGAACAAGGCCGAAGACGCCACCGGCGCCGCGGTCGGCGCGACCTCGGCCACCACCGTGGGCTCGCACGACACCGCCGCCTTCGTCTCGAACGCCAGCCAGGGCGACATGTACGAAATCCAGGCCGCGCAGATCGCCGAGAAGCGGTCGAAGAACCCGGACGTGAAGGCCTTCGCCAGGATGATGGTGAAGGACCACACCGCGCTCAGCAACAGCATGAAGCCGCTGATCCTCGCCGCCGGCCAGACCCCGGCCGCCAAGCTCGACAATCGCCGCCAGGGCTTCATCGACCACCTGAACAGCGCCAGCGGCGCGGACTTCGACAAGACCTACATCGACCAGCAGGTCGCCGCTCACGAGGAGGCGCTGACGCTCATGCAGGGCTACGCCAACGATGGCTCCGACCCGGGCCTCAAGGCCGGCGCGGCGAAGGCCGTGCCGATCGTGCAGGCGCACCTCGACAAGGCCAAGGCCATCCAGGCGTCGCTGAAGAAGTAGGCCCTACTCGACCGGCTCGGCCGCGGCGACCTTCTTGACCGCTTTCTTGCGGGTCGCCTTCGGCTTGGCCGCAGGCGCCTCGGCGGCCGCCCCGCGAACGTAGGAGGTGTCGCCGCGGTCGAGGGTGGACTGCGTCACCCCGCCCTGGTCCACGGCCACGCCGAGGTAGCGCATGCCGTCGGGGCCGTAGTTGATGTCGGCCATGGCGACCTTCGGGTCGCGCTTCAGCTCGGAGACGTCGCGCAGCGTCATGCGCAGGGTCATCGCCGTGCGCGCCACGCCGTCGGCGTCGGCCTGCTCGATGGCGAAGCGTGCTTCTTCAGCGGCGGAGCCGCGGCGGCGGGCGGGTTTCTGGGCGTGGGAGGAGACCATCTCAGGCGTCCGCGAAGAAGCCGTGCTCGCCGCTCACCCGCACCTGGCAGGCGCGGCCGGCGTCCTGCAGGGCCCGGGCGCGCTTGTTGGCGGCGGCCTTGGCTTCTTCCTTCTCGGCGGTGTGGTCGGAGAAAACGCCCTGGTGTTCAACCGCCCAGCGGCCTTCGTGGCGGGCCACGGTAAGGGTCTCGCGATCGGCTGCGCCACGTATGGCCATGAAGGTGATCCTTATAAGCGCGGCGCATGGGCCACGGCCCCGGGATGCTGTCGAATGACTGCGGGATAAGATTTCTATAGGTAAAACAGCGCGCTGTCTCCTCCTTTCAGCAAGGTTCAGGGGAATTTCCTTGCATCTTGCCCGACCGCATGGGAGGATGCCGCCATCGAATATCGTTTTGGCTCGCCCGCTCTCCATCCCCGATTTCCAAATCGGGCGCCGGAACTGCCCTCGACCCTCTCCGAAAATTTGATCTCGTCGCCCATCTCGGGCGCGTGAATACTTAAGGCCCGGAAGGGGATACTGATATGGCGACTGGTGTCGTGAAGTGGTTTAACGGCCAAAAAGGCTTTGGTTTCATCCAGCCCGATGATGGCGGACAAGACGTGTTCGTGCACATCTCGGCCGTGGAGCGCGCGAACCTCGCGTCGCTGCACGAGGGTCAAAAGATCAGCTACGAGCTGGAAAAAGACCCGCGCAATGGCAAGACGTCCGCCGGCCAGCTGCAAAGCGCCTAAGGACTGAAGCCGGCTCTCTCGAGAGCCGCGCAAGACCAACGAGGGCCGGCGCCGCGAGGCGCCGGCCCTTTCGTTTGGGCGGTGGCCTGCTCGACGGCGCTGCGGTCGCGTTGACCGGCATGGCGCCGCTTCCTACTTGCAGGCCTGCGATCGGCGTTCGACAAGAAGACGCGCCGCCTCTTGAGCCCAAAGGAAAACGTCCATGATCCGCACCGCCGCAACAGCGCTCGCCCTCCTCGCCCTGTCCGCAGCCGCCACGCTCGCCCAGACGCCCGCGCCGGCCACGCCGCCGACGCCCACGGTGGTCCGCGGCACGGTCAGCGCCATGACCGACGCGTCGCTGACGGTGAAGACCGACAAGGGGCCGCAGGTCGTGGGCCTGGCCCCCACCTGGACGGTCGCGGTGATGAAGCCGGTGGCCATCGACGCCATCCAGCCCGGCAGCTTCATCGGCACGGCCGAGATGCCCGGCAAGGAGGGGATGGGCAAGTCGCTGGAAGTCCACGTCTTCCCGCCCGGCGTGAAGATGGGCGAAGGCCACTACGGCTGGGACCTCAAGCCGGGCTCGATGATGACCAACGGCACGGTCGGGACCGTGGTCGCCGGCAAGAAGGGCTCGCGGGAATTGGACGTGAGCTACTCCTACGGCAAGCGCCACATCACCGTGCCGGCCAATGTGCCAGTGGTGCAGATCGGCCCCGGCAAGCGCGAGATGGTGAAGGTCGGCACGCCGGTGTTCATGGTCGTCCAGAAGGGCCCCAGCGGCCCGATGGCGGGCTCCGTCTCGGTCGGGGAGAACGGCGCCAAGCCGCCGATGTGACAGGCCCAACCGTGCTAGAGGGGGCGGCGTGACCGACGACGCCGCATCCCTGCCCCAGGCTCCGCCCAAGCCCAACCCCTTCGTGGGGCCCGGCATCCTGCTGGTCTGGCTGGCGCTGGTCGGGTTGCTGCTGCGCCAGCCGAGCGGACCGCTGGTCTTCGCCGTCGTGATGGTGGGTTGGATCCTCTCGGTGATGGCCCACGAGTTCAGCCACGCCGCGGTCGCCTGGCTCGGCGGCGACCATACGGTGGCCGAGAAGGGCTACCTGTCCTTCGACCCGCGCCGCTACGGCGACCTGGGGGTCAGCCTGGTGCTGCCGCTGATCGCGCTGCTGCTGGGCGGCGTCGGTTTCCCGGGCGGCGCGGTCTATCTGCGCAACGACCTGATGCGCGGGCGGCTCTGGCGGGCGGCCGCCTCCCTGGCGGGACCGGGCGCGACCCTGGTGATCCTGCTGGGGCTGACCTTCGGCCTCAGGGTCTGGGCGAACGCCGGCCTTGAGGGCCCTGGGCCTGTGGCCCTCTTCGAGGCGCTGACGGTCTTGGCCTTCCTGCAGGCGATGGGCCTGATCCTCAACCTGCTGCCGATCCCCGGCCTCGACGGCTTCGGCGCGATCCGCCCGTTCCTGCCGGCCAGCCTGACGCCCCACATCCGCAAGGCCGAGGGCCTGGTGATGGTGGGCCTGCTGCTGCTGATCTTCTGGGTCCCGGGCGCGAGCGCCGCGCTGTTCCGCGCCGCGGCCGGCCTCGGCGTCGCGCTGGGCCTCGACCTCGATGTGCTGAGGGCCGGCTGGGCGGCGTTCCACTTCTGGCGTACGCGGTGACTGCCGCCACCCCGCCCGCCGGCCTGACCGAGGCCGCCTACGAAGCCTGGGCGCGGGGCGAGGTCGACCATTGGCGCCGTCGGATGCTGGCGCCGCCCACCCGGCTCGACCGCATCGCCACAGCCGTCCAGATGCGGATCAATCGGATCATCCCCGAGAAGGTCCACACCGTGGTCACCGACGTCATCGAGCGGATGACCCGGGCGATCCTGGTCGGGGCGGACGCCACCACCTTCACCGCCCCGCTGACGGACACCACGCTCAGTGCGCGCGACCGGCAGGCGCGGACCGCCATCCTGGGCTACCGCGCCACCGCGGCGGCCGAGGGCGGGGTGACCGGCGCCGGCGGCTTCTGGCTGTCCGCGGCCGACTTCCCGGCGCTGATCGCCATCAAGCTCAAGCTGCTGTTCGAGCTGGCGGCGATCTATGGACATTCAGCGGAAGCCTTCGCCGAGCGCCTGTATATCCTGCACCTCTTCGAGCTGGCCTTCTCCGGCGCCGATCATCGCGCGGCGGTTCTCCAGACGCTCGAAGGCTGGGACGCCCGCAGCCATCCACAGAGCTTCGAGGCCTTCGACTGGCGGAAGTTCCAGGAGGAATATCGGGACTACATCGACCTGGCGAAGCTCGCGCAGATGATCCCGCTGATCGGCGCGCCGGTGGGCGCCGTGGCGAACTGGCGGCTGCTCGATCGGCTTGGCGACACCGCCGTCAATGGCTATCGGATGCGGTGGCTGGAGGCGAAGGCGTGAGAGCGCTGCTGCTGGCGCTGGCCTTCGCGGGTCCGGCGTTGGCGGGGCCTGCGGGTCTCACCGAGGCGCAGGTCCGAAGTCTTGTCGAGCGCCAGTCCCGCGCCTGGAACGCCGGCGACCTGGCCGGCTATTTCGCCACCTTCAGTCCAACCGCCCGGTTCACCGACCAGGCGCTTGCGAACGACAACAGCATCGTGCCCTACGGCGTCAGCACGCGCGCCGAGGCCCGCGCCCAGAGCGGGCGCGCGCTGACCCACGGCAAGGCGCGGGAGGCCGTGACCCTCGAGGCGGTCGCCATCGACCCGGACCGTCGGTCCGCCAGGGTTTCGGCCCGCGTGGTGTCTGAAATCGCCGGGGCTCGGGGCCTGCGCCGCGTCTGCGCCCGCCGGGTCGAGACCTTCGCACTCACACCGGCAGGCCCGCGCGCCACCGGCCAGACCGACACCGTGGTGCGTTGCCGGCCCGGCGCCGGCGGGTAGTTCGCCGTGGAGTCCCCAGGCGTATCCTGCTCGCACTGACTTCGGCCCGTCGTTCGGCGCCCGCGGCGTGGATCAATGCGCCAACCGGAAGTTGTTCGGCGGCGACGCCCCCGGACACCCCCTCAGTACATTTCGCGGCGCCGTTGCCTCGATTCCCGCCTCAATCAGCTTATTTCAGATTCTCGTGACAGGCGAATAAGCAAGTGCAGGTGTCCATAGATGTGTTTCGCATATGTCGCAATCCATATGGCCTAGTTTGCAGGTCTACTTTCTATGTGTTCTGAACATGCACCCCAATGCATCAATTTGCACCTATACGACGTTACCAAAGACAACCATAGCGTTTAACATCTATTATTCTTATATCTAAGCATCTCTTCAACCAGTGGTGGAGGATAAGGCGCCCTCTTGGAACCCTGAAGGAAGAACACCTTGTCCAATTTCATCGCCCGCACCGCTAGCCTCGCCCTGGCCCTCATCGCCCTGCCGCTCACCGCCGCCCACGCCCAGCCTTCGGTTCGGGTCGGCGACCTGAACCTGGCCAGCGACGCCGGTAAGGCGACCTTCTCCCACCGCCTGAACGTCGCGGCCGCTCAGGTCTGCGGCGACGAAAAGAACCTCTCGATCGAATACGCCTGCAAGGCCGCCGTCCGCGCCGAGGTGACGGAAAAGCTGGCGGCGATCACGCCCGCGACCCAGTTCGCCGCCCTGCCCGCGGCCCACGCCCAGCCGTCCGTTCGCATCGCGGACCTGAACCTGGCCAGCACGGCTGGTAAGGCTGCCTTCGCTCACCGTGTGAACGTCGCGGCCGCCGAAATCTGCGGCAACGAAAAGAACCTCTCGATCCAATTCGCCTGCAAGGCCGCCGTCCGCACCGAAGTGACGGAAAAGCTGGCGATGATCAGCCCGGTGACCCACCTCGCCGCCCGCTAGCCAAAGCCAGGCCCGTGACCGCCACCCGGTCGCGGGCCTCTATGGCCTGGCGCCGCGCGCCTTCCATTTCGGAGCGCGGCAGGTAGGTTGGCGGCCATGCTCCTGCGCCGCGCCGTCCTCGCCCTCGTCCTCGCCCTCGCCGCCACTGCGGCCTTCGCCGCCCCAGCCTTCGCCCAGACCGCCAGCCAGACCGCCAATCCGCGGGTGACGATCACCACGCCGCAGGGCGCGATGACGCTGGAGTTGTTCGCCGACAAGGCGCCGGTCACCACCGCCAACTTCCTGAAGTATGTCGACCGCAAGCTCTATGACGGCGCGACCTTCTACCGGGCGTCGAAGCCGGCCGGGCAGACCACCAACGACTACGGCACGATCCAGGGCGGCCTGCAGAACGACCCCAAGAAGGTGCTGCCGCCGATCGCGCACGAGAGCACCACGAAGACGGGCCTCAAACACACCGACGGGACCATCTCCATGGGCCGCCACGCGCCGGGCTCGGCCCAGGCCGACTGGTTCATCTGCATCGGCGACATGCCCTACCTCGACGCGACGCCCAAGGACCCCGGCTTCGCCGCCTTCGGCCGCGTGGTCGACGGCATCGACGTGGCCAAGACGATCCTCGGCCAGCCCGTCGATCCCAAGGCCGGTGTCGGAGCCATGAAGGGCGAAATGCTGGTCAAGCCGGTGCGCATCACCTCGATCCGCCGCGCGCCCCCCGCCCCGCCGGCCGCGCCCGCACCGCCG
>NZ_JAQGIZ010000313.1 GCF_028290885.1 Phenylobacterium sp.
CCTCGATCCGCCGCGCGCCCCCCGCCGCGCCGACCACGCCGTGACCGCCGCGCCCGCGCCGAAGCTCGAGGTCGGCGTCGACGTCCCCTGGGTCAGCAGCTGGTCGGCCGAACAGCTCACCGGCGTCGCGCCCTGCCCCTCGGTCGACGGCGCGCTGGCCGTGGGCCAGGCCGAGCATCCGGGAGAGGGCGAGCCGCTCTACGCGCGCAACCACCTGTTCCGCCAGCGCAAGTCGGTGCGCGAGATGCGTTGCCCGATGTGCGGCGAGCAGACCCCGGAGGGCGACCGCTGGACCCAGACCGCCCGCTGGACCACCGCCGGCGAGGTCCGCGCCAAGGGCCTGGGCGTCTGGCTGCCGCCGGAGTTCGCCGACGACCGGCGGCTGCTCGACGCCGGCGCCATCGCGCCCCTGCACCGCGCCTGCGCCGAGCGCGCGCTCGCCCTTTGCCCGCACCTGCAGGGCCTGGGCGACCATCAGCTGAAGCCCTTCCCCGGCGCCTGGATCGTCGTCGCGCTCAGCGTCGAGGCCAAGCCTTCCCATGCCCTTTCGAACGTCCCGCAGCGCGCCGTCGCGGCGGTGACCTTCCTGCAGCTGATCGGCGTGCCGGAACAATACGGGCTGAACATTACAACTCGTTTAGGTAATTAATCCGCCGTAACTTTGTGAATTCGGCGTCATTACGCAGGCTTCACGGGACTTCTACAGCATCCACAAGTATTCCCTCTTCATCGGCGGTTCGCACCGCCCACCGCATTCGAAGAGGGAACCAAGACCATGACCTTGACCAAACTGACCGCCCGTATCGCCAGCCTCGCCACCCTGGCGCTGGCCGCCCTGCCCGCCGCGTCCCTGACCACCGCGGCCTACGCCCAGCCGCCGCACGCCAGCGTCCAGATCGCCGACCTGAACCTCGCCACCGCCTCCGGCCGAACCGCCTACCAGCATCGCCTGGACTTCGCCGCGCGCCGCTTCTGCTCAGGCGAGAGGACGCTGAACATCCAGGCCGCCTGCCGCGCCGGCGTCCGCGCCGAGGTCAACGCCAAGGTCGCGGCCAACGTCCAGTTCGCCAGCCGTAGCTAGAGCGTTTCCCGGCTGACTTGGAACAAGTCAGCCGATCAGGAAGAGCGACCAAGCACAGAATCCGGAGCGCCGTTTCGATCCAGTCGAAACGGGACAAGCTCCGGGCGACTCCTCCGACGTAAGGAGTAAGAGGGCCTCCCCCGGCCCCAGCCCGTCCGCCCCGCGCTCCCCGGCCTCCAAGGGGCGGTCGCCAAGGCCCGCGATCCTCCCCGAATCGCGGGCCGTTTGCGTGGCGCGCAAGCCGCGTCAGTTCCCGAAGATCCATCCCGCCGTCAGCGTCGAGAGCTGCACCCCCACCAGGATCATCTGGTTGCCGGCGCCGAAGTCGATCACCGTGTCGGCGCCCACCTGGCTCACCGTGTAGGTGGTCCCCGGGTCCAGCATCACCCGGTCGCCCTCGGAGAGGTGGAAGTCCAGCACCTTGTCGATCCCGGCTTCCTGCGAGGTGTGGAACAGGTCGGCGCCCGCGCCGCCGGTTTCGGTGTCGTTGCCGCGGTCGCCGGAGATGTAGTCGTCGCCGGCGCCGCCGCTCAGGCTGTCGTCCCCCTGGCCGCCGCGCACCTGGTCATTGCCGTCGCCGCCGTCGAGGGTGTCGTTCCCGAGGTTGCCCCAGACGACATCCGAGCCCGCGTCGCCGAACTGCAGGTCGTCGTTCTTGCCGCCCACCACCCAGTCGTCCCCGGCCCCGCCGTGCAGGGTGTCGTTGCCCATGTTGCCGTTGATGTCGTCGAAGCCGGTGCCGCCGTTGATCACGTCGTTGCCGTCATTGCCGCGCAGGTAGTTCGAGCCGTTGGCGCCGCCGGTGATGCTGTCGTCGCCCGCGCCGCCCTGCAGGGTATCCCCGCCGGCCGCGCCCACCAGCACTTGGCCCGCGGGCGCGGCCGCCGCGCCCGTCTGGCTGACACTCACCTGATAGGTGCCCGTGTAGCCGTCCACGAAGGAGCCGGCGTCGACGTAGTAGGTCCCGCTGGTCGGCGCGACGAACACCAGCCGCGAGTCCGGGTTGCTGCCGGCGACGACATCATCGTCGGACGCCAGCACATTCCCGCTGGAATCGTGCAGCCGCAGGAAGGAGTCGGCGAGCGTGCCGCCGCCGCCCACCCGGCCCACCAGGTTGATGGTGTAGGTCGCGCCGGCCTGGAGCTGCACCTGGAACCAGTCGCGGTCGCCGGCGGTCTGCAGCGCCCCGCTGGCCGACCCGCCGACCGCCAGATGGCCGAACGGCGCGGTGGTGTCGGTCAGGCTGGAGGCGTACTCGTCCGGCGCCGGCTGGAACCCGGTCCCCGAGCCGGTGGGGTTCCAGCCCAGGATGTCGAGCACCCGCAGGTCGGTGGCCGACACCGCGCCCGGCGACGAGGGCCCGCCCGGGCCGAAGGCGTCGCCGCGGGTGTTGGACCAGTCGCCCAGGTCGAAGCCGTCGTCGACGCCGGCGCTGTTGATCGAGTTGTGGTAGGCAAGGCTGGTGAGGTGCTGGGCGTCGACCCCGAAGTAGGTGGTCACCCCGTCTGAGCCGCCGGTGAAGTCGCGCTGTCCGGTGGCGGTGAAGCGGAACAGGTCCATCGGCGCCCACTTCGAGCCGTCGAGGCCCAGGCTCGCGGTCCGGCCGAACACCCCCTCGCTGATCTCGTGCTCCAGCGCGCCGATGGCGTCCTGGCCGAAGGTGAAGTTCAGGTCGCTGTTCAGCACCACATGGTCGTCGACGCTGTTGGTCTGCACCGCCAGGCCCAGGATCCGCGCCTCGGTGGTGGGGATCGAGAACCCCGCGCCGTTCGAGGGGTCCGTCGCCGGCAGCCCGTTCACCGCCAGGACGTCGTCGGCGGTGGTGGCGTGCGTCCGAAGCGCGGCGGTGAAGGCCGCAAAGCTCACCGTCGTCGTGGTGAAGGTGTTCTGCGCGCTGAAGGTCTGGCCCAGCGACTGGAGGTCGAAGTTCACGCCCACGGTCACCGGATTGGTGAACTGGCTCTGCAGGTAGTTCTCGGCGGAGATGATCGCGCCGCGATAGGCGTCGGTGACCCCGGCGCCGTAATAGTTCACGAACACCAACCCGCTGCCCGCGAGAGTTACGCTCTCGGTATCCAAACTCATGCCCGGCTGTCCCTGGCCTCGGCCCGGTCCCTCGCCCGCCACTGGGACGGAAGGCCTACGGCTTGTCAATCCGGGCGGCGCCACACGGGGCGGGCTTTCCGTCGCGGCGATCCCGGTCCAGGCTAGTGTGCTGGATTTGAAGTTCGCCTCGTTCAGGGGCCAAGCGCCGAGCGAACTTCAAATCCAAGAGGCGCACTAGAAAACATGGACTTGCTAGTGTCCCTATCGATTCCGAAGTTCGCCAAAAGCAGCCGCAAGCGCTTGCGAACTTCGGAATCGGGACACTCGGCCGCCATGATCAAGCTCACCTTCTGCCTCACCCGCCTGCCGCACCTCAGCCGAGAGGCGTTCCAGGATTACTGGTTCAAGACCCACGGCCCGCTGGTCGCCTCGGTGGCCGAGACCCTGCAGATCCGCCGCTACGTCCAGCTGCACAGCCTGCCGGCCGAGGCCAGCGCCGCCCTGCGCGCCAGCCGCGAGGCGCCGGGCCAATACGACGGGGTGGCGGAGCTGTGGTTCGACAGCCTCGAGGCCCTGGCGGCCAATTCCGAGCGTCCGGAGGTCCGGGCCGCCGGCGCCCTGCTACTGGAGGACGAGCGCCGCTTCATCGACCTTGCGAAGAGCCCGCTCTGGTGGGGCGAGGAGAAGCCGATCGTCGGCTGAGGGCCGGCTTGGCGGCCGGCTTGGCGGCGGCCCGCGCGCGTGGCCTGGACTCGCGCTTCGCCGCAGGCTTGGCCGCGGGCTCCGCGATGCTTGCAGGTGGCTGGAACGCGCGCGACTGCACCGCCACCTGGTGCGGATAGGGGAACGAAAACCCCTCGGCCTCGAGCCGCTGCTTGACGGCCTTGAGCAGGTCGTAGCGCGCGTCCCAGTAATCGCTCGGCGAGAACCAGGCGCGCAGCGTCACCGTCACCCCATTGTCCTTCAGCGCGGTCAGCTTGGCCCAGGGCTCGGGCTTGGCCAGCACCCGCGGATCGGCGGCGGCGCATTCGAGCAGCACCTTCAGCGCCCGGTCCACGTCGTCCTCGTAGTCGATGGTCAAGTCGATCTCCGCGCGCCGGCCAGCCGGCGAGGTCTGATTGACGATGATCTCCCCGAACGCCTTGGCGTTGGGCACGAAGATGTTGAGATTGTCGGGATCGGAAAGCCGCGTGGCGAACAGGTCGAGCCCCTTCACCGTGCCCTGCCGTCCGTTGATCTCCACCCGGTCGCCCACCCGGTAGGGCCGCAGGATCAGCAGCATCACGCCGGCCGCCACATTGGCGAGCGCGCCCTGCAAGGCCAGGCCGATGGCCAGCGAGGCCGCGCCCAGCACCGCGATCACCGAGGTCGCCTTGACCCCCAGCTGCTGCAGCACGCCCACCATGCCCACCACGAACACGAAATAGCGCACCAGCGAGGCGGCGAAGCTCTGCAGCGTGGTGTCGACGGGATTGCGCCGGTGGGCCCGGGCGATCGCGCGGGCGGTCAGCTGGGAGAGCCAGTTGGCGGCCCACAGCGTGGCCGCCAGGATCACGCCGGCCAGCGCCAGGTTCACCGCCAGCCCGCCCGCGGCGTCGGCGGCGTGGCGCACCAGCTCGCTGTCGCCGAACAGCAGGCGCCGCGCCTGGTCGATGACGGGCGGCACGGTGGCATCGATGGGGATCGACAGGGCCAAGGGGGCGCCTCGCGGGCTGTTGGTCCGAATGGCATCAACGCCTGGGGGCGGCTGAAAGCTCCTCTCCTGAACCGAAGAGTTCGGGGGAGGTGTCAGCAAAGCTGACGGAGGGCGCGCGCGGGCGACCGGGCTCTGAGTCATTCGGAGCGAGACGTCCACGCGCCCCCTCCGTCACGTCGCGTTCCGCGCCGCGCCACCTCCCCCGAAGTGTGCCCTTCAGGGAGCAGCTGGCTCGTCCCCCGCCCCATAGATCACCCGCGACGACCCATCCGGCTCTTTCATTGTCACCACCAGCCGTTCCGGCCCCTCGGGCTCGGCATAGCGCTTCAGGCTCAGCCGCGCGGCCCGTTTCTCGGCGGCGATCACCGTGCGGCGCAGCATCGGCTCGGACTTGCGCATCCCGATCCACTGCAGGCCCTCGCAGGCCTGCTCCACCATGATCTCCTCGACCATCGCCTTGGAGCGCCGGTAGTCCGCCAGGAACTCGGGATAGCGCCGCAGCCACCAGTACACCGCGCCGATCGACGGCATGTCGGAGTCGCGGCAGATCGCCGTCACGCTCTCGCCCATCATCACCCGCGTACAGATTATCTCCCGGACCTCGGGCCCATAGTGGTCCGTCCCGGCCCGCCAGCTCTGGCCGCCCCGCGAGCCCACCTGCGCCCGCCGCGCGGCGTCCCGCTCGCCCTGCGCCTGCAGCGCCGCCGCCCGCGCCGTGGCCAGCGCATGGCGCTTCATGAGCCGGAACTCCTCGTGCGCACGGGCCCAGTTCCACACCGTCTTCTCGGTCGGCATCGCCGGATCGGCCCGGCAGATCGAGCGCAGGCTCTCGCCCGCGGCCAGCCGCCGGCAGATGGCCGCTCCCCGCTCCGGCGTATACGTGCTGGCGTAGAGTCCCGGCGCGGACTGCGGCGCCAGGGTGCGGCGGGACTCGAACCGCGGACGGGACATCATTCCGCCGATCGTCTCACGACCCCGGACGGACTCCAAAAATTCAGCGCAAATAGTTTAACCGCCCGCCGTGGCCGTCAGCCGGCGCCCCTGCTCCGGCCGCCGCCAGGTGACCACCTCGCCGTCCACCGGCGCGGACGGCGGCGCGAGGGCGGGCAGGCCCTGGATGAAGTCCGTGATCGGCGTTTCGAGCGCATCGGCCAGCGCGATCAGGCGGGCGATCGGCATGGCGATCAGCCCCGCCTCGTATTTCTGGATCTGCTGGAATGTGAGCCCGCAACGCGTGGCGACGTCCCGCTGAGTCATTTCAAGAAGCCGCCGCCGCGAACGCAATCGCCGACCGATGGCCCGATAGATCCCTTGGTCACGCATGAACATTAGCCCCAACAGCTGCCTGACCATGCGCTAACGGGGCGCAAGCGGAAAGGTTCTAATGTTATGTGAACGCCGGTTTTCGGCGTTTTGCACGCAAACGTTACTGCCGGAACGGCCCCACACCCAGTGGTGGCGCCAGGTTGGGGCGGGTTCGCGCCGCGATCATTCGGCCCCATCTGCAACCTGAGGTCATCAAGAGCGCTGATGACTCCCCCAGACGGCGCCGGTGCTGCGCAGTTCATGACGATGACATCGCCGGGTCTTATGTCGACCGCCCGCCATACCCGCCCAACCTCTACGTGCGACGGTGATGGCCCCCCCGCTCACCCTTCCTCAACCCTTCCCCCGCGAACCTCCCTGCTTCACACTGGAACAGACGATGAACGCGAATCAGCCCCTCCGCATGACTCCTTCGCTCAGGATTCTGGGTCTCGACCCGGGGCTTCGCCGCACCGGCTGGGGGGTGGTGGCGGTGGACGGCGCGCGGCTGACGCATGTGGCGCACGGGGTGATCGCGCCGGAGGCTGCGCTGGCCTTCTCCGAGCGGCTGCTGGTGCTGTTCGAGGCCATCGCCGAGGTCATCGCGCTGCACGCCCCGCACGAGGCGGCGGTGGAGGAGATCTTCATGAACAACAACGCGGCCTCGGCGCTGAAGCTCGGCCATGCGCGCGCCTGCTGTCTGCTCGCGCCGGCCCGCGCTGGGCTCACCGTCGCCGAATACGCCGCCACCGTGGTCAAGAAGGCCGTGGTCGGCACCGGCGCGGCCGACAAGGCCCAGGTCGGCTTCATGATCCGCCGCCTGCTGCCCACCGCCGGCGACACCACGGCGGACGCCGCCGACGCGCTTGCCGTCGCCATCGCCCACGCCCACGCCCGCCGCGCCCGGAGCTATCTCGGCGCCGCCTGATCCTCCGGGCGCGCGAAGTGATGGCCCTAGTCGCGTACGAACGTCCGGCCGCGGCCGGACCAGAAGTGCTATCGCGGCCCCCGGTAGCCGTCGTAGGGCGGCCCTTCGTCGTAGTACGGCCTGTAGGGGCCTTGGTAGTAGGGGCCATCGTAGCGTGGCCGGTAGTTGTAGTAGGGACGGTTGTAGTAGGGGCCGTTGTAGTAGGAGGCGCCGTGGTGGTAGCCGTAGTCGTCGTAGTAGTCGGCGCAGCCGGAGAGCGCCACGGCGGCGCCGAGGGCGATCAGAGCTGTTTTCATGGCCCTTTGTCCAAGGTCCCTCACGGCGGATAGCGCACGATCGCCGCAATGGTTGCCGCAATTTCGCCGCTGGCCACGGCTCAGTTTTCCCGATGCGAACCCTGGTCCTGGCCGCCGCCCTGCTGCTCGCTGCCTGCGGCGCCTATTGCCCGACCGACATGCACGGCCTCGACGCGCCGCCATGGGGCTCGGCGATCCCCGCGCCGCACGGCTAGGCCGGATCGGCTTTCATCTGCTGCGGCCGATACAGATCCTCTCCTCCGACTTAGAAGGAGGAGAAGAAGATACCTTCATGCCGCGTTGAATGGCGATTGGCCCTAAGCGGCCGCGCGGTTGCGGAACAGCGCGCCCCGGCTCATCCCCCGCGTCGCGACCGCCACCAGGCCGTAGACCGCCACCCCCGCCACGCCGATCCCGGCCTCGGTGAGCAGCATGCCGGTGGCGCCGAACTTCGTCTCCGCCCAGCCATCGACCAGGGTGACCACCAGGATCGGGACGTTGGAGATCGAGGAGATCAGGTTGAACTTGGTGGCCGCCGCGCCGTGGCCGATGGCCTCCAGCGTCACCGCCGAATAGGCTCCATAGCAGAAGCCCACGACGAAGTTGTAGAGGCAGGCGAACACCAGGAAGGCCATCGGCGTGCGTGGCCCGAACGCCATCGCCACCGCCACCGCCGAGAGGGCGACGCCGAACAGGCTGTAGGCGCGCTTGCGGTCCATGCGGTCGGCCAGGTAGCCGCCGGCGATGCAGCCCGGAATCGAGACCAGGCCGGAAAGCAGGCCGCCCACCAGCGCCACCTCGTCCGCCCCCGCGCCCCAGTCCTTGGCGATCGCCGCCCAGAGCTGCTGCAGCCCGCCCGAGCCGATCGGCAGCAGCATGATGAAGCAGGCGAGCAGCCCGATCCGGGTGCGCACCAGGGTCAGCACGTCGCGCCCGGTCTCGATTAGTGTGCCCAGGTAGCTTCGTCCGGCCGCCACCCGCCCGGGCTCTGCCAGCCAGAGCAGCGGCAGGGCCGAGATCATGCAGGCGGCCGCCAGCACTGCGCCGGAAATCCAAGGATGGCCCGAGTGCTGGGCGAGCCAGAGCCCGGCTCCGCCGCCCAGTCCCACCCCGCCCAGGTTGCCCGCCTGGCTCCAGCCGCCGGCCCGGCCCTTCTCGTGGTCCGGCGTGTCGATGGCCATGAACCGCTGGACCGCCATGCCGGTGACGGTGGCCATGACGCTGGAGGCCAGCACCAGCCAGCCGAACAGGGGCAGGAGGTCGGTGCGCAGCGGCAGGAAGGCGATGCCCGCCAGGCTCGCCGCCGTGCCGGTCACCGCGATCATGAACCAGGCCTTGGCCGAGAGCGTGGTGTCGACAAGCGGCGCCCACAGCACCTTCCAGGTGTTGGGCAGCAGCGCCATGCCCGCGAGGCCGGCGATCGCCACGACACTCGCGCCCGCATGGCTGAGCAGCCAAGCCAGCGTCACCGTCACATAGCCGCTGGCGATCCCGAACGGCAGGTAGAGCACCAGGTAGAGCGCCGGATGCGGCGAAGACCTGTGCGCGGCGGTCTCGGTCATGGATCTGGTCCCCGAGGAGACGGTAGCAGCGTTCTTCTGAGAGGAACACGTCGGGACGGTGGCGGCGATCCCTGAACGATCCTGGTTAACGCCGCGCCGCGCCTGGGCGGCCGCGATCCCGAGACGTTCACGATTGATCAAGCGAAGCGGGTTGGTTTACGGCATGCTGGAACAGATGCCGAACGTGATTCACATTCAAGCTCCGGAGGCCGCCCGATGATCGGCCGGCTGTGGGGCGTCGTGGCCGAGGTGGGCGAGGAAGAGGCGCTGATCGACGTGGCCGGCGTCGGCTACGTCGTGCGCTGCGGCTCGCGCACCCTGGGCCGCTTGCCGGGGACGGGCGAGACCGCCACCCTGCACATCGAGAGCCAGTGGGGGGAGCAGACCGGCATGACCCTCTACGGCTTCCTCGACCGCCACGAACGCCGCGCCTTCGTCATGTTGAAGACCATCCAGGGCGTGGGACCGAAGGCGGCGCTGGCCGTGCTCGACGTCCTGCCGCCTGCGGAGCTCTCGGCCGCCGCCGCCCGCGGCGACCAGGCCGCGGTGGCCCGCGCCCAGGGCGTCGGCCCCAAGCTCGCTCTGCGCATCGTCACCGAGCTGAAGGACAAGCCGCTGGGCGACGGCCCGGTCGCCGGCCTCCATACCGGCGCCGCTCCGGGGACGCCCGCCAAACCCTCCGCATCCGGAGAAGCCGTCGCCGCCCTCATGGGCCTCGGCGTCGCCGAACCCGCCGCCCGCCGCGTGGTGGAGCAGGCGGCCCTGCGCCTGGGCGACGAGGCCGAGGCGCCGGGGCTGATCAAGGCGGCGTTGCAGGAGCTGGGGCGGTGAGGGATCGCGGCGCCAGTTCCTCCCCATGACCCGCATCGTGTCCGGCGAACCGGCCCCCTTCGAAGCCCCCGACAAGGCCCTTCGCCCGCAGACGCTGGCCGAGTTCGTCGGCCAGGAGCAGGCCAAGGGCAACCTGCGGGTGTTCATCGCGGGCGCCAAGGCCCGCGGCGAGGCGCTGGACCACGTGCTGCTGTTCGGCCCGCCCGGCCTGGGCAAGACGACGCTCGCCCAGATCATCGCCCGCGAGCTCGGCGTGAACTTCCGCGCCACCTCCGGCCCGGTGCTGGCCAAGGCCGGCGACCTGGCCGCCATCCTCACCAACCTCGAGCCCAACGACGTCCTGTTCATCGACGAGATCCACCGGCTGCCTGCCAACGTCGAGGAGATCCTCTATCCGGCCATGGAGGACCACGTCCTCGACCTGATGATCGGCGAAGGGCCGTCGGCGCGCTCGATCCGCATCGACCTCGCGCCCTTCACCCTGGTGGCCGCCACCACCCGCGCGGGCCTCCTCGCCACCCCGCTCCGTGACCGGTTCGGCATCCCGATCCGGCTGGAATTCTACACGCCTGCCGAGCTGCAGAAGGTGCTGGCCCAGGCGGCCGGCAAGATGGGCCTCAGGCTGCACCCCGAAGGCGCCGCCGAGATCGCCGCGCGGGCCCGCGGGACCCCGCGGGTCGCGGGCCGCCTGCTGCG
>NZ_JAQGIZ010000315.1 GCF_028290885.1 Phenylobacterium sp.
ATGAGGTCTGGTCCACGAACCGGCCCCGCGCCGGTACAGACTGCCTGGGGGCGCCCACGCGGAAGACGACGTCCCCCGGCAGCGTCCGGGCGAGCTCGGCGCCCTGGCTGCGCAGCAGATCGAGGCCACCCTCGCGTTCGGCCCAGACCGTGACGGCGGCCCGACCGCCCTTCATCCCCAGGTGAACGTGCACTGGACCGAGCGGCTCGATGTCCACCGAAAACCGCACGTGCCAGGACTCTGGCGCCTCGGCGACGCCTGCCTCCGGGGCGTCACGGTCAACTTCGAATTGCGCGACGGCCGTTCCCTGCGGCGTGGCGACCGGCAGCTCGAACATCCAGGTCGTCGTCGTCCCATCGGGCAAGGCGGCCGGTTGCTGGAGCGTCTGGCGCGCCTCCGCCTGCTCCGCCCGGGGCCGAAGATGCTGGACGATGGCCGCCGCGTCGGCGTCAGCGGGGAGCGCCGGGGGCGCGGGCGTCTGCCCGGCCAGCACCGCGCGGCGCATCGGCGGCGCGGGCGGCGGACCGGCAAGCAAGGCCTGCTGCAGGGTCAGCAACGCGGCTTGCGAGAGTTCGGCGAACAGGGGCGGGAAGCTGCGTCCCGCCGAAGGCCCGGCCGCGTCCGCAGCCTGCGGCGAGGCGGCGTTGGCGTCCTGTGCGGCTGCCACCGCGGCGATGAGCTCGGCCTCGGCGGCGCCCACGATCGCGACCCGCAGGGCCGCGGCCGCGGGGGTGATGGGCGTGACGGTCACGCTGGCGCCAGGCAGGAGCTCGTCATGCGGCCAGCCTAGAGTCGCCGGGTGAAGCCCGGCTTAAGCGCCTCTGGCCAAGCGTTCGGACCCTAGATCTCGCCGCGGATCACCCGGGCGAACAGCTCAGGGTCGACGTTGCCGCCGGAGAGGACGATGCCGACGGTCTTGCCCTGGCTCGGGACCTTCCCCGTGAGCAGCGCGGCCAGGCCGACGCAGCCGCCGGGCTCGACCACCAGCTTCAGCGTCGAGAAGGCGTAGCGCATGGCCTCGGCGACCCAGGCGTCGGTGATCCCGACGGCGCCGGCCAGGTTGCGCTTCAGCATCGGGAAGGTGATCTCGCCCGGCGCCGGGCTCTCCAGGGCGTCGCACAAAGAGCGGCCGGTGGGCTTGATGGTCACCCGCTCGCCCGCCTCGAGCGATTGCGCGAGGTCGTCGAAGGCCGCGGGTTCGACGCCCCAGACCTGCGTCGCCGGCGAGAGCGTCTTCACCACCTCGGAGACGCCGGCCAGCAGGCCGCCGCCGCTGACCGGGCTGAGCACGAGGTCGAAGGCGGCGCCCATCGCGCTGGCCTGGCGCATCATCTCCAGCCCCACCGTGCCCTGGCCCGCGACGATGTGCGGGTCGTCGAAGGCCGGGACGACCACCGCGCCGCGGCTGGCGGCGATTTCCGCGGCGATCGCCTCGCGGCTCTCCTTGAGCCGGTCGTAGAGTTTGATCTCGGCGCCGTAGCCGCGGGTGGCGGCGACCTTCACCGCGGGCGCGTCGGACGGCATGACGATCAGCGCCGGCATGCCGAGCAGCCTGGCGGCCAGCGCCACGCCCTGGGCGTGGTTGCCGGAGGAGAAGGCCACGACCCCGCGCTTGCGTTGGTCGGGGCTGAGCTGGACCAGCCGGTTATAGGCGCCGCGGAACTTGAAGGCGCCGACCCGCTGCAGGGTTTCGAGTTTCAGCAGCACGCGCGCGCCCAGCCGCTCGTTCAGCGCCGGGCTTTCGATCAGCGGGGTCTCGACCGCATGGCCCGCGAGCCGCGCGGCGGCGGCTTCGATGTCGGCGAAAGTCACGCTCCCGGAACCGCTCACCGGGCGAACACCATGCCGTCGTCGGCGAAGGCCTTGAACTCCAGCGCGTTGCCCGAGGGATCGAGGAAGAACATCGTCGACTGCTCGCCGGCCTCGCCCCTGAAGCGGGTGTGCGGCTCGATGACGAAGCGCGTCCCGGCGGCCGTCAGACGCGCCGCGAGCGTGTCCCAGTCGGCGGGCTTCAGGATCGCCCCGAAGTGGCGCACCGGCACGTCGTGGCCGTCGACCGGGCTGGTGGATTTGTGACCGACCTCGTCGGGCGCCAGGTGGGCGACGATCTGGTGGCCGTGGAAGTCGAAGTCGATCCATTCGTCGCTGGCGCGGCCTTCCGGGCAGCCCAGCAGGCCGCCGTAAAAGGCGCGCGCCTCGGCCAGATCGCGGACAGGAAAGGCGAGGTGGAATCGGGGAATGTCCATGGGCGGCCTGATAGCAAACCGGCGCAAGAAAGTAAGCTGGTCCACGAATCACACGAACACCACGAACGGGCGGGCCGCCTCCTGCCTCCGCTGGCGCGAAAGCTCGGCAAAGCTCTTCCGTTCGTGCGGCTCGTGGACAATCAAATCCAACTCGTCTAGACCCGCGCCGCACAATCGATCCAAGCCAGACGCCGAGCACCTGTCGAAGGGCGGCTGGTCTTCTCCCGGCAGGTGGAGGGATCGTACCCATGGCCAATGTGACGGTGATCGGCGCCCAGTGGGGCGACGAGGGCAAGGGCAAGCTCGTCGACTGGCTGTCGAACCGCGCCGACGTGGTGGTGCGCTTCCAGGGCGGGCACAACGCCGGGCACACGCTGGTGGTGGGCGACCAAGTCTACAAGCTCTCCCTGCTCCCCTCCGGGGTCGTGCAAAGCAAGCTTTCCGTCATCGGAAATGGCGTGGTGGTCGATCCCTGGCACCTCTTGGAGGAGATCGCCAAACTCGGCGCGCAGGGGGTGACGATCACGCCGGACCTGCTGGTGCTGGCCGACAACGCCTGCCTGATCCTGCCGCTGCACCGCGACCTCGACCAGGCGCGCGAGGCGGCCGCGACCAACAAGATCGGCACCACCGGGCGCGGCATCGGTCCGGCCTATGAGGACAAGGTGGGCCGGCGCGCGATCCGGGTGGCGGACCTGGCCGACCGCGAGGCGCTGGAGGCCAAGATCGACCGCCTGCTCGCCCACCACGCGCCGCTGCGCCGGGGGCTCGGCCTGCCGAAGGCCGACGGCGCGGCCCTGCTGGCCGAGCTGGAGCGGCTCGCCCCCCTGGTCCTGCCGTTCGCCAAGCCCGCGTGGCTGTTGCTGAACGAGCTGGTGAAGGCCGGCAAGCGCGTGCTGTTCGAGGGGGCCCAGGGCGCGCTGCTCGACGTCGACCACGGCACCTATCCTTACGTGACCTCGTCCAACACCGTGGCCGGCCAGGCGGCGGCGGGCTCTGGGCTCGGGCCCAGAGGTCCGGGTTATGTGCTGGGGATCGTCAAGGCCTACACCACCCGCGTCGGCGAGGGGCCGTTCCCCACCGAGCTGTTCGACGAGGTCGGCGAGCACCTGGGGACCGTCGGCAAGGAGGTCGGCACGGTCACCGGGCGCAGCCGCCGCTGCGGCTGGTTCGACGCGGCGCTGGTGCGCCAGTCCGTGGCCCTGAACGGCATCGGCGGCATCGCGCTGACCAAGCTCGACGTCCTGGACGGGCTGCCGACGCTGAAGATCTGCACCGGCTACCGGCTCAAGAGCGCAGATGGGGGGGACCAGGCCTTCAGCTACCTGCCGGCGGGCCTGAAAGCGCAGAGCGCGCTGACCCCGGTTTATGAGGAGATGGAGGGCTGGCGCGAGACCACCCAGGGCGCGCGCTCCTGGCGGGACCTGCCGGCCAACGCGGTGAAATATGTCCGGCGGATCGAGGAACTGATCGCCGCCCCGGTGGCGCTCCTATCCACCAGCCCGCAACGCGACGACACCATCCTGATGCGCGACCCGTTCCAGGATTAAATCCCGGGAAAAACATGGTTATCGTCAAGGCGTTCTTTACCAGCAGCGGGTTAGCACTCGGCGACAGCCGGAGCGCGCCGCCCTTGTTCAACACCGACGCCAAGATCATCCAGCGCATGGGGCCCATGCTGCAGCGCGTGTTGATCGTGGATCCGCAGCCGGCGGCTGCGCGGTTGCTCAGCGAACTGATGCGCGACATCGCCCGCTCCCAGATCTGCATCGCCGAGACCCGGCAGAAGGCCATGCGGCTGGCCGAAGGCTTCGACCCGCAGATCATCTTCGCCGACCTCGGGCCGGCGCCGGTGGACGGCGTGGCCCTGACGCGCGAGCTGCGCCGCAGCACGCTGGCCTGCCGCTATGCACCGGTGATCATGGTCACCGGCCAGGCGACCGCCGGCGGCATCCTGGCCGCGCGCGACGCCGGGGTTCATGAGTTCCTGCGCAGGCCGTTCACGCTCAAGGACCTGCTGCGCCGGCTGGAGGCGGTGACGCTACGCCAGCGCGACTGGGTGGAGGCCGTGGGTTACGTCGGCCCCGACCGGCGGCGGTTCAACTCCGGCGACTATTCCGGCGCCCTGAAGCGGCGGTCCGACACCCGGGCGACGCCGGACTCCGAGCGCCTGGCCCAGGCGGTGAAGATCCTGCGCTCGGCCATCGCGGCAATCGGGAGCGATCCCAGCCAGGCGATGCGCTCCATGCAGGCCCAGGTCACCGACCTGCGCAAATGCGGCATGAGCGTCGCCGACCTGAAGCTGACCACCGCGGCCATCGACTTCGGCCGCTACCTCGACGAGATCGAGCGCAAGGGACCGCCCTACGACGCCGCCCAGCTGAGCCACAAGGCCGGCGCGCTGCTGGCCTACATGCCCAAGGACGAGCCGGTCCCGGCGTGAGAGCCGGGCGTCGATGCCCGAGCTGTCTCGTGCACTTTATCCATGGATCGGGGGGGCAACTTCGCAAGAAGCGGGCCTAGTCCTTCCGCCATCGTCGGATGGGCGATAATGGCGTCCCGCAGACCCGTGCAGGGTAGCCCGGCCAGCATGGCGGTCTGCACGACAGCCATGACCTCGCCGGCCTCCGGGCCGATCATGGCGAACCCCAGGATGCGGTCGCTGTCGTTGGCGACCAGCGCCTTCATGAAGCCCCTGGTCTCGTCGATGGTCCGGGTCCGCAGCACGGCGGACACCGGCAGTTTCGCAATCCGCACCGCGACGCCCTGGCGCTGCGCTTCGGCCTCGCTCAGTCCCACGCGTCCGAGCGGCGGGTCGGTGAACACGCAGTAGGGTGTCAAGCGGTTGCGCGTGGAGCGGTCCAGCCCGGCCAGATTGTCCCGGATGACCCGGAAATCGTCGAAAGACACATGGGTGAACTGCGCGCTGCCGGCGCACTCGCCGATCGCCCAGACATCCGGCGCGCCCGTCTCCAGCCGTTCGTTGACCCGGATATAGCCCCGGTCGTCCAACGCCACGCCGGTCACATCGAGCCCTATGCCGTCGGTGTTGGGCGATCGCCCGGCGGCGACCAGGATATGGCTGCCCTCTATGGTCGCCTCGCCCGAGGGCGTTTGCAAGGCGATGCTGACGGCGTCCCCGGACCGCCCCTGCACGCGGAGCGCCTTTGTGGAAAGGCGGACGTCGATCCCTTCGTCGCTGAGGAAGCCCCGCACCTCGTCGGCCACGTCAGGGTCCTCGCGCCCGGCAAGCTGGGCGGCCTGCTCGACTATGGTGACCCGGCTGCCGAAACGACGAAAGGCCTGCGCCAATTCCAGGCCGACATAGCCGCCGCCCAGGACGATGAGGTGTTCCGGCAGCTCGCCGAGCTCCAGCGCCTCGATATTCGTCAGCGGAAGGGCGGCCTTGAGGCCAGGCACGTCGGGGATCGCCGGGTGTGTGCCGACATCGATGAAGACCTGATCGCCCGCAAGGACGCGGCTGCCGCCATCGTTCAGGCGAACCTCGAGGGTCTTCGGCGCCACGAAGCGCCCCTTCCCCATGATCAGCTCGGCGCCGCTGGCCCTGTAGTTCTCCAGGTTGATGGCGACCAGGCCGTCCACCATGTCGCGCTTGCGCTGCCGCACCTTCGCCATGTCGACGGCGACCGGCTCCGTCGCCGTCCCGAACTTCCTGGCGTGGCGAGTCAGATCCGCGACCTTGGCGCTCCAGATCTCGTTCTTGCTGGGCAGGCAGTTGATGTTGGGGCAGGAGCCGCCGACCCATCGGCGCTCCACGACCGCTGTACGGCGGCCGGATCGCGCGAGATGCCAGGCTAGGTATTTGCCGCCTTCTCCGCTGCCGAGGATCAAGGCATCGAGCCGTTCCGGATTGGACATGGCGATCTCCGTTGCCCGCGGCGTGCGGAGGCGGCTGAACTCGATTCGCCCTCGCTGATCCCTCGCAAGCAGGGAGCCCGGCGGGGCCTCAAAGGGTCCAGTTGGGAGCTGTTAGAACGTGCGGGAACGGAGTTGGTGGCTGCACCTGAGCGTCAGAAGCGCTCGCCGACCATCTCTTCGCTCTTGGCCCACAGCGCCCTGGCCCGCTCCGGGTCGAGGGCGTAGGGCTGTACGCCGCCGCGGACCGCCGGATCGGCCTCGATCGCGGCGACGTGGCAGTCCTCGCAATAGCGGCCGCCGACCAGGTCGGCGGGCGCGACGACGCCGGCCCAGACCGAGGTCGCGGCGCCCTGCGGGATGGTCTTCCAGCTGAACGCCTCCGTCCCGGCGCTCTGGGCGGCGGCGTTGATCGAGGAGATCAGCTGCTCGGTGACCTCGGGCGTCATGTAGCGGCCGAGCTCGGTCCGGATGCCGCCGGGGTGGACGGCGGTGGCGCGCACGCCGCCCGCCTTATGACGCCGGTCGAACTCCACGGCGAACAGAACGTTGGCGGTCTTCGAGCGGCCGTAGGCGACGAACTCGGCGTAGGGGGTGTGGCCGAAGTTGGGGTCCTCCAGGTCGACGTCGGAGAACCGGTGGCCGGCCGAGGACAGGTTCACCAGGCGCGATCCCGGCTGCAACAGGGACGCAATGCGGTTGACGAGGACGAAGTGGCCCAGGTGGTTGGTGCCGAACTGGGTTTCGAAACCGTCGGCGGTCTTGCCGAACGGGGTGGCCATGACCCCGGCGTTGGCGATCACCAGGTCGAACGGCTTGCCGGCGGCGACCAGGGCGGCGGCGCAGGCGCGGACGCTGGCGAGGGATGCGAGGTCGAGCTCCACCAGCTCCAGGCCCCCGCCGTTCGCCGCCTGGGCGCGCACCTCTTCGGTCGCCGTGCGGGCCTTGTCCAGGTCGCGGGCGGCTCCCACTACCTGCGCGCCGTGTGCGGCCAGGGCGCGGGCCGTCTCGACGCCGAGGCCGGCGGATGCGCCCGTCACCAGGATGCGCTTGCCGCTCAGATCGACGCCCGCAAGCACCTCGTCCGTTGTGGACTGGGCTCCAAAGGGACCGGCCATGGCATCCTCGTTGAAGGCGGGCGCCTTACAGCGGGCGCCTAGGCGTCGACCAGGTGGCGCTCTTCGGCGGCGGCCTTCATCGACTTCTGCAGCTTCTCGAACGCGCGGACCTCGATCTGGCGGACCCTCTCGCGGCTGACGCCGTATTGCGAGGCGAGTTCCTCCAGGGTGGTGGGCTCGTCCTTCAGCCGGCGCTCGGTAAGGATGTGGCGCTCGCGGTCGGTGAGCTCGGTCATGGCCTCTTCCAGCAGGCCCATACGCAGGGACTTCTCCTGGGTGTCGGCGACGACGGTCTCCTGGCTGGGCGTGACGTCGTCCACCAGCCAGTCCTGCCACTCGCTCTCGCTATCGGCCCGCATCGGCGAGTTCAGCGAGGCGTCGCCGCCGCTGAGCCGGCGGTTCATCGAGATGACTTCCTCGTTGAGCACGCCCAGCTTGGTGGCGATGGTCGTGACCTGGTCGGGGTGCAGGTCGCCTTCCTGCAGGGCGGAGATCTCGCTCTTGGCCTTGCGCAGGTTGAAGAACAGCTTCTTCTGCGCCGCGGTGGTGCCCATCTTCACCAGGCTCCAGGAGCGCAGGATGTATTCCTGGATCGAGGCGCGGATCCACCACATGGCGTAGGTCGCCAGCCTAAAGCCCCTGTCCGGGTCGAACTTCTTCACCGCCTGCATCAGGCCGACGTTGCCCTCGGAGATCACCTCGCCAATCGGCAGGCCGTAGCCGCGGTAGCCCATGGCGATCTTCGCCACGAGGCGCAGGTGGCTGGTGACCAGCCGGTGCGCGGCCTCGGGGTCTTCATGCTCCTGCCAGCGTTTGGCGAGCATGAATTCCTCGTCCTTGGCCAGCATCGGAAATTTCCGGATCTCTGACAGATACCGGCTCAAGCCGCCTTCCGGCGACATCACGGCGAGCGCGTTCGCGGCCATGGACGTATCCCCTCTTTTTCCCGGACGTTCGGACCGTCGCGCCAGGGGCGCGCAAGGACCCTTCCGTTCCCTCCAACCCTCTAGATAAGTACGAGGTTGCGGCTACGGTAGATCGCTGGGGAGGCGATCCGAATGCCCTACTGCTCTAGTGGGACTTTCTACCGCCCGAAATTGGCGCCTTCAAGGCAAGGAATCTCACAGG
>NZ_JAQGIZ010000267.1 GCF_028290885.1 Phenylobacterium sp.
ACTCCCAGGCGCAGCGCCGCCCATTCCGGGCGCCAGGAGGAGACACCGATGCCCAAAGAGACGCCCGAACGCACGGCCCTGGCCCGCGCCGCCGAGCACGCCTTCGCCTGGCTCGACGGCCTGGACGACCGCTCGGTCGCCACTACCGCCTCGGTCGCCGAGCTCAGGTCGCGGCTGGGAAGGCCGCTGGCGCAGCAGGGCGCGCCGGCGACCCAGGTGATCGACGACCTGGTGGCCGACACCGAGGGCGGCATCCTGGGCTCGCAGGGCGGGCGGTTCTTCGGCTGGGTGATCGGCGGCGGCCTGCCCGCGGCCATGGCCGCCGACTGGCTGACCACGGTCTGGGACCAGAACGCCGGCATCCACGCCTGCGGCCCGGCGGCCTCGGTGGTCGAGGAGGTGGCAGCCGGCTGGCTCAGGGAGATCTTCGACCTGCCGCCGCAGACCGGCGTCGGCTTTGTCACCGGAACCCAGATGGCCCACATGACCTGCCTGGCCGCCGCTCGCCATGCCCTGTTGCGCGACCGCGGCTGGGACGTGGAGTGCAAGGGCCTGGCCGGCGCGCCGCCGATCCGCATTCTGGCCAACGCCGACCGGCACGGCTCCGTCGACCGTGCGGTGCGTTTCGTCGGCATCGGCTCGGACGCCATCGTCCCGCTACCGGTGGACAGCGACGGCCGCGTGACGCCGGAGACGCTCAGCGCGGCCCTCGCCGCCTCGGCCAACCCCGCCATCGTCGTCTTGCAGGCCGGCGAGCTGAACCGCGCCGCATTCGATCCCTTCGAGGTCCTGGCGCCGATCGCGCGCGCGGCCGGGGCCTGGACCCATGTGGACGGCGCCTTCGGCCTCTGGGCCAAGGCCAGCCCGCGCCACCGCGACCTGGTCCGCGGCCTGGAGCTCTGCGATTCCTGGACCACCGACGCCCACAAATACCTGAACGTGCCCTACGACTCCGGCCTGGCATTCGTGCGCGACGCCGAGGCGCACCGCGCGGCGATGACGCTCTCGACCAGCTACCTGCCGGCCGGGGCGGCGCGCGACCAGATCGACTGGAACCCGGAGTTCTCCCGCCGCGCGCGAGGCTTTGCGCTCTACGCCGCGCTTCGGGAGCTCGGCCGCGACGGCCTGGCCGAGCTGGTCGAGCGCACCTGTCGCCACGCCCAGGCGATCGTCACGGGCATCGGCGCGTTGGCCGGCGCCGTGCTGGTGGCGAACCCCGGCCTCAACCAGGGCCTGGTGCGGTTTCAGTCAAGAACGGCGGGCGCCACCGAGGCCGACCACGACCGGCGCACCGACGAGGTGATCGCGGCGATCAACGCTACCGGCGAGGCCTTCTTCGGCGGGGTCACCTGGCGCGGGCGCCGCTGCATGCGGGTCAGCGTCTGCAACTGGCGCACGAGCGAGGCCGACGTGGCCCGCGCCATCGCCGCCGTCCGCTCCGTCCTGGCCCTGGAAATGGTTGACTCCGTCAACTAATCCGCGCTCCTCTTCGTCGAAGGAGGATGCGCCATGGACGCTGAGACGCTGGACCCGGTCGCCGCCGTCCGCCGATTCAACCGCTTCTACACCCGCGCCATCGGCGTGCTGGAGAAGGGCTATCTCGGCACCCCCTACACCGTGGCCGAGGGCCGGGTGCTGTACGAGGTCGCCAAGGCCGACGGGATCACCGCCAGGGCGGTCGGCGAGATCACCGGCCTCGACACCGGCTACCTCAGCCGCATCGTGGCGCGGCTGGAGCGCGACGGCGTCATCGGGCGCGAGCGGTCGGCCAGAGACGGCCGCAGCACCGTCCTGCGGCTGACCGAGCGCGGCGGCGAGGTCTTCCCGCCGTTCGACCAGCGCTCCGCAGCGCTCGTCGAGGACATGATCGGCGCGCTATCGGCCGAGGGGCGCCGGCGGCTGACCGGCGCTATGGCCGAGGTGGAGGCGCTGCTAAACGCGCCGCCGGCTGGATCCGTCGTGCTGCGGCCCCACCGCATCGGCGACATGGGCTGGGTGACCGAGCGCCACGCGCTCGTCTACGCGCGGGAATACGGCTGGAACGGCCATATCGAGGCGGTGACCGCCCGCATCTGCGCCGACTTCCTCGACGGCCACGACCCGACCCGTGAGCGCTGCTGGATCGCCGAGCGAGACGGCCAGCGCCTGGGCTGCGTGTTCCTGGTGAAGGAGGAGATGGTGAAGGACGAGGCGTCCGAGGTGGCCAGGCTGCGCCTGCTGATGCTCGAGCCGTCCGCCCGCGGGCTCGGGCTCGGCAAGCGCCTGGTCGCCGAGTGCGTCGCCTTCGCCCGCGCCGCCGGCTACCGCGAGGTGGTGCTGTGGACCCACGCGGTGCTCACCGCCGCCCGGGCTATCTACGCCGCGCAAGGCTTCCAGCTGGAGGAAACCTGGACCCACGACGACTTCGGCGCGCCGGAAGTCAGCGAGACCTGGCGGCTGGCGCTGTAGTGGCTTCCCCCGGTACGGGGGAAGTGGCCCGACAGCCGCTTGGCTGGAGGGTCGATGGGGGGAAGTGAAAGCTGACGAAAGAATACTTCCCCCATTGTCGCCCGCCTGCGGCATTGGCGACATTTCCCCCGTACCGGGGGAAGACAGGAGACGCGCTCTTAGAGTTCGGCCAGCACCGCATCGGCCATTTCGACGGTCGTCAGCTTGCCGCCGAGGTCTGGCGTCCG